>CAXUKB010000256.1:0-7192 GCA_964251345.1 uncultured Fimbriimonas sp. | reverse complement strand
TTTCCCCCCCCCTCCTGGGCGTCCGTCTGGAGGCGCCTTACGCGCAGCTCACGCACGGACACGGCTTCCTTCTCGCGGCCGAGGGCGCCCCCCTCGATACGGGCGTGGCAAAGTGGGAGTCGGCGATCCTGCCGGGTCATGGTTTCCTGCCGAAGGGAGTCGCTTGGGGCACGGGCCTGAAGATGGAGCTCGATGGCCGCCGCTTCCCTTGGGGATGGGAGACGGGCGCGGACACCCTCGCTTGGTCGACCTCCCCGATCCATGACCAGGCGTACGCCCACGAAGGCGCCAACGACATGGAACCGGGGCGGATGCTCGTACCCGCCATCCTCCCCGCTCAATGGAAAGCGCCGTTCCTTGGCGGGAATATCCGGCACGTCGCCTTCCATCCCGGCGGCGACACCCACGCCATTCCGATCCGGCGCGAGGATTCGATCCCGGCCGAGGTCGCGGCTTGGCAGGCGCTGGTCGGGGGTCACCCCCTGACGATCGCGCCCCACACCAAGCGCCGCGTGCTGCTCGACCTCGAGGAGTACGTTTGCGCGTACCCGGATCTCCACCTTCGCGGCGGACGGAATGCCACCGTGCGCGTCCATTGGCAAGAGGCGTTGTTCGGCCCGGACGAAGCCAAGGGCAACCGTGACGAGATCGAGGGCAAACGGTTCAAGTCGATCGGGAGCCAAGAGGACGGCGTAGGCGACCGCTTCGTCGCCGGCGGGGGCGACGAGCGGCACCGGACGCTTTGGTGGGAAGCCGGCCGCTACGTGGAGATCGTCGTCGAGACGGTGGATAAGCCGCTCACGATCGTCTCGCTGGACCTGCTCGAAACCCGCTATCCCTACGAAGACGTAAGCGAGTTCGGCTCCAGCGACCCGCGTCTCGCTCGGGTGAAGCGGCTAGGCTTTCGAACGCTCCAGATGTGCACCCACGAGACGACGATGGACTGCCCGTTTTACGAGCAGCTTCAGTACGTCGGCGACACGCGCCTGCAGTGCCTCGTCGCCTACGTGACTCAAGACGACGACCGTCTCGCGCGACAGGCCCTGCTCGCGTTCGACCGGAGCCGTGGCCCCGATGGGCTAACCCGAAGCCGCTACCCGTCGCGAATTCGGCAGACGATTCCCACCTTTTCTCTCTGGTGGGTCGCGATGGTCCACGATTTCGCCCTCTGGCGCGGCGACCTTGCCTTCGTGCATGAGCTCATGCCCGGCGTCCGAGCGGTGCTCGACGCCTATCGCAGGAAAGTCGACGCCGACGGTCTCTACCATGCGCTCGATGGATGGAACTTCGTCGACTGGGTACCGAGCTGGAGAGATGGTGCGCCCGAAGGCGCGCACTGGGGCGTGTCGGGGATTCTGAATTTCCACCTCGCACTGGTCTCCCGGATGGCGGCCGAACTCGAAGAGTGGATGGGCGAACCAGAGTTAGCGGCTCGGCAACGGAAACTGCACGAACGCGTCTTGAGGACCGCCGAGGAGCGGTTCTGGTCCACCAGGCAGGGACTCTATGCGGACGATTTGTCCCAGGAGCATTGGAGCGAGCACGCCCAATGCCTCGCGTTGCTCGCCGGCGCAAGGCATGGGGAGTCGGCGGTCAAGAAGATCGCAGACACGCCGATCGCTTCTGGGGAGACCTTGGCAAGGACCACGGTCTACTTCGATCACTACCTTTTCGAAGCGCTCGGCAAGGTGGGACGCACCGACCAGATTCTCCAACGCCTCGGGCTTTGGTACGGCCTCCTCAACGAGGGGCTACGGACCGTCGTTGAGATGCCGGAGCCGACGCGAAGCGACTGCCACGCCTGGGGCGCGCACCCCATCTATCACCTGTTCACCACGTTCCTCGGAGTTCAGCCGACGGCGCCGGGCATGGAGACCGTCCGGATCAAGCCCCAACTCGGCGGCTTGGAGTGGGCCGAAGGCACCCTGCGCACACCGCACGGTCCGCTTCACATCCGAGTGGACGCCTCGGGTACCCGCAAGGTCCTCCCGCAAGGGATGAAAGAAGTCTAGCTCGAACTCCGGTTCTCCCACCGAAAGAAACCATGAACCTCCTCCGTCTCCGTTGCGAGTACCAATCCGAGCCCCTCGGCCTCGGCGAGACCCGGCCCCGTTTGAGCTGGGAGCTTTCCGAAGGCGTTCAGGTCGCTTATCGCGTCACTTCGGACAACGGTTGGGACACCGGACGCGTCGAGTCGGACCAGAGCGTGGCCGTCGCTTACGAGGGGCCGCCGCTCCAGAGCCGCCAAAAGGTCGTGTGGTCGGTCACCGCCTGGGGAACGTCCGGCGAGACCACCGCCTCGTCGCAGTTCGAGATGGGTCTGCTACAACCCGACGACTGGGCGGCGAACTGGATCGAGGGTCCCTTGGCGGGCGGACCGCGCACGACGGTTCCGGCGGTCGACCTTCAGGCGGAGATCGCCCTTCCGGACGAGGTCGCTTCCGCGCGCCTCTACGTCACCGCGCTAGGGTTGGTCGAGTTCCGCATCGGCGGCAAAATCGTGGGCGACGTGGAACTCATGCCAGGTTGGACGGACTACCGAAAGCGAGTGCGCTACCGAGCCTACGACGTGACCACGATGATGCGAAAGGACGCGAATCTTTTGGGGGCTTCCCTGGGGAGCGGCTGGTTCTGCGGAAAGATCGGCTGGCGCGAGCGCCAGTTCTACGGAGAGCGGCCGCAGGTTCGGGCTCAGCTCGAGGTTACGCTCAAGAGCGGCGAGCGGCTCACCTTCGGCACTGACGACACCTGGAAGGCCTTCGTCTCCGAGGTTCTGAGCGAAGACCTTTTGGACGGAGAGGACGTGGTCGCCCGAAAGGGAGAGCGGATCGGCGATGCCCGGAACGCCGCGCCTTACTCGGGCGAGATCGTCGCGTGGAACTCGCCCCCGATTCGGCCCGTGCGTGTCCTTAAGCCGGTCTCAAGGACGGAAAACCTGTTCGACTTTGGGCAGAACCTCGTGGGACGCATCCGCATTCGGGCGGCCGGCAAGAGCGGCGAGACGATCACGGCGCGCTACGCGGAACGGCTGGACGAGGGCAAGCTCTACACCGCGAACTACCGGGCCGCGCGATCGACGGACCACTTCACCCTCGCGGAAGGCACGAACGACCTCACCACGCGGTTCACCTTTCACGGATTTCAGTACGCCGAACTCGCCGGACTCCCGATCGACGCGGAGGTCGAGGCCGTCGTGCTTAGCAGCGATCTAGAGCCGACGGGATCCTTCGCCTGCTCCGAGCCGCTCCTAAACCAACTCTGGAGCAACATCGAATGGGGCTGGCGCGGCAACTCGCTGGACGTGCCGACCGACTGTCCCCAGCGCGACGAAAGGCTGGGCTGGACGGGCGACGCGCAGGTCTTCGTCCAGACGTCGATGTTCCTGTCCGACTCCCTCACGTTCTGGGAGAAGTACTCGACCGACCTCGCCGATTCGCAGAAGGCAGACGGTCGAATTCCGCCCGTCGCGCCCGATCCCGGGGCGGACTTCATCGACGATGGCGGGCCCGCGTGGTCCGACGCGGTCGTGATCTGCCCCTGGACCGCGTACCGCCATTCCGGCGATCCGCGCATCTTGGAGCGCAACGCGGACTCCATGCGCCGCTGGGTCGACTGGCTTGCCTCGTCCGCTCGCGATGGCATTCGCGTGTACGAAGGCTACCAGAAGTGGCGGGGCTTTGGCGATTGGCTCAGCACGCAGGCCGAGACGCCGAACGAGACGATCGGGACGGCCTTCTACGCGCACGTCGCCCGGCTGATGGGCCGCATCGAACGGGTACTCGGGCGAGATGGTGCGGCGTACGACGCGCTCGCGGACACCGTGCGCGACGCCTTCGTCCGAGAGTTCGCCGGGAAGCTAGAAACGCAAACCGCGAACGTTCTAGCCCTGCACTTCGACCTTCTTCCGCAAGCGCAACGTGCCGACGCCCTCCACCGGTTGGTCGAGGACATCGAAGGGCGGGGCGATCATCTTTCGACCGGGTTCGTCGGAACCCCTTACCTGCCCCACGTCCTTACTGCGGGCGGACGGCTCGACGTCGCTTACCGCCTCCTAATGCAGCGATCTTGGCCGAGTTACCTCTACGCGGTGACGCAAGGCGCGACCACGATTTGGGAACGTTGGGACGGTTGGACCGAAGACAAGGGCTTTCAGGACGTTGGGATGAACTCGTTCAACCACTACGCCTACGGGGCGATCGGCGACTGGATGGCCTCGACGGTCGCGGGGATCGACCTCGATCCCGACGTACCCGGGTACCGCCGCTCTCTCCTCGCGCCTCGTCCCGGCGGCGGTCTCACCCACGCCGATGCCTCACTCAAGACGGCCTATGGCCGTCTCTCCAGCGCATGGCGGATCGAGGATCGTCGGCTTCACTGGACGTTCGAGGTCCCACCGAACACAACGGCAAAAACCGTCCTGCCTCCCGAATCGGGAGGCAGGACGGCCGAGTTCAGTTCGGGGCGTTACGTGTTCGACGAACCCTGGTCGAGCTAGCCGCCGCCCGCACCGCCGCCCGCTCCACCCGCACCGCCTCCCGCCGCACCACCGGCGCCACCGACCGCGCCGGTGCCGCCCGTCGTGCCGGCGGTGCCACCGGAGGTGCCGGCGGTGCCGCCCATCGTCCCCGCACCCGACGACGTGCCACCTGCCGTCGACATTCCAGACGTCGTGCCGCCTGCCGTCGACATTCCCGAGGTCGTCCCGGAGGTGCTGCCGGTTCCGGAACTCGTTCCGGCGGTCATGCCTCCGGTGGCGCTTGTGCCGCCCATTCCGGCCGTCGTCCCTGAGGTCGACGTCCCGGCGCTGGTTCCGCCCGCCGTCGTTCCTGTGGAACCGGCGGTTGTCGTGTTCATGCCGGTCGTGCCCGTGCTGGCGGTCCCCGCCGTCGATCCGGTCGTCGTGCCGTCGGCCGTGGATCCGGTCGTTCCGGAGCCCGTCGTCCCGGCGGCGGTGTTCGTGGACGAGTCGGCGGGCGTCGCTCCGGCCGTGCTCGCGCCTCCGGCCGTCGTCGCCGAAGTGTCGGAGGAACTGTCGCTGGAGCCGCCGTGGCAGCCGATCGTGAATGCCGCGAGTGCGGCGAGTGCGGTGAGCCGAATGCTTTCTTTCATGTGTCCCTTTAAGCGCGCCCCACGGGCCGTATCCCTGGGAAGAATACGAGGGCGGTTAGGTTCGCTTCAAACACACTATTTCGTTTCGCAATCCTGTCCGCTTTTCGACATCGACTTAAGGCTTTGGTCCCTCTTGAGCAACCGGATGGCCGCCGGGTTGTAATGAAGACCGTGAAAGCTTCGCGATTCCTGCTGTCGCTCTTCTTCGCGGCGGCCGGCTTCGGCGTCGGCGCGTTCCTCTATCCCGGGCCTTACACGTACGCAACGGCGAACGGCTCGACGGCTCGGGTGAATCGAATCACCGGCGTCGAGCAGTACGCATCGTCGAAGGGCTGGGTCTCGCGTGAACAGGCGGTGCGAGAGTCGATGTCCAGCGCGTTCAGCGGCATGGGCGACGCCTATCGCCCGATGGGTTCGTTACATCAGGCGGGCGGCGGCACAGAGTAGCTCAACCGTCGCATCGACGCTGATCGCGGTGTTGTCGACCACGAGCCATTTGTCACTGACGTCCTTGCGATACCGCTCGCTTGTAAACGTGATCGTGTCGTCGAGCAGGTGCGGTTCGAAACCCTTGTTGGTACGCGTGTGGCTTCTTCGCAGGTTCGTCTCGAGGTCGGGAGCGAGCAGGACCTTGACCATCGACAGCCCTGACTCGCGAATCACTTCATCGAGGCGCGCGGGGTTTCGACAGTGATCGATCGCCACGACGAATCCCGCGTCGTGGTACCGCCGCGCGACGTCGCAGGCCGCCGCTTCGGCGACGCGAAACTGCCGCTCAGTTTCATCGGTCCAAGGCACGCTGTCGGCCATACCCCTCGCGACCCAGCCGCGCATCTCGTCGACGGGCAGGTGCAGGCCACGCTCAAAGCGGGCGAGCAGCGCCCCGCACAACGTGGTCTTGCCGGACGCGGGAGGCCCGGAGACCCAAAAGATCGGTGGCGGCACAGGGGTAAGTTTCCCTTATGGTCCAGTGTCCAGGCTGCGGCGCACGATTTAGACCAGAAGGACTGCCTCCCGCCGAGCGGGCCAACGCCGTTGGGGAGTGCCTCGCCGCCTTCCACCAATTGACGCTAAGCACGCTGACGCTCGGAGACGACGAGTTCGTTCACCAGTACGCGGTCGACGCTTGGGCGGCGCAACATGCAGGCGGTCCGGCCCGCCCGGTGAGCACGTTCTTTGCGCTCGCGGGTCTTTACTTCGCGCTGGAGCATGGCTTCACCGGTCGGCAAGTTCAGCAGGCCCACGTCTCGATGAGCCGTAGTGACAAGCAGTGGCCGATCTTCGTTTCGCCCGACCGTGATGGCGAGACGACGATCCTCGATGTGCTGGGAAACGAGAACCTTCTTTCTCGCTGGATGAGCGACGTTTGGAATTCGTGGTCGTTCGAGCAGCCTCGGGTTCGATCCATGGCGGACGCCCTTCTCGCCCGCGCTCCACGAGAACGACGGACCGAGTGACACCGGGCGGGAGGTAACGTCCGTTCGTGATGCTGCCCCTCGCTCTTCTCGGCCCCCAAGCGGAGCCACCGTACCGATTGGTCTGGCACGATGAGTTCGAGCGAGACGGCGCCCCCGACCCGGCGAATTGGAACTATCAGGAAGGCTTCGTCCGCAACAAAGAACTTCAGCTCTACCGGCGGGAGAACGCCTACGTCGAGAAGGGGCGACTCATTATCGAAGCACGCCGCGAGACGGTACCGAACCCCGCCTTTCAGGAGGGTTCGACCGACTGGCGAACGTCTCGGAAGGAGGCGGCGTACACCTCCGCTTGCCTCGTGACCCGAGGCAAGCACGAGTTTCGCTACGGCCGTTTCGAGATCCGGGCGCGAATCGAAGCGCGCCCTGGCCTCTGGCCCGCGATCTGGTCCTTGGGAACGATCGGCGCCTGGCCCCGGAACGGCGAGGTCGATCTGCTGGAGTACTACCACGACACGATCCTCTCGAACGCGGCATGGGGCGACGGCACCTGGAACACGCAACGGCACCCCTACGCCGCGTTCGTCGCCAAGGATCCAAAGTGGGCGTCGAAGTTCCACGTCTGGCGCATGGACTGGGATCCGAACTGGATCCGAACGACGCTCGAT
>CAXUKB010000255.1:6076-7198 GCA_964251345.1 uncultured Fimbriimonas sp. | reverse complement strand
AGGTGGGGAGGGTGGGGGGGGGGCGGAGGGCATGAGCCCCTCCAGGGGAGGGCGGTGCGCGGGGGGCGTCGCCTCGATCTCCTTCTGCGCCGACTTCATCTCGTTGGCGAGCTCCTTTGCCTCGGCGGGCGGCGACCTTAAGGGCTTGCCGCCGCGGGTCCAGCGAATCTCGACGTCGGTCGCCCCCATGATTTCGAGCGTCGCCTCGACATCGCCGAGCGTTCCCCTCCGGACGCCGGGAAGCGCCAAGTCGAAGGTGGGGACGACGAGCTCTTCGAGCTCCTCCAGGGGGAGCGACTGACGCGCGGCGGCACGGTTTAAGGCGACGGTGAGGGCGGCGCTCAGACTGGCCGTCTTTACGCGATTGCGGGCGTTCGAGAGTTCGGCGAGCGACGCGAAGCTTCCCATCCGCTCCAAGGCGCCGACCGCGCCCGAGAAGCCTTTAGCCGAGCGCGCTCCAAAGTTCGGCAGCTTGTGCGCGCTGACAAACACCAGCCTTCCCAGAAGCGAGGCCGCCCGCGGTGTGCCCACGAGCCCCGCCATCCAAGCGAGTCCGCGCAGCATGTCGGAGTGGATGGCGTCGACGAGGACGGTCATCCGCCCGATTGCGCTCACCGATTCTTCGAAGGCGTTGAGGAAAGGCTCCTCGCCCACCGCGCTCAGGATTGGACGCGCGGCCTTCGTCCACCTTTCCGAAGGTGCGGTTCCCTTTGCTGTGGCCGTATGGTCGAGGAGCGGCACCCAGGCCGGGGCACGGAAGGGCATCTGCCAAGGCTCGCTGAGCCTGAGGTTCGCGGCCTCTTCGGGATTGAGAATTTGCCTTATCCGCAACGCTTGTCGACGTTGATCGGCGTTCGGACTGCCCCATCGATGGGGATCTTCGAGACGCGTGAGAAGGAAGCGAAACCCCTCTTCTAATTCGGACGACAGGCCGTGGTCGGCAAGGATTCCTTCGCCGATCCGAATCGGACGGGCATAGGCCATGTCGTAAGGAGACGCTGCCACCCAATTCTCGACCAGTTCCGGATAGAGGCTCGGCTCGATTGTGCCGCGGACCACTGCTAGGCGGTCGGCAAGCACGATCAGATCCTCGCGAATCCGATCCTCCCGATGGGAATACCC
>CAXUKB010000255.1:5066-6066 GCA_964251345.1 uncultured Fimbriimonas sp. | reverse complement strand
AATACCCTTGACGCGGGATCGAACGTGCCTTGCGCAACAGCGCCATCGCCATCGCACCGCGAGCCTCTTCCCCAACGTTGAGCACCCGCTCGAACAGTTCTGGATAGGCTTCCTCCGTCTTTGCCGCACCGGAACCGCCCCACCAGTCTCCGTCCCGCATCTCGTGTCGCATCGCCTCGACCAACGCCTCGACCGCCGCGACGTTCTCGTCCGTGTCGGCCTCCGGACGCTTGAAGAAGGGGAGCCGGAGCATCAGCCGCCCACCAGCGGAACGAGCCGCAGGAATCCCACCTCGTCGCCGTCCGTGAGTTCCACGACTTCGTCGAGATCCTCGGCCTGACGATCTGGCAGAAGCACGAGGAACCGACCGTCCCGAAAGGCCTCTAGGGCGATCTCGACCTGCCGGTCGGCATCGACGGGACGGAAGCGTCGCTCCTGCGGGCCATTGAGCATCCGCTCCAGGTCGCTCGGTTGCACGAGGCCGTGGAATCGGTCCGGACGCTCGTTGTTATAGCGGCGGACCTCGGCGCGAACGCGCAAGGCGATCAGGTCGCGCAGGGTCGGACGCTCGACGTCGATCTCAAGGGGCGGCGCTTCGAAGCGGCCTCCGGCGGTGGTCTCATCGACGATGAGGATGCTGGGCATAGTCTCTCCTAGGTGAACGCTTGTCTAGTCTATGATAATTCTTCCCAAGATGCAAAACGAGCGGTACGAAACGCAGGCGAGGCTACCGGAGGTCGGTTGGGAAGGTCAACGCCGCCTTGCCGAGGCGCGGGTGCTCATCGTGGGAATCGGTAGCTTGGGGTGCGCCTCCTCCGCCTACTTGGCGATGGCGGGCGTGGGGCGGTTACGCCTGGCGGACGGCGATGCGGTGGATCGCTCGAATCTCGGCCGACAAGTCTTGTTCGGCGATGCGGACGTTGGACGCCCTAAGGTCGAAGCGGCGACGGACCGTTTGCAAGCGATGAATCCGGCCGCCGCGATCGAAGCCGTTCCTCAG
>CAXUKB010000255.1:314-5056 GCA_964251345.1 uncultured Fimbriimonas sp. | reverse complement strand
CGATCGCACGAACTTTGCGGAGTTGTTGGACGGGGTGGTTTTGGTGGTGGACGGGACCGTCTCCCTCGGCGCCCGGCGGCTCCTCAACCGGGCGTTGGTCACCTTGGGCCTCCCGGTCGTGTTCGGAGCGGCAACGGGATTCCATGGGACGGTACTGGCTCTCGCCCCGGGCGGTCCCTGCTACGATTGCGTCTGGACCGAGCCGGCTGCGGAAGGGTGCGACGCGGCGGGCGTATTCGGGCCTTTGGTCGGAATGGTCGGCGCGGCCCAGGCGGGCGAGGCGCTGCGGCTTCTCCTTGGCTTGGGAGAAGCGGAACGGTTGCTGATGCTCGATGCGCTTCGTCCCGAGTGGCGGACGGTGCGGGTTCGGCGCCGTGAAAACTGCCCGACCTGCGGAACGGCCGCCTGATCGGGCGTGCCACCATTCCTTTGCCTCCATGCCCTATAACCTTGACTCTCGTCTGCCTTATCTCCAACTCGCGATCGAGTTGGCGGTCCAAAACGTGACGCGCGGAGGGGGGCCGTTCGGGGCGGTGGTGGTTCGGAACGGGGAAGTGGTGGCGACGGGAGTGAATCGGGTGACCGCCACGCACGATCCCACCGCGCACGCCGAGGTGGTCGCGATCCGCGCCGCTTGTTCGGCCCTCGGTTCGTTTCAGCTTGACGGCTGCGAGGTCTACTGCAGTTGCGAGCCGTGTCCGATGTGCCTGGGTGCGCTCTACTGGGCTCGCCCGAGCGCGGTGGTCTTCGCGGCGACCGCCGCCGACGCGGCCGCCGCCGGCTTCGACGACGCCTTCATCTACGAGGAACTCGCTCGGTCGCCCACCGAGCGAGAACTGCGGATGGTGCGGCTGGACGCGCCGGCGGCAGGCGAGCCGTTCGCCCGATGGAGGGACACTCTCAATCGCGTGGACTATTAACCGCGCAGCGGTTGTAGCCGCGCCCTCCGTGGAGGCGTTCCAAGGTTTCGCCTTTCTCCTTTGCTCGCGCTTACGTGAGTCGTAGCCTCCGGGAAAATTATCGCGAAGGGAGTCGAACCTGAAATCGCCCTTTTCCGTAAAAGGAGTCATGGCGCGCGTTGCGAGATCTTCGTCGCCCTCGATCCCTTGGGCTTACGTTGCGGTGGCGGTTGTGACCCTTTGGGTCGTTCTCGCCTTGTTTCCTTTTTGGGTCGGCGTTCGCCTCCCGTTCGAGTCGGACGAGCACCGGAACGAACGGGTCGGCCATTGGTTTGGGCAGGACGGCATGGTCATGGGGCGCGTCGTCGACCGGTTCGGTCGTCCCTATGCCGGGGCTCACCTAATGCTGACGCAGATGCCGTTCAAGACGAAGGGCTCGATCGTCCGGCGCTTTCAGGCGGACGACGACGGCGAATACCGCTCGGGCGGCCTGCCGCGCGGTCGCTATCGAATCGAGTTCGAGTCGTTCGACGTGACGCAACACGGCGGCGCCACGATCCGGGCGACGAAGTTGAGGAAGGGCGATCATCGGCAGGTCCCCGATCTAATCGCTCCTTAACCGAACGAAGAGATCGTGGCGTAGGCGCCCCGCCCGCGTCTTCGGATCTCCACCCCCGTCCCTGCCTCATCACCCGCGTCGGCGAGCCGAGCTTTGAGCCGAGGTGACGAGGAGGGATGCCGCTAAGATTATTGTTCGTCCATCTCGATCGTCGCGCCTTCGCGAACAAGCAAGGGAAGCGAGAGATAGCCGTGCGTCTCGCGGACCCAGCGCGGACCCTCGACCGTGCGGCCATCGAGGAGCGAGGTCCAGCGGCCCGCCGGGACGTAGTAGTCCACCGTGTCGTCCGAAAAGACGGGCGCGACGAGGAGCGAATCGCCCAGCATGTACTGCCGATCAAGCGTGTCGCAGCCGGGATCGTCGGGGAACTCCAGGTGCATCGCCCGCATCATGGGCACGCCAGTCTGGTGCGCCTCCACCGCCTTGGCCCAGAGGTAGGGCATGAGTCGCGCCTTGAGCTTGGTAAAGAAGCGGAGCACGTCCACCGACTCCTCGTCCACGAGCCACGGCACCCGGTAGGAGCCCGAACCGTGGAGGCGCGAGTGAGAGGAGAGCAGGCCGAAGGCGACCCAGCGCTTGTAGAGCCCAGGTGGCGGGTTGCCTTCGAAGCCGCCGATATCGTGACTCCAGAAGCCGAATCCCGAGAGGCAGAGCGAAAGCCCGCCGCGCAGGCTTTCCGCCATCGCCTCGTAGGTCGACCAGCAGTCGCCGCCCCAGTGGACGGGATACTTCTGCCCCCCGACCGTTGCGGATCGGGCGAACAGGACCGCCTCGCCCTCACCCTTCTTTACCTCCAAGATCTCGAACACCGCGCGGTTGTAGAGTTCGGTGTAGTAGTTGTGCATCCGGTGCGGATCGGAGCCGTCGAACCAGGCGACGTCGGTCGGGATGCGCTCACCGAAGTCGGTTTTGATCGCGTCGACGCCCAGATCCACAAGCCCGGCGATCTTCGACTTGAACCACGCCGTCGCCTCGGGGTTCGTGAAGTCGACGAGCGCCATACCCGGCTGCCAGAGGTCCCACTGCCACACGTCGCCGTTGGGCTTGTGGACAAGGTAGCCCAGCGCCCGGGCCTCTTCGAAGGTCGACGCGGCCTGGGCGATGTAAGGGTTGATCCAGACGCAGACCTTCAGCCCGCGCTCGTGAAGGCGGGCGAGCATGGCGCGCGGATCGGGAAAGACGGCGGGATCCCACTCGAAGTCGGTCCAGTGGAAGCCCTTCATCCAGAAGCAGTCGTAGTGAAACACGCCCAAAGGGATGTCGCGCTCGGCCATCCCGTCGATAAACGAGTTCACCGTGGCCTCGTCGTAATCGGTGGTGAACGAGGTGGAGAGCCAAAGGCCGAACGACCATTTGGGCGGCAGCGCGGGGCGGCCGGTCAGCGCGGTGTACTTCTCCAAGACTTCCTTCGGGGTGGGTCCGTGGATGACGAGGTATTCCAAGGCATCGCCTTCGACGCTGAAGCCGACCCGGTTCGTCTTCTCGGTGGCCACCTCGAAGCCCACCCGTCCCGGCGAGTTTACGAACACCCCGTAGCCCCGGTTCGTGAGATAGAAGGGGATGTTCTTGTAGGCCTGCTCGGAGTTCGTGCCGCCGTCCGCGTTCCAGACGTCGACCGACTGGCCGTTCTTGACGAACGCGGTGAATCGCTCGCCCAGGCCATAGACGACCTCGCCCACGCCGAGCGAGAGCTGGTCGGTCATGAACTTGCCTTCGGCGGTTTCCATCATCGCGGTGGACCGGGCGAGGCTGGAGGTGAGGGGCTTGCCGTCGGCAAGGAAATCGATGCGCCAATTCTTGCGGTCGACGCGAGCGCTCAGCGCGCCGCCGACGAGGGTCGCCTGGTCTTCGTCGATCGTCACCGTGGTCTCCCCGGGGGACTCGTCGAGCGCGAAGTGGGGGCCCGAATCGCGAACGCCCCGGAAGTGTTCGACCCGCACCCGGATCACTCCCGGCAGGGGCGAGTCGAGACGAATCGTCAGGGCGGGGCCCTGGAGGGTGTCGCCCCGGTGGCGAATGTTCCGGCAGGGCGCGAGGATCTCGATCGCGCCGCCCGCTTCGCGGGCTTCGTAGGCTTCCGCCGCGTAGTTCGCGGTCACGCCGGGCCGCATCAGCCAGTTGCCGTCGGTGAACTTCATCGGGCTATTCTCCCGAAGGAATGGATCATTGAGGGACGGTACCCGGGAGATGCTCCGGAGAGGGTTCCCCTTGAGGAACGAAAGGGGAACCGTGGGGGAGGGGACACGAGTGATGACGCACTAACGTTTGTTCCTTTCGCGTGCGTCGCCTCGCAGGTGGACAAGGGATGGAAATTTCTTTAGGACGCGGAGAACGGTAAGGCCGGAGGGAGGTTCGCTGAGGGTTGGCCAAGACCTATGCCGGTGCCCCTGTCAATTCAGTTTCTCTACGCTCAGTTCATCGCCTTGCCCTTGCGAGGCCTAACGTCGGCTTAGCGAGAGAACGTGATCCGACCGAGCCCGTTCGGATACACGATCGACATCGTTTTGCCGTTTGCTCCCATCGTAAGCTGGGGTTTCTCGCCTGTCTTCGCGTTGACGAGCGTGACGATGTTTCCCTTCTGGCTCCAGGTGCCTTTCTCGTTCGGGGCGCCTGGCACGCCCACGGTGTGCATGGTGTAGGTGTGGTCCGACTGGATCGTGAGGAGCATTCGGCCTCTGTTGACCGCCGCCACGGACTTCAACATGGCGGCTTTCTGTTCGGGGGAAAGGCTTACTGTGGGCGTCGGAGGTTGAACCTGAATCCTTCCGGACCAAGCCCCAACGGGATTGGAAGCCGAAGCCATTGTGGCGGCGAGAAGGCCGACGGCAAACGTAAGGGGACGTCCGTTCATCTCTGCACGTTACTCGACGTTAAGCCGGTTGAGATTTGACTTAGGGGCGCTGAACTCGGCGTCCCTTGGGAAAAGTGGTCCGCTAACGTTCTGCTTGCGATTGCGCCACAAAATATCCGGGTTCGTTTGAACTCAATGGGGCGACTCGACCGCGTCGAGATTGCGGCGATCCGGAGGTCCGAGCCGTTAGAATAAGGGAGCCCTCCCCTCGCTTACTCTTAGAAATGAGAGAAGCGTCGCAGGAAGAAGCCTGGATTCAGAAATTAAACGCGAAGCGTTTGTAGTCGGAGGCGAAGCCTTCGTTCGGAAGACTCCGCGAAGGCTTCGCCTTCGACTACACACTCCGCGTTCCAAAATCGATCTGGGCCCATCG
>CAXUKB010000255.1:0-304 GCA_964251345.1 uncultured Fimbriimonas sp. | reverse complement strand
CCCCACCTCCGGCCCCTCCCCATCGCCCGATGGGGGTTGTGCGGACGCGAGAGAGATCCGCCGAGGCGACGAGGAGGGGAGGGCAATACGCTATGTGCCGGTCGTTCGTTCACGTCCACAACCACACGGAGTACTCCCTCCTCGACGGTGCCAACCGCATCCCCGAGATGGTGAAGTACGCCGCCAACATGGGGATGGAAAGCCTCGCCATCACCGACCACGGCGTGATGTTCGGGGTGATGGAGTTCTACATGGAGTGCAAGAAGAAGGGGGGTACGCCCCTTCTCGGCATCGAGGCGTACGT
>CAXUKB010000254.1:1820-7202 GCA_964251345.1 uncultured Fimbriimonas sp. | reverse complement strand
GGTCTGGTGCGATGCGGTCGAGTTCGATCGAGCCTATGCCGCCGCCCTCTTCGACGAGGCGGCTCGCCTGCTACGCGGCCCCCTTCTGCCCGGGCTCTACGACGAATGGGTCGGGCCGGATCAGCTCCGCTACGAGGCGCTCCGCGAGACGCTTGCCACAAGGGATCGCCTTCCCGAGGCCGCGGCCCCTCCCACGGCGGCCGCAACCTCTCCGATCCACCGCCTTCCGGGCTACCTCACCCGCTTCTTCGGACGCGAGGACGAAGTCGCCGTCCTACGGCGAAGGCTAGACGAGCACCCGCTGGTGACCCTGACCGGTCCCGGCGGAATCGGGAAGACCCGCCTCGCGGTCGAGACCGCGGCAAAGGGAGCGTGGCCCGCGACGTTCGTGCCCTTGGAGGAGGCCGAAGAGGGGCGCGTCGCGGAATCGATTCTGCAGGCGCTCGGCATCCGTCCCCGCGAGGGCGACCCCGACGCTCTGCTGGCGGAAGTGTTGCAGGGACGCGAACCGGCGCTCCTCGTACTCGACGGCGCGGAGCGATTCGTCGAGTCGCTGGCGGCCTCCCTCCCCAGGTTGCTCGCCGCCGCGCCGAACGTTCGCACACTCGTCACAAGCCGTCAGCGGCTCGAGGTTCCGGGCGAGGTGACGATAACGGTTCCCCCGTTGGGCACGCCGCCCGACGAAGCGGACCTCGCCGCGCTTACGAAATCTTCGGCGGCGCAGTTGTTTCTCGACCGGGCCCAGACGGCGGTGCCCGACTTCGTCCTTCGCGAGCGGCACGTGCTCCCGGTCGTCGCAATTTGCCGTCGCCTCGCGGGAATGCCGCTTGCCCTGGAACTCGCGGCGGCGCGGATCGCGGTCCAGCCCCTCGCGAGCATCACGGCGGCCCTTGAGGCGAACGCGATGGACTTGCGGTCGCGTCAACGCGGTCTCTCGGAGCGGCATCGTTCGCTGCGGGCGGCGATCCAAGGCAGCGTCGAAGCGCTGCCCCCGGATCTACGACGGTTCTTCGCGCGGATGTCGGTGTTCCGCGGCGGGTGGACTGCCGACGCCGCGGCGGAGATCGGCGAGGAGCCCCGGGCGAACGAGTTTTTGGAAGAGTTGTACGTTCGATCGCTCGTGAACTTGCGCGAAGACGAAGCCGGCGACGAGATCCGGTACGTCTTTCTCGAGCCGATTCGCGCCTACGCTCGGGAAATTCTCTCCGTCACCGACGACGAACCCCTTCGACGTCGGCACGCGGCAAGGTTCCTCCGCCTTGCCGCCCTCGCTTCGGAAGACGATCTTCGGACGATGCATCCGCTCGACGCGGATGGCGAGAACCTGCGGCTCGCCATCGAAACCGGGCGAGGCTCGCCCGAGTTTTGGAGCGGCCTTGCGGGCGCGCTGATCCATGCCTTCGTGCGAGGCCACCACCGCCAAGCGGCAAGATGGATCGAGTTCACCGAGGAGGAGCTTCCCGGCGTTCCTGACCCTAATATCCGATTCCGCTGGCGCTATGCCGCGTGTCAGATCTTGCCCGATGCGGGCCGGTTCGCAGAGGCAGGAAAGTTCGCGCGGGCCATGCGTGCCGACGCCATGGCGTCGAACGACGCACTCGGCGAGATTCACGCCGAAGTGGTCCTCGCGTTCTTGGACGACTTGGAAGGACGCCGCGAGGCGTCCCTCGCCCGAAGCGCCCACGCCTTGGCACGAGCACGGACGATCGGGGATCGTCCCCTCCTGGAAGCCTGTCTCTCGCATCGAAGCGGAACCCTGCACGTCGAGGGAAACGACGCGGAGCTAAGGGAGGCGGAGGCGCTCGCGACGGAGCTTCACGGTCTCGTTCCACGCTTCTCGCGCCGACTCGCGCTCGCGCCGCTTCTCCTGGCGGCGGCGCTTTGGCCTCAAGGCCGTCGGGGGGAAGCGTACGGATATTTCAAAGAAGCGGAGGAGGCGGGCATTCGGTTGGGCACGACGAACGAGCCCATGTACGCCTTCGTCAGCGAGGCGGTCATCGTGGCGGATTGGGGTTTCCCAGAGCAGTCCGCACGACTCTACGGCAGTTTTCTCGCCTTGCAGGAGCGGACCGGCTACAGTCTCGAGCGGGCGCAAGCGGCGCGGCCGCCTTGGATCGAAGCGCTCGCGAACGACCTCCGATCCCGTCTTGGAGAAGAGACTTTTGAGGCGCGGGTCGCCGAAGGAAGGCGTATGCCGCCGGCCGTTCTCGTCGCCCAGAGGGTGGAATCCCCGTAAGAGTGCTTAGGCCACGCTAATACGCCGCTAATGGCCGGGTGCGAAGATGGTATCGACATGATGCGTCGCCTACGCTCCCTTGCGTTCGTTCCCCTTCTCCTCGTCGTTGCGGCGGCCCACGCTCAAAGCAACTATCCCTACCTCGAAGCGTTCCAAGGCCTTTACGTCGGCAACGGCAACGACGGCGCCTTCGTAAACATCGACGGCAACGGCACGGCGAACGGCCCCACCGACCCTTACGTGGCCCACGCGAGCTTTACGGGCATGGACAGTCTGGGTGCCACCCAGATGATGACGGTTGACGGCACGGCCTACTCCTCGTCGTCCTACGGACGGATCCACGTCTTTGGGGAGGGCACGGTGAGCAATTCTTACTACAACGCCGCCAACGCGCCTTACTACGATGGCACCGGCGATCCTAACCCGAACGGATCTCCCGATCAGATCGCGGTCCACGGCAACGCGGGTTGGGGCGACTCCTTTACCTACACCGGGTTCCAGGGCACGGGCTACAAGATCAATTACTACTTCCGGCTCGACGGCTCCGTCTCGGGCGACGTCCAAGCGGGTCTGAACTTCTCGACGAGCGCCCTCACCGACGACCCGAACGGCGGCTTCTACGCACCGCGCACGAATGAGGGGAACGCACTTTGGGTTACCCCCAGCTACGACGTGGTTTGGGGAACGGCGACCACAGTCGACGTCGACTTCTTCGCGGGCCTAACGACGTACGTCTCCCAGTACGCGGATGGCAGCTCGATCTCGGGCGTGGCCGACTACTCGAACACCCTGGTTCTCGAGAACATCGTGATCACGAAGGACGGATTGCCCGTGAGCGGTTGGTCGATGTCGTCGGCCTCGAACACCGCCTACATTCAGCCGGTACCGGAGCCGGCGAGCCTCGCCGCGCTGGGCGTCGGCGCGTTGGCCCTCATTCGGCGACGGCGACGGGTCTAAAGTCCCACGGCTTTCGGTTCGGCTGCGGGGAGGGTAAAAGCCTCTTTCGCCGGAACGCGCGGAATACTTGCACGTTTCAAGGCTAGGGACTCGTCTCCGGACCGAAGCATGACCCGCGATTTAAAACCGTTTGAGGCGGCCCCGGTCGTCCGGCGCGACCCCAAGCCTCTTCCCTTCGTCGATCTCCGGACGACCAAGCCGGAGTCCGAGGCGCTGATGCTCATCCCCGGCGACTTCGCGGTGCGGCATCAGGTGCTTCCGTTGCGAGTCGAGCCGAGCGGCGCGCTCGTGGCCGCCGTGGGCGACGCAGGGGCGCTCGGGGCGGTCGACGATCTCGGCATCCTCGTCGACCGCCCGGTGCGCGCGGTCCTCGCCGACCCGACGCTCATCCGTCTCCAGATCGAGGAGCTGTTTATCGAGCGCGTGCTCGGCGGCCTGCCGAACGAGGAGTCGGACGCCAACGAGATCGACGAGGACGCGGGGGTCGCCGACCTGCAGCAGATGGCGAGCGAGACCGCCGTCGTCCAGATGGTCAACCTCATCTTCTCGCAGGCGGTTCGCGACGGCGCGAGCGACATCCACATCGAGCCCTACGAGCGCGAGGTGCGGGTGCGCTATCGGCTCGACGGCATCCTGCACGTGATCGCACGACCGCCCAAGCGGATGCACGCGGCGCTCGTCTCACGCCTGAAGATCCTCGGTGAGATGAACATCGCGGAGCGCCGCCTGCCGCAAGACGGACGCATCAAGCTTCAGATGGCGGGCCGCACGATCGACGTGCGCGTGGCGATCGTGCCCACGATGTACGGCGAGCGCGCGGTGATGCGCATCCTCGACAAGACGACCTCCCTCGTCGGTCTAGAGGCGATCGGCATGGCGCCGGA
The DNA here is from genome assembly GCA_964251345.1 of uncultured Fimbriimonas sp. Taxonomy (GTDB): domain Bacteria; phylum Armatimonadota; class Fimbriimonadia; order Fimbriimonadales; family Fimbriimonadaceae; genus Fimbriimonas. The sequence goes on along the minus strand of CAXUKB010000254.1, from coordinate 3,125 downwards.
CGTGATCTCCCTTTTCCGCCGGGTGTTTCGCCAGCCCCACGGCATGGTCCTCGTGACCGGCCCCACCGGCAGCGGCAAGTCGACCACCCTCTACGGCGCGCTCACCGAACTGGCTTCGACCACGACGAACATCCTCACGATCGAGGATCCCGTCGAGTACCAGATCTTCGGCATCGGGCAGGTGCAGGTCCGGCCCAACATCGGCCTGACCTTCGCGAGTGGCCTGCGCTCGTTCCTGCGGCAGGATCCGGACGTGATCATGGTGGGCGAGATTCGCGACCACGAGACCGCCGAGATCGCCATCCACGCGGCGCTCACCGGCCACGTCGTGTTCTCCACGCTCCACACGAACGACGCGCCGGGTGCGATCACCCGGTTGCTCGACATGGGCGTCGAACCCTTCCTCGCCGCGTCCTCGATCGTCGCCATCCTCGGTCAGCGGTTGCTGCGGCGGAACTGCCCGAACTGCACCGAGCCCTCGGTCGAGCCGGCGAGCGCGCTCGACGCCCTGCGAATCACGCCCCGGGACCTGGAGGGGCGCACTCTTATGCGCGGAAAGGGCTGCGACGTATGCGCGGACACCGGCTTTAAGGGCCGGACCGGCATCTACGAGCTGCTTGTGATCGACGAATCGGTGCGGAAGATGACGACCGACCGCGCCTCCGCCAGCGTCATCAAGGCCTACGCCACGGAAACGCTCGGGATGCGAACGCTGATCGAAGACGGCCGCCGTATCGTGCTGGACGGACTGACGACGCCGGAAGAGGTGCTGCGGGTGTGCCAGAGGGAAGACGTTGGCGAGTAGGGTTCAACGGGAGTTCCCTTTCCGCTCGCGAGCGAGCTTGCCCTTAGGCCAAGGGCACGCACCGCGGCTTCAAGGGGAACCCTCTCCGGAGGTTTTCCTTGCCCGCTAGTCTTCCCCTCCTCGTCGAGTGGACGCCCGGAAGCGTCCGTCTCGTCGACCCGAGCACCGGAAGGACGAGCCGCGGCGCGACGATCTCGGAGTGCGGGCCGGATCGGGGGCGGGACGCCGTCGTCGCGGTCGGAAGGCGGAGCGCGTTCGTCCGCCTGATGCCCGTGCCCAAGGCTTCGCGCGGCGAGTTGGAGCGCATTCTCGCGACGCGGCTCATGGGCTCACTCCCGTTGGAGCCCCGCGATCTGGTGTTCGGCTACCGCCTCTCCGCCGACGGCGGACGAGCCGCCGTCGGCGCGATGCGCCCGGGGGCCCTCACCCGCCTTTACCCCGAGGCCCAGCCGGGGGGTCGGCGGGGGCGGTGCGTTCGTGTGCGAACACCTGCGGGTCGG
>CAXUKB010000254.1:0-1810 GCA_964251345.1 uncultured Fimbriimonas sp. | reverse complement strand
GAGGCGCAAGCGGCGGGTCTGCGGGTGCGCGCGGTGCTGCCGGTCGCCTTCGGGGCGTGGCTTGCGGCCCGTGAGCACGCGATGGCGCGCGGCGCCATTCTCGGGGTCGAGGGTGGTCTCCTCAACATCGACGTGGTGGAGGACGGCGAGTTGGCCTATAGCCGGGCCGTGCCCACCGAGTCGCCCGTCGAGGACGCGGACGACGAGGTGCTGCGAACCTTCGCCACCGTGCCGATGCCGCCCTCGCCCGTGCTCGCCCTCGCCGCCCCGGAGCTCCCGGCGGAACGGCACGACGCCCGCGAGGCTCTCCTCCGATTCGCCGATCTGCGCGCCATCGAGGCGAGGCTGTTCACCCTGGAATTGCCCGCGCGAAGGGCGGCGCGACTCGCCCGGGCGCACCGCTTGCGGGCGGGACGGGCGCTCGTCGCCGCAGGCCTCGCCGTTGCGACGGGCGCCTATGCGTTCACCGCCCGCGCCCGCGCCCTCCGTCCCGTCGTCGTGCCCAAAGCGCTTTCCGATTCGGTTCGCCAGGCGCGGCGGGAGCGGAGCGACGTCGAGGCGCGGCTCGATGCGGCCGACAAGGCCAACCGAGTACTCGACGTGGCGTTCGATCCCGCCCAGACCACGACGGACGTGGCGGCCGCCCTTGCGAACGGCGTGCCCGCCGACATCTGGATCACCGCCCTGAGCGTCGCCCGAGGCGCGCCGGCGAGCGTCGCCGGCTGCGCCCTCCACGGCGCGGAGGTGGGCCGGTTTTTCGAGGCCGTTTCGAAGAACCCGCGCTTCCATCGAATGCAGGTGGTCTCCACCAGCTTGGCGAGCGTCGGCAAGGTGCCGGTGGTTCAGTTTCTCCTCTCGGGCGACGCGGTGGGCGTCGCGCCCTACGACCGACCGCTCCGGAGGGCGAAACGACCTGTCAAGGCTCAATCTGCGAACCGATAGTCCCTGGGATCTCGTCCTCGCGGTGTCCATCGTCGCCTTCGCCGTCGCGCTGGGCTTCGCCGTCGTCCCGCCGCCCTCTCGGATCGATCCGGCGGTCGGGATGCGCAAAAGCCTCGCCGAAGCCCAAGCGGCCTCGATAAAGGCCGGAGCCCTCGCCCGGCGGGGCCACGACCGCGTGATGGCCCGTACTTGGAGCCTGGAGCCGGAAGCGCTCGGCGTCCAGGTCATGGGGATCGTGGGCCGGGCCGCGGAGCGGCGGCGATTGGAGGTCTCGAACTTCACAAGTGGCCGGGTAATCCTTTCGGCGGGCCTGCGCCAGGTGCCCTTCGCGGTGACCCTCGCGGGCTCGTTCCCCGACGTGCTCGCCGTGATGGCCGAACTCGAAAAGCCCACGTCGCGCCTCGTCATCGGCGGGGTGAAGCTCGCCCCGAACACCGTCGTCGCGCCCGACGTCGGGGGAATCTCCGAGCCGGGTCGCGTCACCGCGGTTCTCTCCATCACCGCGTTCCTTCGCGGGGAGGGAACGTAGCGTGGCCGCCGTGTCGCGCCCCGTCGCGATCCTCGCCGCGCTCGGGGTCGTCGCGATCCTCGCCCTCGCGCTGAATCCGTCGGCCGACGCTCCCCCTCGCGGATTGCCCCCGCCGACGAAGAAGCGCGCGGGCATGAAGCCAGGCGAGGCCAACTGGAATTTGCCCGCGCCCGACCCGAAGCTGCGCTTCGAGCGGGTGGCGAGCGTCTCGCGAAACGTGTTCGTCCCTCTCGCCGGCCCGGAACGCCTGCTCGCCTTCCCGAAGGCGGCCGACGGGAAGGAGGATCTCGTCCAAATCCCCGCCAAGCTCGCGGGCGGCGAGGGAGCCTGGGCCTACAC
>CAXUKB010000253.1:841-7226 GCA_964251345.1 uncultured Fimbriimonas sp. | reverse complement strand
ACCTTGGCCTCGCCCTTTGGGGCGCCGGATGCCTTCCCCAGGCGATCGACTCGATCCGAAAGGCGGCGGCGCTCGATCCCACGAACGCGGGCGTCGCCAGCAACCTCCTGATGTTCCTTCAGTACAGCGGCGATCACTCCGAGGAGGATCTCGCCGCCGCGGCGCGCACCTGGGGAGCCACCGTCGCGGGCTCGCGCGTCGCCCTTCCGGTCGCCGATTTTCCGGAGCCCGCCCGGCTTCGCATCGGCTACGTCTCGGGCGACCTGTTCGACCATCCCGTGGGACGGCAGATCGAAGAGGTGATCGCCCAGCACGATCGCTCGCGCGTCGAGGTCGTGCTCTACAGCACCTCGACCTTGGAGGACGGGACCACCGCCCGGCTTCAGTCCGCCGCCGACGGCTGGCGGAACTTCGCCGCCGTCGACGACCGCACCGCCGCGCGTCAGATCGCCGAGGACGGCGTTCACGTGCTGGTCGACCTGTCCGGCCACACCGACCGGCACCGCCTGGGGATCTTCGCCCACCGCCCCGCGCCCGTCCAGGTGACCTGGCTCGGATACTTCGCTTCGACCGGCCTGCCGCAGATGGACTTTATCCTGCGCGACCGGGCGCAGATCCCTCCCGACGAGGAACGGTTCTACACGGAGCGGGTTTGGACTCTGGAGAACGCCTCGTTCGGCTACCAAGCCGCCGAAGGGTGTCCCGACGTCTCGCCGCTTCCCGCCCGCCGCAACGGCCGGATCACGTTCGGATCGTTTAATAATCTCGCCAAGATCACCGACGGGACCATCGCCGCCTGGGCCCGCGTTCTCCATCGGGTGCCGAACTCGCGGATGATCCTCGACCGCAAGGGCCTGGACGACGCCGCGGGACGCGATCGCCTTCTCGCGACCTTTGCGCGGCACGGCATCGCGCCCGAGCGGCTCGACCTGAGCGCGTCCCGGGGACACCTGCACTACATGGCGCGGTACGCCGAGGTCGACGTCGTGCTCGACTCCTTCCCCTGCAACGGCGCGACGACCACCTACGAGGCGCTGTGGATGGGCGTTCCGGTCGTGAGCCGCCGGTGGCCGCGGATGGTCGGTCACTTCGCCGAGAGCATCCTCGGGCCGTGCGGCCACGCCGACTGGGTCGTGGACGATGAGGCCGGCTACGTTGAGATGGCGGCGGCGCTCGCGAGCGATCTCGACGGCCTTGCCTCGATTCGCTCGGGGCTCCGCGAGGATCTGGCCCGTTCGCCGCTGTGCCGTCCGGGCGACTGCGCGCGAGGCCTGGAGGACGCGTTCGCGGGCATGTGGCGTTCGGTGCGCGGACCTGCGGCGTCGGTCGGCTTGCCGGAGATCGAAGCCTTTCAAGTCGAGGCGATCACCGCTTTTCAGCGGGGCGACCACGACTTGGCGGAGCGCATGTTTCGCCGGGCGACCGAGTTCGCCCCCGACCACGCCGACGGGTTCAATAATCTCGGCGTCACGCTCCTGCAGCTCAAGCGGATCGGCGAGTCGATCCCGTGCTTCGAGCGTGCGATCGGGCTCAACTCTAATTACGCGGCGGCCCACGGAAACCTGGGTGAAGCCCTCAATCACCATGGCCGGGCGGCGGAGGCGGCGGTGCATCTCCAGCGGGCGATCACCCTCGAACCCGGTGACGCCGGGCGATACTTTAGCCTCGCGGTGCCGCTCGCGTACCTCGGGCGGTTCCCCGAGGCGTTTGCCGCCTTCGAGCGCGGCGCGCTCCTGGACCCCGAGCGGGTCCACAGTCAAGGCGCCGTCGTTTACGGCCAACTCGGCAACGCCCTCGCCACGTTTTCCCGTTTCGAGGAGGCCGTCCTCTGCTTCGTCGAGTCGGTCAAGCTCGTGACCGGCGTCGCCCAGGGCGACGCCGTGCGGGCGAAGGCCTACTACTGGGTGGGCACGAGCCTGCAGCACGCGGGCCGCGTCGACGACGCGGCGGCCTGGTTCCAAAAGGCGAGCGAGCTGTGCCCGGACGAGAGTCTTTACGCGGGAAGCCTGGCCTGGTGCCTCCAGTACAGCGACGGGTTCTCGGCCGAGGACGCGTCTCGGTGGGCGCTGGCGCAGGCTCGTCGCTACGCGCCGACCACCTTGGCCCGCCACCCCGTTCCGAACCTTCACGGTCCGCGAAAGCTGCGAATCGGCTACGTTTCGCCCGAGTTCCGCAACCACGCCGTGGGCCACGTCATGGAAACGATGCTCAAGGCACATCGGCGCGACGAGTTCGAATTCCACCGGTAATCGACCGTGGCCGTGCCCGACTAGGAGACCGTGCGGCTTTCGCACCTCGCGGACGGCTGGCGCGACCTGACGAACCTCGACGACGCGGCGGCGGCCGACCTTATCCAATTCGACGAGATCGACATTCTCATCGACCTCGTCGGCTACACGGAGGGTCACCGCATCGGGGTGTTCGCCCACAAGCCCGCCCCCATTCAGGCGCAGTGGCTCGGCTACTGGGCCACGTCCGGGCTCCCGCAGATGGACTACTTTATCGTGAGTCCGAAGATGATTCCGCCCGAGGACGAACCGCTTTACACGGAGCGGCCGATGCGGGTGGCGGGGCGGGCGTTCTGCTACGAGCCGCCCCGCTCGGACTTCGAGGTTCCCCCGCTGCCCGCGCTCACCCGGGGCTTCGTCACCTTCGGCTCGCACAACTACCTTGCGAAGGTCACGCCGGAGACGATCCGGGTCTGGTCGGCGGTCTTAAAGGCGGTGCCCGGCTCACGGATTCGCCTCAACCGGCAGGCGTTCGTGTCGCAGGCGACGCGCGAGCGATTCCTCGCGGGCTTCGAGGCGAACGGCGTCGAGCGCTCGCGGGTCGACCTGCTCTCGACCCACTCCCACGACGAACATATCGCAGGGCTAGGCGAGATCGACGTCATGCTCGACACCTTTCCCTTCAACGGCGGCACCTCGACCTACGAGGGGCTGTGGATGGGATTGCCCGTCGTGACGATGGTCTCCCCGCGCATGGTGGGTCACTTCGGAGAGAGCATTCTCGAGCCACTCGGACTCGGCGAATGGATCGCTCGTAGCGAAGAGGAATACGTCGCCTGCGCGGCCAATCTCGCGAGCCATCTCCCCCGCCTCGCGGAGATCCGCGCCGGGCTGCGGGACCGCTTCGTGAACTCCTCCCTTTGCGACGCCGACGCCTACACGCGGGAGATCGAGGACGCCTTCCGCCGCATGTGGGCGGAAACGACGCAGATCGAAAAAGCCGCCTAAGCAGGCGGCAATCCCGGGAGGCGTCGGATGCTCTCTTGCCGACGCGGGAGCCTTTCGATGGTTGCTTGCGAGTGGCTCCGCAGAACGTCGGCACGAGCGCATCCGACGCCTACAGCGATAAAGGCGCGTGCGCGCTACTGGCTGCGCGCGAACGCGTGCAGAACGTCCAGCACGTAGTCGAGGTGGGCGGGGGTGAGGCCGGGCCAGACGCCGGTCCAGAACACGCGGTTCATCACGAAGTCCGTGTTGTCGAGCGGGCCGACCACGCGATACTCCGCGTCCTGGTAGGCGGGCTGCTTCGTGAGGTTCCCGCCGAAAAGAAGGCGCGTCGCGATGCCCTTGCGCTCGAGATGCCGAACCACGTCGTTTCGGGCGAACGGCGCTTCGGGGCGAACTGCGAGCGCGAACCCGAAGGGACTGGGATCGCTGCCCGGGGTGGCCTCGGGAAGAACGAAGAACTCCTGGATGTCGCGCATCCCGGCCTTGAGGTGGGCGTAGTTTTGGCGCCGCATCAGGATGAAGCCGGGCAGCTTTTCCATCTGACTTAGGCCGATGGCGGCCTGGGTGTCGGTCGCCTTGAGGTTGTAACCGACGTGGCTGTAGGTGTACTTGTGGTCGAAGCCCTGGGGGAGGCCGCCGAACTGGCCGCAAAAGCGGTTTTTGCAGGTGTCGTCCTGACCGGGCTCGCACCAGCAGTCACGGCCCCAGTCGCGGAACGACTCGACGAGCCGGTGCAGTCCGGGGCCGTTGACCGCCACCGCGCCGCCCTCGCCCATGGCGAGGTGGTGGGCGGGATAGAAGCTGTAAGTCGCGAGGTCGCCGAACGTGCCGACCTTGCGCCCCTCGTACGTCGCGCCGAGGGCGTCGCAAGTGTCCTCGACGAGCCAGAGGTTGTGCCGTTTCGCGAAAGCGGAGACGGCTCCGAGGTCGAAGGGGTTACCCAGCGTATGGGCGATCATGATCGCGCGGGTGCGGGGGCTCAGGGCCTCCTCCAACCGCGTCACGTCGAGGTTGTAGGTGGGGACGTGAACGTCGAGGAACACCGGCACGAGGCCGTTCTGGAGAATGGGGTTGACCGTCGTCGGGAAGCCGGCGGCGACGGTGATCACCTCATCGCCCTTCTTCAGCGCCCGGTCTCCGAGCTTGGGCGAGGTGAGCGCGCTGAGCGCCGCCAGGTTCGCGCTGGAGCCGGAGTTCACCAAAAGGCTGGAGCGCGATCCCACGAGGCGGGCGAATTCGCGCTCGAAGCGGCGGGCGAAGCGGCCGGTGGTGAGCCACATGTCGAGCGCGGCGTCGAGCAGCGCCTTGAGGTCGTCTGCGTCGAGCACCTTGCCGCTGACGGGCACCGGGTCGATGCCGGGGCGAAACGGCCGTCGGGACTGCGACTGCTCGAAGAACGCCTCCGCGAGGGCGTAGAAGGCGTCGCGCGAGGGGGCTTCGGTGGGGGTCAGAAGGGCGGCCATAGATTCCCACCTCTGTTTTCGGACGCCACGAGAAGATCCTCAGGGATGATTGCCCAGGCTTTCCTTGTCGCGGCGGGGCAGACCCTGGTGGACTAACCAACAGGCACAGTGATTTCCTCAAAAAGCTACGGCTACGATGCCGCGGGCCTGCTCACCGGTGAGTCGCGTACCGACTACCTGGCGTTGCACCTAGGACGTGGACGGTAGCCGGATGAGCAAGATGTTGAACGGCACGACGGACACCGGCACGACCGACGGCGCGGACAAGCCCACTTTGATCGCGGAAAGGGCGACGACGCGCCGGTTCCCTCGCCCGGAAGGGAGCGAGGGAACCGGACAGACTACTTGACGGTGACGCTGCCGCCCGTCGCAGTGACGTTCACGAACGCGGCGATGGTCAGCGTCGTGCCGTCGGCGCGGGTGAGGGTGGCGTGGATCGTCGTCGAGCCGACGGAGACGCCGGTCACGTTCGTCTGGGTTCCGCTCCCGGTGACGGACGCGACCGAGGGGGCGTCGCTCGTCCACCGCACGGCGTCGTCGGCGATCGACATGGCGTTGCCCGCCGCGTCGAGGGCGCTCACCGAGAGCCCCGTCGTCGCGTTTTGCGGGACGGCTACGGTCGACGTCGAGAGGGAGAGCGTCGCGGCGACGGGATCCATCGGAATGGCGACGGGGGTCGGGACGCCCACGACCGGCGTCATCGACATGGTTCCGACGGAGAGGGCGACCCCCGTTCCGTCGGTCGAGGCGAACGAGCTCATCTGGACGTCGAGCGTTCCAAGGGGAAGGTTCGCGAACGACGCCACGCTCGGACTGCCGTCGCTCGGCCGGACGGTGAGGCCCGTGCGAAGGGTCTTGCCGCTCCGAAGGATCGCGACCATGACGCTGTTGGCGGTGACCGGAACGCTCCGTCCACGGGAGGGCCACACGATGGAGAACGCCGCTTGGCCCGGTCCCGTGTCGGAGTCCGTCGAAGGGGACGAGGAACCGGCCGAACCTCCGCCTCCGCAGGCTTCGAGGGCAACGAGAGCGACGACGAGTCCGGTGGCGAAGCGCAGGAGAGGATTCATGTTGGATCGAGAAGGGCGGACGGCAAGGGCCCGCCCCCGGGGCTCAGCGGATCGCATAGAGCTTTCCGTCCTCCGAGCCGACGTAGACGGTGCCGTCCGAGGCGAGGGCCGGCGAGGTGCGGATCGGGCCGCCGGTGGCGAACGACCAGAGGAGACCGCCGCTCGCGGTCAAGGCATAGAGGCTATCGTCGGTCGAGCCGACGTAGACCGTGCCGGTAGGGCCGACCGTGGGCTTGCTCACGATCTCGTTACCCGTCGAGTAGGCCCACTGAAGGGTTCCGCTCGAACTCAGGGCGATGAGCCGGCCATCGGCGGTTCCGAGGTAGACGGTGCCGTTGGCGGCTACCGCGGGGGTGCCATCGATGGGGCCGCCCGTGTCGTAGCTCCACCGAACGCCGCCCGATGCGGTCAGCGCGTAGAGCTTGCCGTCGTAGGAGCCGACGTAGACCGTGCCATCGGAACCGACGGTCGGCGAGCCTACGATGATGTCGCCCGTGGCGTACGTCCACTTCACCGATCCGTCCGGATTGATGGCATAGACGTTGTTGTCCCAGGCGCCGATGTAAACGGTGCCGTTGCTGGCGACAGCGGGCGAGCCGGTAATCACGTTCCCCGT
>CAXUKB010000253.1:0-831 GCA_964251345.1 uncultured Fimbriimonas sp. | reverse complement strand
GCTCCACTTCACGCTGCCACTCCGGTTCACGGCGGCGACGGAGCCGTTCGTCGAGGCGGTGACGATGGAGCCGTCCGGGGTGATGATCGGGGATGACGAGATCGAGCCCCCGAGGTTATAAGGCCATTTGCCGCCGCCGTTGCCGTCAAGCGCGATAAGGTAGCCGTTGTCACAGCCGGCGTACACGCTTCCGTCGGTGTCGAGTGCCGGTTGAGTGTAAATGGCGCTGCTCCACGTGAAGTTCCACAGCTGAGAGCCCGACGCCGAAACGGCGTAAACATTGCTGTCGCTGGAGCCGAAATAAATCGTGCCGTTCGGCCCGACGGTGGGCGACGAATCGATGGCGCCGCCAGTAGGAAAGTTCCAGATTTGAGATCCGCCGGAAGCGCCGACCGTAATGGTCGCGGCTGCGGACTTGAGGGTGCCCGCGTCGTCGGTCGTGAGCGATGCCGTCACGTTTGCGGTGCCCGCGGCGACGCCGGTCACGGTGGCGAGCGGGCCCGCGCCGGAGACGGTCGCGACGGACGGGGTGTCGCTCGTCCAGACGATCGGCTCCGCCGCGGCGCCGACGGCGAGGAGGACGACGTTGCCGTCCGCGTCGAGAGCGCTGGCGGCGAGCGACGCGGTCGCGTTCGGGGCGACGGTCGTGGTCGTTGGGGAGACGCTGAGGCTCGCGACGGTGGAGGCCAGCGAAACGGTAAGACTCGCCGGCACGTCGACGACGGTGGTCATCGAGCCGCCGCCCGCCGCCTGGGCGACGCCCGAGCCGTCGGCGCTCGGAAAGGCCTTGATCGACACCGCGAAGGTGTCGATCGCGAGATTGTCCAGGGT
>CAXUKB010000252.1:0-7314 GCA_964251345.1 uncultured Fimbriimonas sp. | reverse complement strand
TCCGCACCGTGGGGAACGGGGGGTAGCGGATGACGGCGGTTACCAGACCACGCAGTCGGAACAAGGCATCGCCGACGGCGGAGTGATGGGAGTCGGCATCGGACGGGGACGTGCGAAATACTTTTTGCCCGCCACGACGACCGACTTCATCTTGGCGACGATCGGAGAAGAGACGGGACTCTGGGGAAGCCTAGGCGTGCTCGCCCTGCTCGGAGCGATCACCGCTCGGTTATACGTTCTTGCGACGAAGGCACCGTCCGAATACGGGCGTTTAGTTTTGTACGGGATCTGTGCCTGGTTCGGCATCCAAACATGCACGAACTTCATGATGGCAAATGGGTTCCTTCCTGCGATTGGGATTCCACTTCCTTTCTTCTCCTCCGGAGGCTCGTCGCTTCTGGCGCTCTGGGCGGCGGTCGGCGTCGCCCAAGCGTCTTGCCTAGCACCCGCACCGATCCGGGCGCGGGTACCTCGAGCGGGACGCTCGCGTCGATCTCGCCGGACGTCGACGCCGCGCGTGGCAAGGGCTCGTTGAAACTGGTTCTTACCGGCGGCGGTACGGGCGGCCACATCTATCCCGCGCTTGAGGTCGGTCGTTTGATGGCAGAACGAGGAGCCTCCCTCCGCTATCTCGGCTCACGACGCGGTCAAGAGAGTGCGGCATGTGCCCGGCTCGATATCCCTTACGAGGGGTTCGGAAGCGAGCCCCTCTGGAGCCTTAAGACGCCGAGAGGATGGCGGGCGGTGGCTCGTCTTGCCCGGGCCACGCGGGATGCCAAGCGGTCTTTGCGCAACGACCGGCCCGATGCGGTGTTCTCTACCGGCGGCTACTCCGCCGCGCCGATCATGGCGGCGGCAAGGTCGCTCGGCGTCCCGTACGTTGTCCACGAGGGCAATTCGATTCCCGGACGAACCACCCGCATGTTCGCTCCCGCGGCGTCCGCGGTGGGATGTACCTTCCGTGCAACCGAAGGGCGGCTCCCCGGCGCGATCCGGACCGGTCACCCCATTCGGCGTGAACTCCGAGAGGCGGCGGTACACCGAAAGGAGACTCCGCTGGTCGTTGTGGTCGGCGGTTCGCAGGGGGCACGGTTCTTGAACGAGGGGGTACCGTTTGCCGCGCGTGGCATCGAAGGGCTGAGCTGGCTTCACGCGACCGGGCCCGCCGGGTACGACGAGTTTCGCGATCGCGCGTTTGCAGGCTACGAGATCGTTCCGTACATCGAAGCGGACCGACTGGCCCAGGCGTATGCCCACGCACGGCTCGCCGTCGCACGAAGCGGGTCGACGCTCGCGGAGTTCGCCGCCTTTCGGTTGCCATCCGTGCTGGTGCCGCTCCCGACGAGGGCGGACGACCATCAGCGGTTCAACGCCCTTGAGTTCGAGGCGTTGGGCGCGGCGACGCTCGTCGACCAGGACGGCGGCGACCTCGCCGGCGCGATCCGGGCATGGGTCGAGGACGATATTCGGAGAGAAAAGGCCAAGCGGGCGCTCGCGGAGTGGGACATTCCCGACGCGACCGACCGTCTGGCCGACATAATCGAAAGGTCAGCCCGTCGAAATGCGTAAGCCTTCCGAAATCCAGACTGCGTTCTCTCCGACCGAGGCCCTCGATGGTCGCCGATCGATGTTCCTCGTCGGCATCGGTGGCGCCGGCATGAGCGCGCTGGCGAGAATGCTCGCCCACCGCGGCTTTGCGGTACGAGGTACCGACTCGACGGCGGGACCGGAGACGACTCGGCTCTCGGAGGAGGGTATCGGTGTCGCGATCGGCCATTCGGGCGAGGGGCTCACGGCGGACGACGCGCTGATCGTCACCGACGCCATCGACCTCGACGTTTCACCCGAGGTTGCGCGGGCACGAACTCTCGGCATCCCTATCGTGCGCCGCTCCCAGGCGCTGGGCTGGGTCCTCAAGCCCTACAAGACGATTTGCGTCACGGGCACCCACGGGAAGACGACGACCACGGGAATGATCGGCGCTGGGCTCATCGCCGCAGGCTTCGATCCGACCGTCGTGGTCGGCGCGGCGATCCCTCAGTGGGGTGGTCCGGTGCGGGAAGGGAAAGGCGAGTGGGCCGTCGTCGAGGCCTGCGAGGCCTACGATTCGTTTCACGATCTCCGGCCCGACATCGTGGTGCTGACCAACCTCGAACTCGATCACGTCGACTTCCACGGCACCTGGGAGAACCTTCGGGACAGCGTCGGCCGATTCGTCGAGCGGTTGCCCGTCGAGGGCACCCTCGTTTACTGCGCCGAAGATGCGGGGGCACGAGAGATCGCCGAACGCTGCTCGAAGCGGACGGTGGGCTACACCGCCGACGATCTCGGGCGCATCGTGAGTCGCGACGAGTCTGTCTTGCTCCTCGGCGTGAAGACCGGGGGGCAGCACAATCGGCTCAACGCGGCGGGCGCGGCGGTCGCCGCCGAGGTTGCGGGCGTCGACGACGTCTCCGCCGTTCACGCCATCGCCAGGTTTACGGGCGCGGAACGCCGAATGCAGGTTCTCCATCGAGGGGAGATCACCGTCGTCGACGACTACGCGCACCATCCCACCGAAATCGCCGCCTCCCTACAAGGGATTCGGGAGCGGTTTATCCAGTTTCCCACCGACCCTCGCGACGTTCCTCCGAAAGGCCGGTTAGTCGTCGTCTACCAACCCCATCTTTACTCCCGCACCGCTCCGCTCATCGATGGGTTCGCCGCGGCGCTCTCGAACGCCGATCTCGTGGTCGTTACCGACATCTACCCGGCCCGTGAGGCTCCGATGCCCGGCGTCAGCAGCGCTCGGATCGCAGAGAAGGTCACGGTGCCGGTGCGGTACGTCCCGTCTCGCCATCTGCTGCCCCGGGAGGTTGCCCGGATCGCGAAGAAGGGCGATGTCGTCGTTGGCATGGGGGCGGGTAACATCGCCGAGTTCGGCCCTGCGTTCATCAAGGAGCTGGAACGAAAGGGCGATCGGGTCGCCGTTCTGTATGGTGGCGATTCGGCGGAGCGCGAAGTCTCGCTTCATTCCGGCCGCGCCGTCGCGGCGGCGCTGGGCCGGAAAGGCTACGATGTCCGACTCCTCGACGTCAGTGAGACGCTGCTTGCGAGGGGCGACGTATCGTCGCTCATCGGCTCGGAGCGGCCAGACGTTTGCTTCCTTGCCGTCCACGGCACGAACGCGGAGGACGGCGCGGTTCAGGGCCTTCTTCGGATGCTTCACTTGCCCTTCACCGGCTCCAACATCGCTGCGAGCGCGCTCGCAATGAACAAGGCGGCGTCGAAGCGCGTGCTTGAGGCAAGCGGCATTCGAGTGCCAAGAGGCAAGTGCGTGACGCAGGCCGACGAAACGGTCGATTTCGAGGGGCCTTGGGTCGTCAAGCCCAACGCCCAGGGATCGACGGTCGGGCTCTCGTTCGTGGAGGATCCGGAAGCTCTGGAGTGGGCGATTACCCGAGCGCTCGCCTACGACGATACGGTGCTCGTCGAGGAGTGGATCAAGGGAATGGAAATCTCAACGCCCGTACTGGACGGCGAAACGCTGCCGCCGGTAGAGATCGCGCCGAAAGGCGAACACTACGACTTCGCGAGCAAGTACCTGCCCGGGGCGACCGAAGAGATCGTTCCCGCTCGGCTAAGGCCGGAGACTCTTGAGGAGGCTCAGCGAATCGCCCTATGGGCGCACCGTGCGCTTGGCTGCGCGGGAGCGACGCGCACCGATGCCATCGTGCGCGATCCCGAAGGGACGGCGGAGATCGTCACGCTGGAGGTCAACACCCTACCCGGCATGACCGCCACCAGCCTGCTCCCGAACAGCGCGGCGGCGGCGGGCATTCCGTTCGACGATCTTTGCGACCGGCTGGTGCAGGAGGCCCTCGCGCGCCATGCGCCGCCGGACTAGGCGCGTACGGCTGCGTCCGAGGCCGTTCATCGTCCTTGGGCTCCTCGTCAACCTTATGGCGGGAGTGGCGTTCTCCCCAGTGACCGCCGTGCGGCACGTCCGGGTGGAAGGCGCCCCTACTGCGGATCGTTCGCGCTTAACCAACCTCCTTCAGCGCCTGCGCGGCGTACCCTGCGCCCGTGTCGATGCGCGACGCGTTGAGGCCGAGGCGCTCCAGAACTCGGAGCTTCGGGCGGCAAACCTCGCCCGAACGCCTTTCGGAAGCGCCGTCCTCCGCGTCGTGCGCCGGACGGCGGTGGCTCGCCTCAACGGCACCACGGCGCTTTCCGACGAGGGCGTACCATTTGCCGCGACCGAGATTCCCGGCGACCTTCCCGTTCTCGCGCTGCCTTCGGGTTATCCCCCCGTCGGGCTTGCTCTCGGGAACGACTGGCCTTTGGCGGACGTTGCCCATCTCGCCATGCTCGCTCGGGGCATCGTCGCGGGTAAGCCCCCGCAAATTATCCTGGCCGATGGAGGGCGCGTGTGCTTAAATATCGAAGGGGGCACCGTAGACTTCGGACGCCTTGAGAACCTGGAGGCAAAGGTTGCCCGGTTGCGCGAAATTCTGAAGGAGCGGCCGGGCCTCTTCACGAGCGTCCAAGTTCTCAGTCTGGTCCGCGTGGACGCCCCCGCCTATTTGCCCCGTCCGCTTCCGCCTTCGAAAGGAGCCCCTAAACCGTGAGCCCATTCGTCACCCGAATCGCCAAAAACGACCAATGGGTCTGGCCCATCTCCGGCATGTGCGTCGTGCTTGGATTTATGATCGCGATGGCTTGGGTGACCGAGGCGAACCGTCGGTCGCGCTTCGAAGTTCTCGAGCCGGGTCAGCGCCAGCGCGTGGCCGATGCGGCCGTCGACCCCGATGCCTTCAAAGACATGAGCTCCCGCATCGAAAAGCTCACGAAGGAAAACACCGACCTTCAGAACACCATGGCCAAGGGTAAGGGAAGTACCCAACTGCTCAACCAGCAACTTCAGGACGCTAAAGCGGCGGCGGGACTTACGAAGGTCGAAGGGCCGGGCGTCGTCGTTACCCTGCGCGATTCGACCGACGAGTCTCGGAAGGCGGGCCTGCCCGACATGATCCGGAGCCAAGACAACATCCATGACCTCGACGTGCTCCGCATCGTCAACGAATTAATCGCATCCGGTGCGGAGGCCGTCGCTGTGAACGATCACCGGATATCAGGCTTAAGTTCGTTCCGGTGCGTCGGTCCGACGATCCTCGTCAACGACGTGAAGATCGCAAGTCCGGTGGTCATCAAGGCGATCGGCGACGCATCGACCATTTCCGGCGGTCTTAATCTGAACGACGGACCGCTTGCGGAGATTCGGAGCACGGACCCCAAGATGGTCTCCGTCGAGACGGTCAAGAAAATGAGTCTGCCCGCCTTTGCTGGGCGATCGGAGTTTCACCTCGGATCCGTGCCTAAGGAGACTTCTTGATCGCCGTTCCGTTCGTCGCCCTCTTCTTAGGCGCGATCTTGGCGATCGCGATGGGCGTTAAGCCGTTGACCGGTGTCGAGGGGCAGTATTTGGCGATTGCGTGCCTTGCAGGCTTCGACACGATCCTCGGAGGCATTCGGGGAGGGTTGGAGGGGCGCTTTGAGAACGCCGTCTTCATCAGCGGATTTCTTGCAAACATCGCGTTTGCCTTTCTCCTCGCCTTTCTTGGCGACAAGATTTACGTCAACCTTTACCTCGTCGTGGCCTTCGTCTTTGGCAACCGCATCTTCGGCAATCTTAGCCTTATCCGGCGCTCCGTGATCACGAAAATCAACGATGAGCGCGCTCGTCGCCGTCGGCAGGCCGCGCTCTCTCCTTCGCCGGAGACCAGCGTTTGAAGGAGATCGCCGTTCTCGATCTCGGCACGTCGCGTGCCGTCTGTGCCGTCGTACGGATTGACGAGGCGGGCGAGTTGCGCGTCGTCGCGCGCGGCGAAGCCCCTTGCCGAGGTCTCCGTCGGGGTGTACCGACGGATCTCGATGAGACGGCGCTGGGGATCGACAACGCCGTTCGCGAGGTGCAAAGGGCGACGAGCAATGAAATCGAGACGCTCGTCGTCAACGTCTCGGGAGCGCACCTCGAGGGGCTAAACGGCCAGGGCTATAAGCCCATCGTGCCGCGTGGTCGGCACGTCACCTACCAGGACGTAATGGAAGTCGTGACCCACTCCCGGTCGCTCGTCTTACCGCCCGACCGGGAACAGATTCAGGCGATTCCCCGCGAGTTCCGGGTGGACGGCCTGCGTGAGGTCCGGAAGCCCGTCGGCATGGGGGGTGGCACGTTGGAAGCGTTCACCTTCATCGTCACCGGAAGCAGCGCGGTGGTCCAGAACATCGAACGGGCGATGACGATGACCGGCCGTAAGGTCGAGACGATAATTCCCTCGCCCCTCGCGGCTGGACTGGGCGTGCTCACCTCGGAGGAGATCGAGAACGGAGCCGCCGTGGTGGATCTCGGTGCGGGAACGACGGGGGTCGGCGTTTTCACCGGGGGCACTATTTCCTCCCTTGCTTGCCTTCCCGTCGGTGCGGCACTGGTGACGAGCGACGTGAGCAAGTTACTCAAAACCTCACCCGAAGAGGCCGAGCGACTCAAATTGAACCATGCCGTCGCCATGGCCAAGGGGCTCTCCGAACGGGAGACCGTGGAGGTGACCCAACTTGGCCAAATTGGGGCCCGGCCGCTGCAGCGAAAGGTGCTGTGTGAGATCGTCGAGTCGCGTCTGCGCGAGACAGCGATCATGGTGGCCCAGCACATCGAAAAGGCCGGCATGATGGGGATGCTCGCGGGGGGCGTGGTCCTGACCGGAGGCGGCGCGAAGCTGCCCGGAATCGACCGCCTCTTCGAAGAGGAGATGCCCCACACGAAAGTCCGGACGTTCCAGGAAAGCTCCACCGGATCGGCGGTTGCGCTGGGACTCGCCCGCTACGTGCTCCACAACAACGAGGAGCTCGCGCCGGCGAGCGGCGACGGTGGAGTGAAGGGCCGCGCCCGAACCCTTTTCTCGATCTTCCGAAAGGAATAGAAGGGAGGTCGCCCGAGCCTCTCGGGCGACCTCTAACCGTCGTTAGTGCTTCTTCAGCAGCACGTCGATCGCCGCGTCGAGCTGAGGATCCTCACCGCGCAGATACTGCTCGGGCGTGATGTCCACCTTCACGTCCGGCTGACGTCCGTTGTCTTCGAGGTTTTCGCCTTCCAGGGTGAACGAGCCGGTGCCCGGCATTCGGGCGTTGGTCCCGTCCACGAGCCGGAGGTAGCCGGTGGCGACCAGCGGGCCCCGCGCCCGTGCGAGGTCGAAGCGGTAGCGCATCCGCCCGGCGACCGAGACCCGCGGCCGGGCAACCGGCGCGGCCACCGCCTGCGGCTCAGGCCCTCTACGG
>CAXUKB010000251.1:0-7330 GCA_964251345.1 uncultured Fimbriimonas sp. | reverse complement strand
CGCTTGAACGGCGAGCCTTGGCTCGAGACGAACACGAAGCGGTCCCGGTCGCGGTCCACCGTGACGTCCGACACCTCGAAGTCGCCCCCGACGAGAGGATGAGAGTCGGAACCGTCGGGCTTCGCCGACAGGAGATTCGCGTAGCCCGTGTTTTCCGATTCGTACGCGATCCGCCCGTCCGGGGTCCACGCGAGGAAGCCGCGGCCGGGGCCGCCGATCCAAGCGTCGTCGTGCTCCGTCCAGACGGTGCGACTCGCCCCCGTCGTCGTATCGTAAGCGACGAGCCACGCGTCTTTGTGGTCGACCGCGCTTGCCCAAAAGGCGAGGGTTCGCCCGTCCGGCGACCACCGGCCGCCGCGGATCGAAGCCGCGCGCGGCGGGGCATAGGTCGTGACCTTGCCCGAGGTGAGATCGACGATCTCCAGCGTTCCGCGTCCCTGAGGCTCGCCGACCTTCGGATACGAGGGGATCGTCGTCGCGTAGCCGTCGCGCGTGGCGTAGCTCGGCACCTCCGTTCCGCGTCCGGCGGGCGCGGGCTCGAGCACCTCGACCGAAGCGAACCGCCCGGCGGGCGAGACCGACGTCGATCCCACGCGGCGTCCCTCGGGAATCGGAATCGCGACGCCGCCCGTCTCGCCCGAGCCTCTTCCGCCGAAGCCCCGGTTTCCGCGCCCGCCTCCGCGGGCCAGCGTCGGCGCCGCGCCACGTCCCGAAGGCGAGAAGGACTTCAGAAGCCGTCCGGTCTCCTCCGCGAGGGCCCGCTCGCTCGGCGTGGTCTCGGCCGCGGCCGCCGGGATCGCGGCGGGCAGGACGAGGTGCGCCAGCTGAACCGACTTGCCCGTCGCGAGGTCGAGCCGGAAAGGGTCGCCGCCGCGAAGGTAGGCGACGGCCTTGCCGCCCTCGGTGAAGATCGGCGCGCTCGCGCCCTCGCCCACGCCCTCCAGCCGCCGCGCCTCCGTGCGTTGCGGGTCGGTGAGGAAGAGGCTGCCCTCCTCTTCGTACAGGAGTCGTCCCCCATTTCGCTCGACCACCCGCGCCAGCCGGTCGGCGCGGGTCTCCTCGGTGGCGGAACCCAAGCCGGTGCCGTCCCGAGACACCTGATAGTTCTTAAGCTCCGGCTCGCCCTTCCCGTCCGGCTTCCCCCAGCGGAAGCGCAGCGTCTGGCCATCCGCCGACCACTGCAGGTTCCGGGGCGCCTCGCCCACGAGCGCGGGGCCGCGCATGATCCACTCGACGGTCAGGGCAGGAGCAAGGAGGGCGAGCACGGTTTCAAGGATACAGGGAAGAGGCAAAAAGGAAACGGGGAAAGGGAAAACGGTAAGAGGTGAGAACGCATTGAGAGAACCCTTTAACCTCCCCCTTTTTCCCCTTCCTTCTCGCCTTTTTCCTTTTGCCCTTTCCCCTCCCCAAACATCGACCGCAGCGCATCCTCGATGTCCGTCTCCTCGATGGCGACGTCGGCGACGGGAAGGGCTTGGAGGAGGGCGGCGGCGGCGCGGGCGGTCTCGGCCCGGGGGACGTCGAGCGCGACCGCGTGGCCCTCGTTCTCGACCACGCGGCCGTAACGCTCCAGGTCGGCGGACGCCACCGGCCGCTCCAGGGTGAGCCGGATCTGCCGGGTGTCGCTGAACCGAGCCGCCATCTCGTCCAGGGTGCCCTCGAACACGATGCGGCCCCGGTCGATCGTCACCACCCGGTTGCACAACTCCGCCACGTCCTGCATGTAGTGGCTCGTGAGGAGAAGCGTCGTGCCGCTCTCGCGTTGCTCCTCGCGCAGAAAGTCGCGGATCCGCTTCTGGCTCACGACGTCGAGCCCGAGGGTGGGCTCGTCGAGGAACACCACGTCCGGCCCGTGGAGCAGCGCGGCGACGAGTTCGCACTTCATCCGCTCGCCGAGGGAGAGCCGCCGCACCTGCGTGTCCACCTTGTCCTTGAGGTCCAGTTCGTCGATCAGCCGGGCGAGCCGCCGCTTGTAGGCGTCCGCGGGGATTTCGTAGATCTCCTTGAGCACCTCGAACGAGTCCATCGCGGGTAGGTCCCACCAGAGCTGCTGTTTATTGCCCATGACGAGCGCCATGCGTCGGAGCATCTGCGGGTCGCGCCGCCAGGGTTCGAAGCCCAGCACCCGCGCCTCGCCGCCTGTAGGGTGAAGGATTCCGCTGAGCATCTTCAGGGTGGTCGTCTTGCCCGCGCCGTTCGGCCCCAGAAAGCCGACGCGCTCTCCCCGCTCTAGCCTCAGGGTGATGCCGCGCACCGCCTCGACCTCCGTTTTGTCGCCCCGGACAAGCGCCTTGATCGAGCCCATCATTCCCGGCGCGCGCTTGGGCTGCACGTAAGTCTTACGCAGCTCCCTCGTCTCGACGGCCGGCTCGGGCATGGGCGATTATGCCTTAGAGGTCGAATCACAACCCTCCTTCGCGTCTTTGCGATTTTGCGAGAACTCGCGTCGAGATCCTGCGGCCGCCCCGTCCGAGTCGTGAAATGAACTCTGAGGTGGATTCCCGCGCCGCGCCGCTTTCGTCCGGACACGCCTTGGTTAAGACCGGGGAAACCATCGAAGACGGATTAAGTGCTCTCCTCCTTCGCCAGCTCAGCGCACAAACGCGGCGAGCGCTGGAACATGCACCGTTACGATGTCCCAGATGCGATCTTCGCTAACACCGAAATAGACATGCGCCAGGATGTCGCGAGTCCGACCAATCTGCCGTCAAGGTATTTCGGGATGCTCGCTCTTGAACTCATTGGGCAGGTTTTTGACGGCTTCGCCGATGATTTCAACGTGCCTTAAGGTCGCTTCGTAAATATTGGAATCACTGACGACTTCCTCCCTTGAGTAACGAGCGAGGTTGCTCGCGATCAGATCGGCTCGCGTGACGATGTCCTCTAAAAACAGTCGTGAGTTACGCAACGCGCACGGCCTCGGCGAGGACCCGGTCCCGGACCGCCGGGTGAAGGGTGTGCGGCTCGGCCAAGTCCACGTGGATGCCTAGAGAGTCCTCGATCAAGAAGAGCGTCTCAAAGTACTGCTCCGCGGTGTGCGGCAGCGCGAACTCGGCGAGAAGATCGAGGTCGCTGGAGGGCTGAGCCTGATCCCGCGCGACCGATCCGAAGATCGAGAGCGAGCGGACACCAAGTCGTCGCAGTTGGGGCGTAAGCCGTCCGATCGCCGTTTCCGCTTCCACCCGCGTCATGCTGCCATTATACGAAGAGACTTGCGCGCTACAACTCTCGTAGTACGGCTTATGCGCGCGATGGTCTTGCACGGCGTCGGTCAGTCTCTGGTTCCCGAGGATCGACCCTCATTCGAGTCTACCGAAGGGCAAGCGGTGGTGGATCTCCGTGCCGCCGCGCTGAACCACCGCGACGTCTGGATCCGCAAGGGCCAGTACGCGGGGCTGAAGTTCCCCATCGTGCTGGGTTCGGACGGCGTGGGCACGGTAAGCCAGGGACCGGACGAATGGATCGGCCGCGACGTGATCGTCAACCCGTCGCTCGACTGGGGCGATCGGGAGGACGCCAAAGCCGACGCGTTCAACATCCTCGGCCTGCCGCACGACGGCACCTTCGCGGAGGAGGTGCGCGTGCCGGTCGCGAACCTCGTCGCAAAGCCCGCGTTCCTGAGCGACGCGCAGGCCGCCGCGCTGCCCCTCGCGGGGCTCACCGCCTTTCGCGCCTTGTTCGCCCGCGCGGGGCTCAAGGCGGGCGAGCGGGTCCTCATCACCGGCGCGGGCGGCGGGGCGGCCTCGCTGGGCTTGCGCTTCGCCGTCGCGGCGGGCGCGAAGGTTTGGGCCACCACGTCGGGCGAGGAGAAGATCCGCCGCGCCGAGGCGATGGGCGCTCAGAAGGCCGTCGACTACCGCGAGGAGAACTGGGACAAGGCCCTGGGCGAGACGTTCGACGTGATCCTCGATTCGGCGGGCGGTCCGGGCTTCGATTCGCTGATCGACCTCGCCGCCCCGGGCGGCCGCATCGTCTTTTTCGGCGCGACCGCGGGCGATCCGCCCTCGCTTCCCATGCGCAAAGTCTTCTGGAAGCAGCTCTCGCTGCTCGGCACGACCATGGGATCCCCGAAGGACTTCGCCGACCTCGTAGCCTTCGTCGAGGCGCACCGGATCGCGCCGGACGTCGACGAGACCTTCCCCCTGGCGCAGGCGAACGACGCCCTCGACCGCATGCAGTCCGGCGCCCAGGCAGGCAAGATCGTGCTCACGATCTAACGGTGCGTAGTGCCTCCTTCCGGGAGGCATCTCGCCTGGGTTACCCCGGCTTCCCGCCGGGGGCATACTCGAAACCATGCTCGACGCCCTTTACGGCGCTCTCGCCGCCGACCCTCTCGTCGGTGCGATCTGGCTCGGTGGCTCCCGCGCCCGCGATGAGGCGGACGCCTACTCCGACGTCGACCTCGCCCTCGAAGCCGAAGGATGGAACCCCGAACGCTTAGGCGGGCTGTGGCTCGGGGGGCAGACGATGCGACTCGGCGGCGAGCCCTTCTTTCACGGCATTCTCGCGGACGGCACCATCCTCGACGTGCGGCTCGGTCAGCCGTGGGATGGCCACCGGCAAATCGAGGCGGCGCCGTTGTCCCCTCCACCCGCCGAGGCGTTCGCCGAGGGTCCCGCCCTCGACTTTTGGCTCAACTCCATGAAGCATGCGAAGCCGCTTGCTCGTGGCGTAGGCGGCATGGTGCTCTTCGGCTTGCACCACGACGCGATGGCCCTCCTGCGCCTCTGGGCCTTGGAGGACGGCGAAAAGGACCCGGGCCCCGGCGCGTTCACCATCTTCGGGCTCACGCCCCTCGTCCGCGATCACCTGAACCCCGAGCGCCTGCGCCTCTTGGGGCTGCCGAAGCGAGACGACGCGGAGCTGCGAACGGCCGTTCGCGCGTTGCGCGACGCCGCCTCGGCGGCGGGACGGGCCGCGGAGGCGCGCTGGGGCGTCGCGTATTCCGAGCGGCTCGAGACGGTCGTGCGGGAACGTTGGCCCGTGTGAAAACCCCGGCCCGAAGCCGGAGGCACGAAGGGGAATGCCTCCTGGAAGGAGGCACCACGTACAATAGGCCCATGCCCGCGCAGATCCTCGACGGCCTCGCCCTTTCCAAACTCGTACGGGCGGAACTCAAGGAGCGGGTCGACGCCTTGCGGGCGAAGGGCATTACGCCCCGCCTCGAGGCCATCGTCGCCGCGCAGGACCCGGCAAGCCTCGCCTACGTCCGCATGAAGCGCAAGTGGGCGGAGACGGCGGGCATGGAGAGCGGCCTCTGGGAGGCGACCGAGGGCACGAGCCAAGAGGCGCTGATCGGCCGGATTCACTCCCTGAACTCCGACCCGTCCGTCCACGGCATTCTCCTGCAGCACCCTTTGCCGAAGGGGCTCGACGAGTCGGCCGCGCTCCTCGCGCTCGGAGCGGACAAAGACGTGGACGGCATCGCACCCGCCTCGCTCGGCCGCCTCGTCGCCGACCTGCCCGGCTTCCGCTGCGCCACGCCGTGGGGCGTGATGAAGATGCTCGAGCACTACGGCATCCCCCTGAGCGGCAAGCGCGCCGTGGTGATCGGCCGCAGCGTGATCGTGGGCAAGCCGATGGCGCTCATGCTGCTCCAGAAGCACTGCACCGTCACCATCGCCCACTCCCGGACCGAAAACCTGCAGGCGCTTTGCCAGGAGGCCGACGTCCTCGTCGCCGCCGTGGGTCGCGCCGAGATGGTGCGCGGGAGCTGGATCAAGCCCGGTGCGGTGGTGGTTGACTGCGGCTACAACAAGGTCGAGGGGCGGCAGGGCGACGTCGGGGACGTGGCGTTCGAAGAGGCTAAGGAGATCGCCGGCTGGATCACCCCCGTGCCCGGCGGCGTCGGCCCCATGACCGTCGCGACCCTCCTGAGCAACTGCGTGGACGCGGCGGAGGGGAGGAGATAGAAGGCAAGAGGAAAAAGGGAGAGAGTAGGAGGTACGAGGAAAGAAGGAGCGAGAAGAAAAGGGAAGACTGCTCCGCTTCCTTTTTCCCTTCGCCTCTTACTCTCTCTCCCTCACCCCCAAATCCTCGCGTCGCCCGCGTCGACCATTCGGATCGTCTCGCGCCGAACCGTCTCTTCGACCGCCTCCGGCCCGACCGGTTCGCCCTCCCCGAGGAGGGTCGGCCCGAAGCGGCGCTGGGCCGCGTTTCGCGCCTGCCCCTCGACCCAACCCTCCAGATCCTCGCGCGGCACGAGCACGATCGCCAGGTCGCACCCTAGGGCGTTCGCCGCCTGCCGGAGACGGTTGATGGAGATCGTGCCATTCGCCTCCGACGCCTCCAGCCGGTGCGCCGCCTGCCGCGTGATGCCCAGCCGCGCCCCGAACGCCTCCAGGCTCATGCCGAGCGGCTCCCGAAACGCCTTGAGCCAGCCGCGCTTCGGCATCTCCGGCAGGGTCCCGCGTAGGGGCAGCAGCCTCGCGCTGAGCTGCCGGCGACGGGCACGCATGAGGAGGCCGTGCATCCCTCTATCCTATAGGTCTTTCGACCTACTTGTCAAGCCGTAGGTTGACAGCGATCGGCCATGCGCCGATGGGAGGCGAAGGCGGGTGCCACGGGTAGAGGACGATGGGTCGTGCGTCCGTCACCCGTGCCTTGTCCCTTCCGGGAGGGCACGGGTGACGACGGTACGGTGCCCCCGTCTCTGCCCGTGTCACCCGTTCGCGTAAACTGTGCGCACCGATGCCCAACTACGTCGCGAGCGTGGGAATGGAGGTTCACGCCGAGCTGGCGACCGCCTCTAAGATGTTCTGCCGGTGCCCGGTCGCTTTTGGCGGCGAGCCCAATACCCGAACCTGCCCCGTGTGCCTCGGCCTTCCCGGTACGCTTCCCGTGCCCAACCACCGGGCGATCGAGTTCGTCCTGCGCACGGCGCTGGCGCTGAACTGCAAGATTCCGCTCCACAGCATCTTCCACCGCAAAAATTACTTTTATCCGGACCAGGCGAAAGGCTATCAGGTGAGCCAGTATGGGGACACCAATCCCCTCGGCTACGACGGCTACCTCGACCTCCCGAGCGGCAAGCGCGTGCGGATTACGCGCGTCCACTTGGAGGAGGACACCGGCAAGCTTCTGCACCTGCCGGCGGGCGGCTCCGGCGTCGACTTCAACCGCGCGGGCACGCCCCTGATGGAGATCGTCACCGCCTTCCCGCCCGACATCGAGAGCCCCGACGACGCGAAAGAGTATCTCGTCAGCCTGCGCCAGATCCTGCTCTACCTCGGCGTGTGCGACGGCAAGATGGAGGAAGGATCGCTGCGTTGCGAGCCGAACATCTCCATTCGCCTCGTGGGCGAGGACCGGTACGGCACCCCTCGCCGGG
>CAXUKB010000250.1:7142-7403 GCA_964251345.1 uncultured Fimbriimonas sp. | reverse complement strand
GAGCGGCACGATCGCGATCGTCTCAGTGCGGACGTCCGAGCGGAAAAGGGGCGGAAGCACCCTTTCAGCATAATCCCTGAGTGCGGGCAGTCGTGCAGCGAGTAGGAATGGCGTCGGTCTCCGTGGGCGGGCGAGAGGTCGGGCGATGCGGGCCGGGCTTGCTTCTTCTCGTCGGCGTTCACCGCGACGACACCGAGGCCGACGCGCGGGCGCTTGCCGATCGCGTTCTTGGGCTAAGAATTTTCGGCGACGAAACGGGAA
>CAXUKB010000250.1:5133-7132 GCA_964251345.1 uncultured Fimbriimonas sp. | reverse complement strand
TTCCCATGGGGGGAGGGGTCTGCGAGCTCGAAATCCTAGCGGTGCGGAACTTCACCGTGTACGGCGATACGAAGAGCCGCCGACCCGCTTTTACCGATTCCGCGCCCTTCGAACAGGGAAAGGCCCTTTTCGACGTCTTCATCTTGGAACTCCGTCGTCTCGATGGCAGCGTTCAAACCGGCGAGTTCGGCGCGGACATGCGGGTGAGCCTGGTCAACGACGGTCCCGTCACGCTCGTGCTGGACGTGCCCAAAGGGCGGTAGGTGGAAGGGGCCGGTCTTGTGGGGCGTTCGGAAGAGCCGTAACGTAGAGGGGCGTCGTTCGTCCGAAGAGGTGAGGAGTCCCAAGAACTTTGAACGGAATCGGGGTAGAACGGGGAGCGGTGAGGTTGGAGGCGTCGGCGGGCCGCATGGAGCTGGAGAGCGACGCCGTTCTCGTCCGGCAGGCGAGAGAGGGTGAATACCGGGCATTCGAACTGCTGTTCGAGCGCCATCGTCTTCTTGTGTACCGCTTCGCGTACGGGATGACGAACAGTCGGGACGACGCCGAGGATGTCGTTCAAGAAGCGTTCGTTCGGGCGTACCAAAACTTACATCGCTATCGCGACGAGGCGAAGTTCACCACATGGATTCTCCGTATCGTGACTAATCTCTGTACCGATCGTGCCCGTAGCGGCAACCGTCGAACCGTCCTGGAGCAGCAGGAGGCAGCACGGGGACTCGACTGGATGACCCTGGGAAATCCCGAAGATCCAATCGACAATCTCGAAGGCGATCGCCGCGTCGATGCGCTTAAGCGCGCCCTCGCCGCCCTCCCCCCGCATCATCGCTCGGTGATCGTCTTGCGAGACCTGGAAGGACGCGAGTACCCTGAGATCGCTTCCGTCCTTAACTGCACCGTAGGCGGCGCCAAGCTTCGCGTTCTGCGCGCCCGGCGCGCCCTGCGTGATCGTGTCGCCCCGTTTTTGGAGGAAGCCTCCGCATGAAAAGGAAAGACGACCTTCTCCGACTGGCTTTTGGTGAACTGACCGACGAGGCCGCGCGCGCCGTCGAAGCGCGGGCGGGCGAAGCGGAGCTTGTCGAGGTCGAGTCGTTTCGACGGCTTCACGACGATCTGCGGCACCTTCCGCCGCCTCCTCCCGACAACCTAACCGCCGAGCGTCTAAGAGCGGCGATTCTCGACCGTGAGCTGACGGCCCGGCGTCCGTTCGCCTGGGGACTGGCGCTGTTCGCCCCCGTCGCGCTCGCGGCGTTCGCCGCCGTCTTGATGTTGCCCAGGCTCCAGCCTCGACCGGCGCCGCAGATCGTCTCGTTGGGAGACGCTGAGTCTCAGGAGCGTCGCGCGTTCTCGGTCGCGCCGTTCGCAAGCTTCCGCTCGCTCGCTCCCGTCGCTTCGCTAAACGCACGGAGCCGGATCGCTCCGACGATGGCCATGCCGCACGAAACGCTTTCCGATGCGCAAGAGGTCGGTGAGCCGAGGATGCACCGGCGACGGGTACGGCATTCGCATGTCGCACCGCTCGTGGAGGAGCCGCAGATGAAAACGGACGGCTTGCTCGCGTTCAATCCGTCCAGCGAAGGTAGCGAGACGCCGAGTGGGTCGACGAATCCGCCCGCTTCGCAGGAGCCGCAGACCATCGTGGCTCCGCCTTCTACCGTCGTTGAGGCCGCGCCGGGCTCGACGGGCAAGATGGAGACGGTGGTGATCGTGTCCTCGAAGCGCGACCTTGAGACGGGGGCGCCGGCCGCAACGGAAAAGGAGGCGACGAGTGTTCTTGTGGGCGGTTGACCTCTTTGGTTCTTCCTTGACTCAGGATCGGGCGGTCGACGCGTTGTTTCAACGGCTTCGGCCTTCGTTGGCGATCTTAGGGGACGACCGTCGATCCACCGGCGCGGCGGCCCTCGTCGACTCGCAACAGGGGCTGTATCTTGCCCACGTCGATGCGGTGCAGGGCGACACGGTTCAGGCCCGAATCGGCGAATGGCGAGTGACCCTCAAG
>CAXUKB010000250.1:0-5123 GCA_964251345.1 uncultured Fimbriimonas sp. | reverse complement strand
TTGGTCGTTCTCGCTCTACGCTCGGGATCTCCGACCTCGATCGGTCCGGCCCTGACGGTGGCGGACGCCGAACTCTCGTCGGGTACGAAAGTCTGCATCCTGCTTGCGGATCGCGGACTTCCGGCCACCTTCGTCGGCGGTCAGCAGCTCCTGCTCCGAGGTGAGAAAAAGTTCGCGCTCCCGAGCAGCGAGATTCGTTTCGAAGGCTCGCCGGATCTCGTCGGCGGATCGCTCGTGGTCTCCTTCGATGGCAAGCTCATTGGCGCGATGGGCGCCACCGTCGCTCAACCCGGCCGCTCTTCGGCGATCTCGCTCAAGGCGCTGAACGACGTTCGCCGCGGACTCGCGGGAGGGGTCATGCAGTTTCAGGGATTTCGCCCCGGGATGCTGACCGTCGCTTACAGTCCGACCTTGACCCTTTTTCGGCGATCCGTCGGTGGGCTCGTTACGGAGGGCCACCATCCCGAATACGCAGCCCTCGGATTTCAGGTCGGCGACGCTCCGGGCGGCGGAGCGGTGGTCAAGTTCGTCATGCCAGACACCCCCGCGAGCCGGAGTGGAGTGAAGGTAGGCGATATTCTTCTTTCGATGGGCGATCATCCGATCGCAAGGCAATTCGACTTTGTGCAGGCGCTTCTCTCCTTCCGACCGGGCGACCGGACGACGCTCCGGGTACGCCACGACGGCACCGAGGCGCCCGTCGAGGTGACCTTCGCGAAGACGAAAAGCTGAAACGGAGGCTACGTTCCTCCCGCACCTACTTGACCGGAACATGGAGGCCGACGAGTAACTCCCGAGAGATGCGGGGAAGAAGCGCCTCAACACGGGCCGTTCCATCGGTAAAGACCGCCAGCGTCACCTCGCGACCGTCGGGGGCCTTGATCCAGGCCAAGTCGCACTTGACCGCGCTGGTCCAACCGGCCTTCGACCAGACATCGCAGCCTGGACCCAACTGCGCGCCCGTGAAATCCCGGAACTGGATGTCGTCGGGGCGGGTCCGGTGCAGAAGCTCGCGCATCTTTCCGCACGCTGCCGCATCCACGATGCGGTCGAGCATGATTTCGTCCAGGAGGCGCATTCCGGCGAGTGGCGACATGGCGTTCCGCCGCTCGAAGTTCGGTCCGTATCCCTGGCGCTCGCGCCCGTAAGGTCCTTCGTTCCACGTCTTTTGCGAGGCATTGACTCCGGTGTAGCCGAGGGAGGCGAACCATCGATTCGCGGACTGTCGCCGCCCGATCCAGCGTGCGAGTTCGCGCGGCGGCAACTCGGGACCGCCGGTGGTCTCGGTCGTCGCGTCCACGACCAGTGCGGTGGCGTCGTTGACCGAATCGACGATCATGTCGTGGAGGGCATGGTCCAACTCCGGCGTTTCCTTGAGCTTGCCCTCCGCGATGCGGTGGCGCGCGTAGGCAAGCCAGAACAGCTTGATGGAGCTTGCGGGATAGTGGGTCTTCGTCTCATTGAAGCCGCCCCAGCGGATGGTCCCCGCCTTGCGGTCGGCTACTCCCACCGCGATGCCGACGTCGTCGAAAGACGCCTTCGGAGCGATTGCCGCAATCGCCGACGCCGCCGACCGACGGGCGAGATCGCTCAGCGAAGGGTCGGGAAGGGGCACGAGAACGGAGAGCATGGGAGCGGTGTACCCTCCAGAGATGCCTGCGTTGAAGATCGAAGTCGAAGGAAGGGTGCAGGGCGTCGGCTTCCGCGCGTTCGTGTGTCGCCGCGCCGCCCTCTTCGGCGTCTCGGGAGCGGTTTGGAACCGCTCGGACGGAACGGTGGAGGCGCTGGCCGTTCACCCCGAACCGGGCACGCTCGAAGCGTTTGCGAGTGCTCTGGAGACCGGTCCCGGGAAGGTTCGCGCCGTCCGATCTGAACCCTCCGCCGAACCGACGGTGGAGCCGATGGGCTTCAGCATCGCACCGTCACGATAAGTCTGTGCCGCGGCGAGCGCTAAAGCCGGACGCTCCGCCCCCGTGCCGCCGACTCGTAGATGGCCTCGATGATGCGAATATCGCGAAGCCCTTCTTCGCCGGGGGCCAGAAAAGCGGGGCCGCCCGTCACGGCCGCCGAGAAGGCGTCGAGCTCGGCCGCAAACTGATCCGGTGTGTTCGCGTCGACGCTCAGCGGTCCCGAAAAGCGGTGACCCTCGTAGGGCGTCGCCGGATTCGCGACGATCTTGTCCCGGTCGCCGATCGCCTCGTAACGGTTCTCGCCCGAGGCCCACGAGTAACCGCTCGTGCCCGTTCCGAGAAGCCCAGAAGGGAAGCGGAGCGTGAAGTGGACGGTGTCCTCGACGTCTCGGAATCGCGGGTCTCCTTTCGGATTCGAGATGTGGGCATCGACCTCGATCGGCTCTTCGCCGGACAGATAGCGAAGAGCGTTCAGCGAATAAATTCCGATATCCATCATCGACCCGCCCCCCGCCAACCTTTTGTCGATCCGCCAAACACCGGGAGGAATACTAAAGCCATGGTCGCTGTTCAAGCTTCTTAACGCCCCAAGCCGACCCTCGCGAATCGCCCGGATGGCGGCGACGTTGTTGCGTTCGTAACGAGAGCGATACCCCAAGCCCAGAAGTTTTCCCGCGCGGCGGCACGCATCGATCATCGCCCGGCAGTCTTCGGCCGTCGGAGCCATGGGCTTTTCGCAGAAGACGTGCTTGCCCGCGGCAGCGGCGGCTTCGACGAATTTCCGGTGCGTTCCCGGCGGAGTGACGACGTACACCACTTAAATGCGTGGATCTTCCTTGAGCTTCGGGATGTCCTCGTACCGATACATGCTCTTAGCGTCGATGCCGTATTGACCGGCGATCCGAGTCGCCTTGTCCGGGGAGCCGCTGACCAGACCCACCAGCCGCGAACGCTTGCTCCGTCCGAATGCGGGGAGCATCTGCCCCTGCGCGTATCCGCCCAGGCCGAGCACGGCCCAGCCGACCGGCTCGTCGGATCGGGATCCGAGCGCGGCGGCCCCGGCCGCTTGGAGGACGTGACGTCTCGTGAGGTCCATCGAAGGCTCTTGGCGTCCCGGTTCAAGCTTCTGTTCCGCAGAGAAGAGAAGATTTGGCAAATAATCCGCAAGTAAGGCGAACATTCACCCAGTTAAAGCGCTACCTTTAAGGAACGATGCGCAGGACAATGGCGACCGGGCGCGACTTAGGTGTGAAAAAATGGCAGTCACGCTCCGCGATATCGCGAAAAGTCTTAATCTGTCGCACGCGACGGTCTCGTTCGTTCTGAACGAGCGCCGCGACGTTGCGATCCCCGACACGACGCGTCAACGCGTGTTCGTTCGCGCCCGTGAGATGGGCTACCGTCCGAATCGCGCCGCGCGGGCCCTGGTGATGGGGCGCACGAACATGATCGCGCTCGTTTCCCCAGGCGTTCATCGCGCGCCCTACGGCGAATTGTTCGAGCGTTTCGTCGCCGCCGCTCGGCTGTCGGGATACGAGACGTTGCACATGGATCTCGGCTCGCCGATCGAGTGGGCCGTCGACGCGGTTATGCAGGTCGATGCGCCGCGAGATCTCCCGCGTGCCGAAGGCCTTTCAACCTTGCGTCTCGATCTGACTGGCATGGATCCCGACGCGGACGTCCGCTTCGACGCCGCCGACGCGGCGCGCGTGGCAACCCTTCACCTCGCCGAGCAAGGAGCGAAGCACATCGCGCTACTCGCCTCGTCGCAAGCGCTTAGCGCACCGGACGGCGCGGCTGCTGGTTATCGGAAGGCCGTCGCGGAAGAGCCGATCGAGATCTCCGCGTCGGGAGACGGTCCCGGTTCATACGTCGAGGCCCTTGCTCGGACGCTTCGAAAGGGAAAGAAGATCGACGGCGTGGTGGCCGTCGGAACGGCGGCGGCGATCGGCGCGTTACGCGCGCTGGCGGACGCCGGCTGTCGCGTGCCTCACGACTGCCGTCTTGCCGCCGTCGATGGAGATGAGGCGCTGGCCTGCCTCGTTCCCTCGGTCACGACGGTCGAAGCGCCACTGGCCGATCTCGCCGTCGACGCGGCCGAGGCGCTCTTCGTAGCGCTCCGGCCCAATCCGGCCGGAATGATCGGTCCGCGGGTCCGTCAAGGGAAGCTCGTCGTCCGAGAGTCGAGCCAGTAGGACCCCTTTCGGACAGATCCTCCCGTACCCAGACTATTCCCCCGTTGCGCGGGGGAACTTAACTTCCGCCACCGTCCAGCCGAGCTTGTTCTCCATCGTAAATCGTCCGTTCAGCGCGCGGGCGAGATTGTCGACGATCTTCAGGCCGAGATGCGAGGCGACGGTCGGATCGAAGCCCTCGGGCAGCGGATCGCCGTCGTTGCTCACCCACAGCGAAACTTCTGAATCCGGCGCTTCGATGGTGATGTGGATCTCGCCCTGCATCGTCTTGTCGAACCCATGCTCGACGGCGTTGAGAATAAGCTCGTTGACGACGAGGGCCATCTGAGTGGCCTGGTTCATACTCAACGTCACGTCGTCGCCGCGGACTTTGAAGGCGATCCGGCGATCCGGGAGCAGCAAGGAAGACTGTTGGTGATGCACCAACGTCTCCGCGATGGACACCAGACCGACGTGGTCCAGGTCTTCCCTTGAGAGCAGATCGTGGACGCTCGCGATCGCGAGAATGCGCGAAAGGGTGTCGTTGAGTGCCTCCTCAAGCGACGTATACCGGCTCATCCGCATTTGGAGTCGGAGGAGAGACGCGACCTGCTGCAGGTTGTTCTTGACCCGGTGATGCATCTCCTGCATCAAGGTCGTCCGCACCTGGAGCTTTGCGTTTTCGATCGAGAACGCCGCCTGCTTGGCGAGGGTCTCGAGCGCCTTAATCTCGTCCGGCATAAACTCCCGGACCTCGCTCGTATAACAACTCAGAACGCCGATGGGTCGATCCTGCATCATCATGGGCACGCAGATCATCGAGCGCAGGCCTTGCTCGGCGGCGAGATCGTGCCCGATGTAGTCGGGCTCGCTTTGAACGTCCTTGACGATCTGGGGCTTGTTTTCGGCGAGGGCGCGGCCCGCGATCGACTCGCCGATTCGGATCGCCCGCTTTCGCTGGTAGGCCTTGACCGAGGCCTGCGTCGCGCGGAGCACCAACTCGCCTCGCGTCTCGTCCAACAAACGAACGGTACAGACC
>CAXUKB010000249.1:0-7430 GCA_964251345.1 uncultured Fimbriimonas sp. | reverse complement strand
GATCGTCTGGGATCGTGAGGGGGGGCCGACGGTTGCCGAACCGTAGCTACTCGCCCGACTTTTCTTTTTTGGCGAGGTCGCCCCAGATGGAGCGACGCTTCGAAGCGTTCGCTAGGGGCGGGGGGGAAGGGGGTGGGTTTTTACGTCCCATCATCCCCCCAAGGTCGTCGGGGCCGCCCATTCCACCGCGCTTGCCCATCTTTCGTTGCATCTGTCCGAGTTGCTTCATGGTCCGACGCATCTCGTAAAGCTGCTTGATCAGGTGATTCACCTCTTCGACGGAGGTTCCGGAGCCCCGGGCGATCCGCTTGCGACGGGAAGAGTCGATGAGATCGGGATTCGACCGCTCTTTCGGCGTCATTGAGAGAATGACAGCCTTGACCCTCTCGACGTGACCCTCGTCGACGTTGTCCAGCGCGCCTTCCGGGATCATCGTCGATAATCCCGGAATCATGCCCAGGATATTCTTCATCGAGCCCATCTTTCGCATGGTCTCGAACTGCTGAAGCATGTCGTTGAAATCGATGTTTCCCCGACTGAGCTTGCCCTCCATGCCGGCGGCCATCTCCGGATCGAAGGCGGCCTCGGCCTTCTCGATAATTCCGAGAATGTCGCCCATGCCAAGAATTCGGCCCGCCATCCGGTCGGGATAGAACGGCTCCAGCGCATCCGTGCCTTCGCCCACGCCGATGAAGCGGACTGGGACGCCGGTCGCCTGGCGAACGGAGAGGATGGCGCCGCCCCGAGTGTCGCCGTCGAGTTTGGTGAAGATCGCGCCCGTGAGGGGAACTCGCGCGGCGAACGCTTGGGCGACGTTTACCGATTCTTGTCCCGTTGTGGAGTCGAGCACGAGGAACGATTCGTTCGGCTTGACGAAGCGGACGATCTCCTCAAGCTCGCCCATGAGCGCATCGTCGATCTGCAGCCGTCCTGCCGTGTCCACGATCAGCACGTCGTTCTGCATGTGCTTGGCGCGGGCTAGGGCCGCCTTGGCGATCTCAACCGGCGACTGTCCGTCGCGCTGACTGAACACCGGAACATCGACCTGCTCACCCAAGATTTCAAGCTGGGTGATTGCGGCCGGACGTTGAACGTCGCAGGCGGCGAGAAGAGGACGTTTTCCGTTCTTCTTCAGCCACAAGGCGAGTTTGCCCGTCGTCGTCGTCTTGCCCGAGCCTTGCAAGCCGCACATGAGGATCACGGCGGGCGGAGAGGAGCCATAGTCGACCCGGAAGCCGTCCTCACCGCCGAGCATCTCGACAAGCTCGTCACGAACGATTTTGATGACCGTCTGATCGGCGGTCAACGTCCCGAAGACGTTCTCTCCGGTCGCCTTGTCCTTCACCCGCGCGATGAACTCCTTCGCGACCTTGAAGTTGACGTCGGCCTCGAGCAAAGCGACGCGAACCTCGCGGAGCATCTCCGCGACGTCTTCCTCGGAAAGGCGACCCTTTTGGGCGATCTTCGCGAGGATCGTGCCCAGGCGGCGCGTGAGGTTGTCGAGCATCGGCTTCGGAAGTCTACCTTTGGCCCCCGCCATCGCTAGGAGGAGTTCGAGCGCCGAATGCGGCGTCGATCAGGCGGTTCAAGTCGAGATCGCGCATGTCGCCGCAAAATTCGCTCTCCGTTGGAGGAAACGTGCGGCACGGCACGTCGGTTGCCGAAAAGGAGTTGAGAGGAATAGGAGATATGACGATGCGGTCCTTTACGATCATCGGTGTGTGCGCCCTCGCGGGCGCGGTGACGGCGGCGGTGCGACGCGCGCACGACGTGCGTGGGCAGGCGGTGCGACGCACGGAGCGATGCGAGCGGCTCTTGCGCGGCCTAAACGCGCGGTGCGCGAACTTCCGATAATCTACATTATGAAATCGACGCCCCTCGATGGGAGAGGAAACGCTTCGGCGGGCATCGAATAAGCTCGTTTCAGTGTGGTGGGGCTCGGACCGTTGAGCTCTTCCGTAAAGTTCGTGGTTTCTCGCCGGAGGTTTCGGTCTGGCGTTCCATTCGGGTAAGATCAATCGTTCGGCACGCGCTCAAGGCTGCCGAAGCTACCGAGAGCCTATGGCGACGTACCGAGGAAGAAAGACCGATATCTGCCGCACCGTCGGCTACGACATCTGGGGTCGGCCCAAGAGCCCGGCCACCAAGCGGCCGTACCCGCTCGGCCAGCATGGCCCGAACCTCAAGGACCGACGCCAGTCCGAGTATGGTGAGCAGCTTCTGGCCAAGCAGGTCATTCGCCGCTACTACAACATGCTCGAGAAGCAGTTCTCGAACACCTTTAAGAAAGCGCAGCGGATGCCGGGCAACACGAGCCTGAACTTCCTTCGCCTTCTCGAGATGCGTCTTGCCACCGCCGTGTGGCGGCTTGGCTACGCGAAGACTATCTTCCAAGCGCGTCAGATGGTGAGCCACTGCCACGTGTCGGTCAACGGCCGGGTCGTAAACATCGCGTCCTTCCAGCTGAAGGTCGGTGACGTGATTGAAGTGCGCGAGCGCGAGTCCAGCCGACGTATCGCCCGCGACAACCACTACGAGGGTGCACCGGTGCCCGCCTACATGGAAGCCAACGTACCGGGCTTCTCGGGCAAGATCATCTCCTTGCCCGAGCGTGAGGACTTCCCCAAGTTCTTCCAAGAGCAGCAGGTCGTCGAGTACTACGCGCGTTAATCTGCCCCGCGCCGCTGGCTTAGAAAAAGGCCTATTCCTCGTAGGAATGGGCCTTTTCTGCGTTTAAGTGGAACATCGGGGCATTAACCTTCGGTCTCTACCTGCGCCCGGTTACCGGGCAAAGAATGGAGACCATGAAGAACATGAAAGCCACCCTGCTGTCCATCGGAGCCATCGCCACCCTGCTGATGGCGGGCTGCTCGCAAGAGGCCAAGAGTGACATGGCCGCCGCCGGAGATTCCGCCTCGAACGCCGCCGCTCACACCGGTGCCGCCGTGTCCGCCGACACGAAGGCCGCGGGCGACGCTGCAAAGGAAGCGGGCGCCAAGACGGTCGAAGCGACCAAGGACGCAGGCCAGGCCGTTGCGTCCGGCGCTGAGAAGGCCGGTGCCACTGTGGTCGCGGGTGCCGAAGAAGCCGGTACGGCGGTCAAGAATGCGGGCGACAAGGCCGTCGATGCGACGAAGGACGCGGCGAAAACCGTTGCCGACGCTTCCATGACGCCTAAGGTTAAGACGGCCCTTCACGGCGTGGCCGGTCTTGACGTGAGTAAGGTCGATGTGGATACGGTCGGAAAGACGGTGACGCTGAAGGGTTCGGTACCGGACGCCGCATCGAAGAAGAAGGCGGAGGAAGCCGCGAAACTCGCCGCCGGAACCGACTATAAAGTCGTCGACAGCTTGACCGTCGGGAAGTAATCCGTGGCGATCACAACAAAAACTCTCTTCAACGCGAAATACGTCGCACTTCGTGAGGCCCTCGATTCGATCGGGGGCTCCATCGAGTGGGACAATTTGGCGAAGCGCGCGATCGTTACGGCCAATGGCAAGACGATCGTGACGACCATGGGAGACGTCGGCGTCGAAGCGAACGGCACTCAGTTCACGATCAGCAACCCTCCTCTGATCGAGGACGGGGCGCTTTACGTGCCGGAGGACTTCTTCTCGACCGTCGTCGGACAGCCGATCACGTTAGCGTAAGGCTTAAGGAGAGGGGGGATCACTTCCCTCTTCCTTTTACTTCGTCGCCGCCTTGAGCGCTCGGACGAAGTCGACGATCGCTGAGCGGCCCTCTCCGCCATTCCACTCCCGATGAAGCTTGCTGACCAGGGCGCTTCCGACGACCGCGCCGTCGGCCACTTGGCACACCATTCGAACGTGCTCTGGCGTCGATATTCCAAAGCCGACGCAGACCGGGCGATCCGAGAGGGCACGCACCCGCCCTACTAACGAGGCGATGTCCGTTGGGACGGCGCTCTCCGCGCCGGTCACGCCGGTTCTCGAGACCACGTACACGAAGCCGGTCGAACGCGTGGCCACGTCGCGGATGCGATCTTCGGTCGAGGTAGGCGCAACGAGGAATATGGTGTCGATCCCCGCGGCTTCGCTTGCCGCGCTCCAAGCGTCCGCTTCGTCGGGGACGAGATCGCTCACGATCGTGCCGGAGACTCCCGCGGCCGCACTTTCGCGGGCAAAGTTTTCGAGCCCGTGACGCAGGACGGGATTGTAATAGCCCATCGTGACCGTCGGTAAGGTGAGCTTCGATCCGCGAATGGCGTCGAGGATCCGTCGCGGCGTCGCGCCGCCGTCGAGCGCGCGCTGGCTGCTCGCTTGAATCGTCGGACCTTCTCCGAATGGATCGCTAAAAGGAATGCCGATCTCGATCACGTCGGCACCGCCCTCCGCCAGCGCCTCAAGGATCGCGGGAAGCTGGTCGAGCGGCGGGTCGCCCGCGGTGACGAAGAGCACGAGCGCCTTCTCGCCGCGGACGCGGAGATCGGCAAACTTCTGGGCGAGCGGAGTCACCCCAGGAGTATTGCCGATCCGGGTCAACCTCTTAACCGGCGTTGGGAATCAGGAACGAGTAGAAGGCGTCCGCTCCGCCGTAGCCCACGGTTTTCGCGAGCACCTGGCCATCTTTGTCCAAGATCATCTGGGTCGGCATGGCTTCGATGCCGTACATGCTGGCGATCGACTTCTGCGCATCGACGTCGATGCGAAGGAGCACGAGTTTCTTCTTCGCGAGATCTTTGAACCGCTCGGTTTCGAGAACGTCGGCATCGAGCATCTTGCACGGACCGCACCAGGTCGCCATGAAGTCGACGAAGATCCTCTTGCCTGTCTTCGCGGCAAGCGCCTTCGCTTCGTTAAGATCGGTGAGCCAGGTCGACGCGCTCAGTTCGTCAAGGGTCGTCTCG
This sequence comes from uncultured Fimbriimonas sp., assembly GCA_964251345.1. Taxonomy (GTDB): domain Bacteria; phylum Armatimonadota; class Fimbriimonadia; order Fimbriimonadales; family Fimbriimonadaceae; genus Fimbriimonas. The sequence goes on along the minus strand of CAXUKB010000249.1, from coordinate 2,563 downwards.
CGACTTCCGTCGGGGGCTTTGAACGCGAAGGCGTCCTCGCCGAGCGGCCCACCGACCTGAACGTCCTTTGCATTGACGACCATGGTCGTCTTGCCGCCCGGACGCGTGAGATCGATCTGGGCGCGGCGGGCGAGCTTGTCGTCGGGCGCGAGGAAGTACGTCACCACGCGACTCCCCTTCGCATCGTAGGTCGCCTGAACCGCGTCGAGCGGCTGTCCACCGAGGTTTCGGGATCCGAGCGGCTTCGAGGCGACGGGCGAGAGCGCCTTCGGATCGAAGAAGCCCGCCCAAAGGTTCAGCGCTTCGGGCGAGAGGACCGAAGCGGCCATCTCCGCCGTCGCGGGCTGCTTGTAGTACACGCCATCGCTTTTATCGAGGGTTGTGAGATCCTTGCCGTCCGAGACGAACAGTTGGGTGGGCGTCTCGACTCGATAAAGATTCGGCTTCTTCATCGCGACCGAATACCGATCGGAGGTGCCGCCGATCGTCTGGACGGTGTAATCGGCTTTGAGGGTCTGCGCCCCTTGAAGCGCTTTGGAGAAGTCACCGAGAACGGCGGGAGAGAGGCGGGCGGCGGCAAGGGCCGCAAGCCCGGCGAAGGTGAGGAATCCGAGGGTTTTTCGCATGGGTCCTTCCGCTATCATCATAACTCGTGTTCGTCGCCGATCCACCCTCTTCCACGGCCTCCCGCGTGCTTTTATCCATTTTTGTCCTTTTGCATGTGGCGCTCGCGTTTTGGATCAGCTCGAATACGCCGTACCGAACGCCCGGATTCATTCTTTCGCAGGGCCGCGCGCCCGCCGCCGACGTCGGCACGCCCGACGAGCGTCAACATGCGAACTACGTGGCGGGGCTCGTGGAAGGTCGGGGATATCCCGTGTTTCGTCCCTCCGCGCCCGACGCCGGCGAACGCATCGAGGATCATCAGGCTCCGCTGTACTACACCCTTGCGGCAGGCTTCGCCAAGGTCGTGGGGCTCGACGCCGACGCGATCCGCTCGCCGGGGGGAAAGCCTCTGCGTCTCCTGAACCTGCTCGTCGGCGCTTTTGGCGTGATCGGAGCTTACGCTTTCGGGCGTTGGGGATTTGGCCGCCGCGAAATTGGGCTGATCGCCGCCGCCTTCACCGCCCTCCTGCCGATGAACCTGGCGATGAGCGGCTCCGTTAACAACGATCCTCTCCTGATCGCCCTCTGCACATGGGCGCTCGCCCTTGCGGCGAAGGGAGTCCGCGAAGGTTGGACGACCCGACTCGCTTGCTCCCTAGGTCTTGTGGTCGGCCTCGCGGCGCTGACGAAGACGAGCGCGCTCGCCTTGTTGCCGGTGTTGGGCCTCGCATCCCTTTTTCGCCGCCCAAATCCTCGGCAGCTAGCCCTCGTACTCGTCTTCGCGGTTCTCCTCCCGCTTCCTTGGTGGCTCCGAAACCAGGCGCTTTACGGCGATCCGTTCGCGCTGAAGATCTTCAAGCAGGCTTTTGGGAACACGGCCCAGGCCGCCCCGTTCGTCGAGGGCTTCGGGCTCTTCGGCTATCTCTTCAATTGGGTCGCCTGGTGGACCGCACGCTCGTTTATCGGCGCGTTCGGCTACATGGACATCTGGCTGAACGAAACGAGGCTTCCGGTCTCAGCCGTGCCGAACACGCTTTACCGCGTCGCTCTTGCCCTGCTCTTTGCGGCTTTCGTAGGCTGGGCGATGCGCCTCCGAATGGCCAGTTCCGAGGAACGGCGAATCCATGGGCTCGGGTTCGCCTTGGCGCTCGTCGTGGGCCTTCAGTTCTTACTTTTCGATCTGCAATATTTCCAGTCCCAAGCGCGCTACCTCTTCCCTGCCCTCGGCGCGTTTTCCGTCGGAGTAGCGTGGGGCGCCTTGACTTTGAGCCGGGGGCGCTGGCAAATCGCGCTCGCGGCGGTGACGCTGCCCTTGCTCGGCATCGCGCTTTGGGCCGGCTCCATTCTTCCCGAAGAGTTCGCGAAACGCATGTAGGGACGGGTACAACGGACGCTCCCCGGTGACCCACGCGCCTCGCGCGGCGTCATTGAGGAAGGACGTGTTGGCGTTGACGGTGGATCGAGCGAAATCGAGTGCGTTCGACGAGGACTTGGTTCTCGTCGAACGTTTCCTCGCGGGCGATGTTTCCGCCTTCGAGGCGCTCTACTCCAAGTATTACGACAAGGTGCTTTCGATCGCCCGGGGCGTTCTGCTTGACGGCGACGAAGCGGCCGACGCAGTGCAAGAGGTGTTCACCCTTGTGTATCGCAACCTCGGGAAGTTCGACCGCCGGGCGCGTTTCTCGACCTGGCTTTTTCGAATCACGGTCAATCGCTCGATTCAAGAGGCGAGACGCAATCGCCACCGATCGCGTCATGTCGAGCTCGACGAGGCGGTCGCCCAGATCGCGCCGGACGAGCCGGAGCCGCCGAGCCCGCAAATTGAGGCCGCCTTGGCCCGACTTGCCCCGGCCGATCGAGCCCTTCTCGCCCTCGTCTACTGGGACGAGCTTTCTCTCGCCGACGTCGCGGCGAGCCTTGGCTGCAATGTTAATGCGGCGAAGACCCGGTTGTACCG
>CAXUKB010000248.1:0-7508 GCA_964251345.1 uncultured Fimbriimonas sp. | reverse complement strand
GTACGAGCTCGCCTGCGACCCCGAGTACTCCCTCACCGAGGAGACCAAGAGCGGCGCCCGCGACGTGCAGGTCGGATGGTGGGTCCGCATGAACGTGCAGTAGTCCCATGACGATCGTCGGCACGTACCCCCTGCACGTCGCTCCCGGCGCGTGGACCTGCGGGCCGACGTTCCGGCTTGGCGAGTCGGTGCGAGTGCAGGCCTCGGGCATCGTCCGTTGGATCCGGCCCGCCGACGAGACTCAGACGTTCTTGCCGGTGGTCTCGACCGAGCAGCGACAAGACTACTTCACGCACGACAACGAGTCTTGGCTCGCGATCGACTCGGCCGGAAACCAGTATCCGCTCCTGTCTTCGCAAGGGCAGGCGATCTTCGCCGCCTGCGTCTCGGGTGTGGGGGGCGGCTACCTGCACCTTCCGGCCGGCTCTCCGGCGGGACGTCTCACGGTGCAGTTCGGGACGGCGGGCGACGCGTTCGGGACGCAGAGCGACGGGCGGGCGGAGTTCGTGGCGCGCTCGCCATCCTCATCGACGCTCACCGTTCGAACCGACCACGCGAACGGCGGCGGCGACACCGCGGATAGCGGCGTTACCGCGACGTACTCGGCGGCCGTGTGCCCCGTCCACTACAACGCCGGGTCTCACCTCACAGCCTCCTGCACCGTGCCGGCGGGCGTCGGACTCGACGTCGACCGCATCCGCCTGGTGGCGGGCGCGGCGCCCACGCCGGGCGGCTACGCCTACCCCGAAGGCACGTACCCGCCCGACTTCGACGCCCTCGGCTACGGCTCCCTCTACCGCGCCACTTACCCGCGGAGCTACGACCCCCTCGCCGTGCTCCAGCCCGGCGACTGGACAGGCGGTCCGCTTCTTGCCCCCGGACTTCCCCCGCTTGGGCTCGTCATGCGGGCGTTCCCCGACGGAACCGTTCCGCCCTTCGCCTCCACGCCCGGCTGCGCCGCTCCCGGGCGGCTGCGGACCTTCTCACCTGCTGACCTCGTCGCCGCCGGCGCGATCGACGAGGAGATCCGCTACCGGCTTTGGTTCGGCGTCGACGACGCCCTCGACGCTACCTCCGACACGGGGGGCTACTCGCTCCTCGTCGACCGCCTCCTCGACCCTAAACCCATGGCACTCCCGCTCGAATCCCTCGTCGCGCCCCGTCTCGGGCGGCAGACCGCTCTCGCCACTCGAGTCCCGGTGACTCGCATGCTCGGCTGCATCGCCGACAAGGGGCTTAAGATCAAGCCCGAGCAGACCTGGGAAGACTCGGGTACCGCGGGCATCGGCTACAACACCGGAAGCGATCTCATCTACGACGTCTCGTCCGGCGACGTGACTCTGAACGTCGACACGCTCGACACCGGCTACCTGCTCTACGCACTGTGCGGAGGTGAGACGGTCACCAGCCCGGGGGCCGGCGTCTACGATCATGTCTTCACGTTCCCCGTGTTCGCCCAGGCGATCCCGCCCAAGCACTCGCTCGAGCTACCGACTCAAGACGGCGAGATGGTGCAGCGCACGATCGACGTCATCTTCAACGGCCTGAAGCTCGGTACCGACCCGAAGAAGCTGCCGACTTGCTCGACGGCCCTGATCGGGGGCAAGCTCGTGGTGCCGGAGGACGCGGACCTCGCGCTCGCCTACAACGGCTCCAACACCGGCGCGCTCACTCCGGGCCAGAACGCGGTGCAGACGGTGACGGTGGTCGGCGCGCCGACCGGCGGCTCTTACGTGCTGTACGACGAGTACACCCAGACGCCCTCGGGAACGATCAACGTCGGAGACGCGGCGAGCGCGATTCAGACCGCGGTGCGGGTCATGGGCGGCGCCTGGGCGGCGGCGGTCGTCGCCGGCACCGCAAGTTCTTACACGGTCACCTCGCCCACCGGCAAACGGCTGGCGAAGCTCGAGGCGCTGTTCACCGGCGCTGGGGGAACGTCGACGCTCACGGGCGGGACGACGCCCTCGGTCACCGTCGCCTACACCAACCCCGGCGGATTCCCGATTACGCCCACCGCTCGCTGCCTCGCGCAGTCGTGGGTGCTCAGCCTCGCGCCGAACTGGACCGCGATGGAGAACGCGCCCGTGCAGCTTTCGGACGGCTTCGCGTCCGACGTGACGATCGCCGAGCGGTGGGACCGCAAGTGGATCCAGGGCGCGGCGCCGGGCATCTTCGATTACACCCAGAAGGAAGGCAAGGGAATCAAGGACACGATGAGCCTGGAGATGGCGTTTATGCCGCAGGTTCGGCAGTTCATCAACTCGTCGCGGTCGGGTTCTCGGATGGCCGCGAGGCTGCAGTCGAACGGCGCGGCGATCGCCTCGACGGGATTAAACCGGTTCCTGCGCGTCGACATGGACGGCCAGGCGAAATGGCCCGACGTGTCGGACAGCGACAACGTGCGGTCGATCAAGGTCGACATCGACGCTCTCTATAACCTGGCCAACGGCCAGTTCATTCGGATCGTTCTGCGGAACGAAGTGCCCAGCTACGCGACGATGTGATCCGCTAATGAAGCAAACCGAACCCAAACCGAACCTCGTCAACCTCGCTCAGCTCCGAGACGATTCAAGCAGAACTGTTGAAGTAAAATTCAAAGAAGCCGTGCTCAAGGTCACCCACCGCATCGAGGAAGACCCCACCGTCGGCAACGAGATCGCCCGCGCCCAGATGCGAGTGCGCGACGACGCCAAGGAAGCGCAGAAGCTCGACTTCCGCCTCGCCGCTCTTCCGGAGGGCGACTCGCCCGAGCGGGAGGCGATCCAGGCCGAGTACGCGAAGCTCCAGTCGAGGCTCGACCCATTGGAGAACGCGATCACGTTCAACCCCCGAAGGGTTGTGTGCCGCAAGATCGTCGCCCAGTTCACCGAGTGGAACCTCGAAGTGCCCCTTGACTTCGATTTGCTCTTCGACTCGGGCATCCCGACCGAGGCGCTCCAGTCGATCTACGACCTCGTGATTAGCGAACCGGTCGTGGGAAACTTGAACTAGGGGCGCTCCAGGAAGCCATCCTTCGCGTCCACAAGAAGTCGAAGCTCGGCAACAACACCGGGCCGGATCCTTCGCTTTGGTCGTTCGTGCCGAGTTGGGTGCCCGCTTTTTGGAGATGCCGCGAGCTTAAAGGGGCGCTCTCGATCTTCTCCGCGCTTGGGCTGCCGGACACGCCCGCGATGGCGAAGTACGTGATGGGGCTGGCGAACGCCCTCGCGGCGGCCGAGAACGGCGCGCAGGAGCAGTTCGACCATGAGAAGAAGTGAAAGGGATAGCGGCCTGTAAATTTCACTTGGGATTACACGATAGCCGTGTTACGATTGACGGTGAGGCAAAGATGCTCCCAAGAACCAAGACCCACCTCCTCGTCCTCGGCGTTGCCGCCCTGATGGCCGTGCCGGTCATCGCCATGGTGCCCCACGGTCCGACCGCTCTCCAGCAGCAGAGCTGCGCGTCGGTGTTTGCGCACCCCGAGTACGATCCCCTCGACGACCTCGCCGACTACACTTGCACGAACAAGACCTGGGTGCCGGATCCGAGCCCCGCGACGAGCGGATACTACGCCTGCTGCGGCCAGATTGGGTCGACGACCGTGATCAAGAACGTCCACTGCGCGGTCCAGAGATCGGTGCCCGACCAGGCGGACATCTTGGCCGGCATTCGAGACTAGCCGAGCCGCTCGTTATCTCGCGGGCGCTGAAACACGTCAGCGCCCGCACGGGCTTGCTCTACCTTTTCGCCTGCCTCACGGCCTCCCGCCAAGCCGCCTCGCTCGAGTAGAGCTCCCGCCGAATCGGCCAACGCTCCGCCGCCTTTGAGAACCCCGACCGGTAAGCCTCGGATTGGCTGTCCCGCGTGTCGCTCCGGCCCACCGCGTAGCCGATGGCGCCGCCGACCATCGTTGCGACGCACATAGCGAGCGCGGCGACGCGGGCGATCGTTCCTCGGTCGGTCATGGGCATACGATACACCCGGAACCTCAAGAGTTTAAGATGGCCACGCAAGCTGACCGACGAACCATCGAGGTCAAGACAGACGACTTTCCTTCGCCCGAAGTCCTGCTCAGTCGGTGCCGGGAAGCGAACGCCGAACTGAATCGAACCCGCGCCTTTTTCGGCGGGCTGATCTGGCAAGCAAAGGAGGACGACGCGGGCCTTCTCGACTGGTTACGAAGCCGACCGCTTGGCGTGCCGCTCACCCAAGTCGTGCTCTCATCGCCACCTGTTCTCGTTCGTAACTCGTCCAAGTGAGCGGCGGAGGCACTCGACTCACTCTCTAGTAATCCAGAGATGGGCCGCACCTTCGAAGGAGCGGCCAGGCCTTTCAATTAGGCGACGTCCAACAGTCCGCCGCGTCGAGAAGTGAGTGCCGCGTGAATCGCCGCGAACATGGGAGGGGGGCCCGGAGGCGTGCCTCCGCCACCACCTCCCGAACCGCCCGCCGTCGGGTTCTGACTGATGTCGTCTTGAACGCGATTTCCCGCGATCTTCGTGAGTCGAACGATTGCGTTTTCGGTGCCGGATCCCTCTCCACCGGATTCTACGGCGTAAAAGGGAGGCGTTCCAGTCGCCAGGCCCGACGCAGACGCCGTGACCTGAGCGTTGACTTGCCAGTCGACGTACGCTTCCCAGGTGTTGGTCGATCCGGGAACCTGCGTGAACTCGCCGGTGCCGGCGGTGACCTCGTTCGAGCCCGAATACGGCACCGTGTCGGTGTCTTGGAAGTTCCCTGGAGTCGTCGCCGATGCCGCGGCTTGAATCGTGCCCGCGACCGGCGACAGAAGGTTCGAGTCGCTCACGAGGCCGTGGGCGGTTGCCGATCCGGAAGGCTCCTCGACCGAGCAGTCGGCGTCGGCTGCCGCCCCACCCTTGATCTCGATGGTGGCGGAAACCGCATCGGGGTGGGTCTCATTCAAGTCGCCGACCCAGCGCACCTTCCATTTCCACGTGCCGAGCACGCTGGCGCTGCCCGTTGCGTTGTTTGAGGGCACCGGCGCGCTGGCCGACCCGCTCATCCCGTAGCAAACGTCGAGTACGTTAGAGTCGTTGGTGGAGCCTCCACCAAAGCTGATGTACCCGTTCGTCGCGGCCCCTGGAGTGGTGGAGGGATACCAATCGACGCTGACGACGGTGTAGGTGCCTGCGACGGCAGGAATAGCGAGAGAGAAGACGGCAAGTCCGAGAAGACTCGCCTTAAAGGTGAGGAGTTTCATCGCTGAGTCTTTTGTCGCTTCAGCATTGCTTGCGACAAAAGAAGGAGCGGTGACAAAGTCTGTAAATACAAGATTTTACGGGCGAGGTAGTGCCCGAGCCAGACACCTGCCCAAGCATAGGTGCCGGACACGACGCGCCGCGACCGAATGGGCCACGAGCGGCGGTAACCTCAAAGCCGTGCCCGTCCCCATCCTTCGCCTCGTGCTCGCCATCGAGGAGCGGCGAGGCGAAGAAGAGCCGTTGCCGGTGACACGGATCGAGTGGGGCGCGGACGAACTCCCCAGCCGGGCCTACTTTTTCACCGCGATCGAGCTCGCGTACGGCTCCATCGAGTTGCCGTACTTTCCGAGCGCGGCCTGGGTGGAGATCACCACGGCCTTTCGGTCGTTCCACTTCGAGGCGGCCGAGCCAAAGGATGAGGTGACCCTGCGATCGTCTAAGAAAGTCGCCCCAAGTCTTCCAAGTGCCTGAGTAGCGCGGCAGCGGCGATCGCACCGGCGCCGCTTATTTCCATTAAGTAGGCGTAAGCCTCTAAGAGTTCGTCCACCGTGACGGCCGAACCGCCCGATCGCTTCGAAAGCTCGCTCATCATCTCGAAGCCCTCGTGGACCGCCTTTTGTTGGCTGGCAATGGCCTCACGTAGGATGTCGATCGCGCTCCGCTCGGGCTTCTCGGCTAATTGATCTTCGATTCGCATCGGGTGAGTTTAGACGCCCGTCTGTCGACAGGGCCGCACTCTCAAGAGCGCGGCCCTGTCGCATTTACAGCCCCATGAACAAACACAAGCCCCTCCAGATCATCTCGCAGAAGCAAGCCGAGATCCTCGCCCTCGCTCGTCGGCTGCACGACGCCGATCATCAGGAGACCCTCACCCTACTTTGATCGATCGGACGGAGTTAAGAAGCGAGGTCACGAGTTAGGGTCGATGCCGAAGATCCGGTACGGGACCACGCTTTCCGGCGTGGCGATCCCCGCCGCGAGCTCGTTCTTCGTGACGAACACCGCCTTCGATCCGCTCGCTTCGCAGGCCTTGGCCGTTTCGAGGTACTGCGACTGTCGCCGCTCGGCCATGTCGGCGAAGTGCTCTCTAAGAAGGCGGCGGCTCACGACGTAATTCAGCCCGTCGGCCTCCTGGAAGAGCGTCCATTCATGGTCTCCGTTCACCCACTCGGCATGGACCGAATCGCCCGTTAGAGGTGACCTCATCGTCTTGCTCACGACCACAGGTTAGCGCATGAACAAAGACAAGACCCTGGACATCATTGCCCGAAAGCGGCCGGAAGGGCGCATGGAGCCGCCTGCACAACGTGTTCGTTTGCAACGGAACGCAAACGCTGAAAGTAGGAACATTGTATGGTAACGACCGACCGACCGATAAGGCTGGACTTCAGCGTCTCGTCGCTCTCCGCTGAGGGGAATGGCATCCTGAAGTGGGCCATGCCGGACCTCGCGCAATACGTCCGAGGCTGGCGCGAGGACACGCGGACGCCCTTGGTTGTCACCGACGTCCCTGAGGAGCCTTACAGGAACTGGTTCGCGACGATCATCGCGCTGCCCACTTGGTCGCTGGCGCTGTCATATGCCTTCAACATCGTGCCTCATCGGCTCGCATCGATGGCCCAGCACTTGAACATTCCCGAAGGATCGTGGGGAGTCGATATCCGACTGACCGACGAAATCGACGAGGTTCCTCCAAGTGATCCGCAAGTCGGATTCGTGTCGATTACCCTGCCGACCAACGTTGCGGAGTCGCTCCCAGGCGTACAGTACGCCTACCATCTGGAGGGCAATCGCGCGGTCATCCGCTATCCCCTAAGTGGCCTCCCTAATCCACATTGGACATCTTCGCCCTACGACGAAGAGTCTTCAAAATACACGAGTGGGCGAAGCTTTTCCGAAGCGGCGAGAACGCTTACCTTTGCTGGAGGAAACGAGGAACTCCCGTTCGGACTCACCCTTGACGAAGCGAAGGCATACCGCCTGACGATCGCGAAGGTGCCGATCGCGGAGATCGCGTCCCGGCTCGGGGTGACGCACGCTGCGGCACAGGGCTTCGTCAACGAGGCCGACCGTAAGCTCGGGAACCGAACTTGGGACGAGGTGGTGAAGGCCATGCCAGAACTCGCTGACCTTGCGCGCGACGGAGATCCTGGACCACCCAGAGGGGGATACCCTGGTTCTCGTCCTTTCGTCAACATGAAGGACGAAGTCATGGAAGCTGCTAACGCAGACGAGTCCGCCTACCTCAAGTCTGAATTTGGAGACGTCTTGGTGACGGAAGATGGGGAGTCAATCACGCTT
>CAXUKB010000247.1:0-7521 GCA_964251345.1 uncultured Fimbriimonas sp. | reverse complement strand
GGAGATTTTTCAGGCCTGCGCGGGCCTTCGCGATGTGGAATTGGTCGACGACCGCTCCATCGAAGGCGGCTGTATCATCGAGACGGAAGGCGGCGTGGTCGATTCGACGCTCGCGACGCGGCTCGATCTGCTGGAGGCCGCCTAATCTCCCTTCGCCTCTCCGGGGCGGGAGATGAGGAAACCGGGCTGCCCCATTTCGACGCACTTGCCAAGCGCCTCGCCCGCGTCCCTAAAGCGAGAGTATTAGGACGGGTCGTCGAGATCGTCGGGCTCGTCGTCGAGTCGACAGGGCCGACGGCTCGGATCGGCGACCTTTGCTGGATCGATTGCGGCGACGTCCGCGTGCCGAGCGAAGTCGTGGGCTTTCGTGCCGGACGCACCTTGCTAATGCCTTTGGGCGACCTCGACGGCGTCGCGCCGGGAGCGACGGTCGAATCGAGCGGTGCGTGCCTGCGCGTTCCGGTGGGCGACGGACTCTTGGGGCGGGCGCTGGATGCGCTCGGCCGTCCGATAGACGGCCTGCCGTTGGAGGTCGACGAGACCTACCCCATTCTTGCCTCGCCGCCAAACCCCTTGGAGCGCACGATGATCGAGGAACCGCTCCCCACGGGAGTGCGGGCGATCGATGGAATGCTCACCCTGGGGGTGGGCCAGCGCATGGGAATTTTTGCCGGATCGGGCGTGGGCAAAAGCACGCTGCTCGGCATGATCGCGCGCAACTGCGCCGCCGACGTCAACGTGATCGCGCTGATCGGCGAGCGGGGAAGGGAGGTTCGTGAGTTCTTAGAGAACGATCTCGGGCCGGACGGACTCGCCCGCAGCGTGGTCGTTTGCGCGACGAGCGACCAACCCGCGCTCGTCCGCATCAAAGCGGCACTCACCGCGACGGCCATCGCGGAGGCGTTCCGCGACCGGGGCAAGAGCGTGCTCCTGATGATGGACAGCGTGACGCGCTTCTGCATGGCCCAGCGCGAGGTGGGCCTTGCGGTAGGCGAGCCGCCGAGCACCAAGGGCTATACCCCGAGCGTCTTCGCGATGCTTCCTCGCCTCATGGAGCGGGCGGGTACGGGCAAGAAAGGGGCGATCACCGCGCTCTACACCGTGCTCGTGGAAGGCGACGACACGAACGAGCCGGTCGCGGACGCCGCGCGAGGCATCCTCGACGGCCACATCCTGCTCTCCCGTAAGCTCACGTCGCGCGGCCACTACCCGCCCATCGACGTGATGCAGTCGCTCAGCCGAACGATGCCGTTCGTCGCGTCGAAAGAGCACGTCGCGGCGGCCCGCGCAGCACGCGAGACGATCGCCGCGTACCGGGACGTCGAAGATCTGCTCTCCATCGGAGCCTACAAGTCGGGCGCGCGTCCGGAGAGCGACGCGGCGATCGCGAAGATGCCGGGGATCGACGCCTACTTGCGGCAGGACAAGGCCGATCCGACGGCCTATGACCTAGCGTTGGCCGGGCTGTCGATGGCGGTAGGTTAGCCCTCGCGGCGAGCGACGACGATCGCACCGGCCGTATAGGACCAGCCCGCTCCGCTCTGAAAACCGAACTCTCGAAAGCCATCGATCTTGGTCGACACGGAGAGAATCGAGTAGCCGTTCCGTTCGAACTCATTGCAGGCCCCCTCGATCTGACTTGCCAGATCGTGGCCGTCGATGGCGGTGTGGTCCGTCCGTTCCGTCGGACCGAAGACTCCTATGCCCGTCTTTGTCGCCCAAGACCCTTCGAGATAAACGCATTTCACCACGGCGTGGGTATACCCCTCGGGCGATTACGGGTAACTTTGCCGGGAGAGGCTAATCATGATCCCCACCCTCGCCTTGCTCGCCACCCTTGTCCCCGGCGCGGAACCCGTCGTCCTTAAGCTTATTCCCACCGGTGCCTCCGAGAAGGCGAACGCTCGCCAGGTTCTCGCCGATCTCAGCGCGACGCCGACCGGCAAGAACGCGCCTGCCGGACTCGAGTCTCCTCAGTACGGCACGATCGTGGCCGGGCTGAAGAAGATCGCCTTCGTGACGGACGCGAAAGGCAAGTTGATCGTCGACTCGAACGGCGATGGCGACCTCTCGAACGACGCGCCGGTCGAGCTGAAGCCGCTTCCGGGGGCGCCGCCCTCGGTGACGTCGGGAACGGCGATGGTGGACATCGGCAAGGACACGCCGGTGGGCATTCGGATCATTCGCTTCGATCCGGCCAACCCGCCCGCGCCACGCTACAAGGACAAGCTCATCTATACGTTCGACTACGGGTACGAGATGAACTTCAAGTTGGATGGCAAGTCGTACACCAGCTTTGTGGCCGGTGAGCCGGGAGACGGCACCCCGATCTCGATCGATCGAAACGGCGATGGCAAGATCAGCTACTTCAAAGAGACCACGAAGGTAGGCCAGCCGTTCAACTTCAGCGGCACCACGTACAAGTTCGTCGCGACGGCGGCCGGTCTCGAGCTCGATACGGCCGCCGAAAAGCTGCCGATGACCCCGATGCCTCCCGACCTCAGCATTGGAAAGCCGGCGCTTCCCATCGCAACCGTCGCCCTCGACGGCAAGCCGGTCGACCTCGGCAAGGATTACAAAGGCAAGCTCGTGATGGTCGACTTCTGGGCGACCTGGTGCGGCCCGTGCCTCGGAGAGCTTCCGAACGTCAAGACGGCGTACGCGGCAAACCACGACAAGGGATTTGAGATCCTGGGTATCTCCTTCGACCGAGCGGACATGGCGGAGAGGCTCAAGACGTTCACCGCGGAAAAAGGCATGCCCTGGCGTCAGGTTTACGAGGGCAAGTTCTGGAACACCAGCGTGGGCGAAGAGTACGACGTCGCGGCGATCCCCTTCACCCTGCTCATCGACGGCGATACCGGCAAAATCGTGGCCGAGGGCGAAGCGATGCGCGGCCCGGGCCTGAGCGACTTTATCGCGAAGAAGCTCGCGGAAAAGAAGGCCGGCAAGTAACCGTGGTGCCTCCCTCTTGGAGGCATCCCCTCTGTGTTCCCGGCTTCCCGCCGGGAACGACGATAATGGGAGAGTGCTCGTCGCGCTCTCCTGGCTTCTCGTTGGGCCCGATCCTCTGGTGCGCGCCTTTTCGCCATCCGCGCGGGCGGTGATCGCGCACCCCGACCGGGTGACGATTTACGCGGTCGAGCCGTCTCGCTCCGTCGGAAAGCCGAACCTAAAATTCAAAGACGCGATCGCCGCGCGACGTCTCTCGCCCACTCAGGCGAGACAGGCGACGGCCGCGCTCTTCGCTTGTCTGCGCGTCCCTTCGGGCGCGACGATGATGAGTTGCTTCGATCCCCACCACGGGCTAGAGTTCGAGCGTGGCAAGCGGTGGGTCAAAGTTTGGATCTGCTTCACCTGCCACGGAACTCGGGTTCAGGAGAGCGGCGGGCGAGAAGCGATGGTCGGCGCAGGACTCGCCGGACGGGCGACGTTGGACCGCTTGGTTCCAAAGGTCGAGTCGAAAGCGTTCTCGCGACGGGCGTCTCCTTAGATGCCGTTTTACAACCACCCTTCGCGCCCCTCCTTTGCGTCTTTGCGAGAACCCGAGTCGAGATCCTCCGGTTGCCCCGCCCGAGCTGCGAAACGGACTCTTAGCGGAACTCTCGATCGCTCGGCCCCTTAGTACGTGGAACGGACCCCGGCATCGCGTATAATCCCTAAAACCCCCCGGCGAAAGCGTACGGACCTTCGTGCGTCTCACGGACGGGCGGTTTGGGGGTAAAGATTGGCCAAGTTCATCTTCGTCACGGGCGGTGTCGTGTCTTCGATCGGCAAGGGCATCACCACCGCAAGCCTGGGACGGTTGCTCCGTAACCGAGGCTACACGGTCGCTCCGGTCAAGCTCGATCCCTACATCAACGTGGACGCGGGCACGATGAACCCGTTCCAGCACGGTGAGGTGTTCGTCACGGAGGATGGCGCCGAAACCGACCTCGACCTCGGCCACTACGAACGGTTCATGGACGTGGACTGCTCCGAAGCGTCGTCGATCACGACGGGCAAGGTTTACCGGGCGGTGATCGACGCCGAGCGTCGAGGCGATTACCTCGGCGGCACGGTGCAGGTGATCCCGCACGTGACGAACGAGATCAAGCGGCGGCTCCTCGCCATCGACGCCGACGTGGTCATCGCCGAAATCGGCGGTACGGTGGGCGACATCGAGAGTCTTCCGTTCCTTGAGGCGATTCGCCAGATGCGGGGCGACGTAGGCTGGGACAACACCTTGTACGTCCACGTCACCCTCATCCCCACCGTCGGCCCCTGGAAAGAGGTTAAGACCAAGCCGACCCAGCACTCGGTGCAACAGCTTCGCCAGATCGGCATCGCCCCCGACGTCCTCGTGTGCCGCTCCGAGGTCCCCCTTGAAGAGGATCAGCGGACGAAGATATCCCTCTTCTGCGGCGTTCCGCCCCAAGCCGTTATCGAGAGCAAGACCGTCGACACGATCTACGAAGTGCCGCTGGAGTATGAGGAGGCGGGCCTCGGCGAGTATGTCTGCATGAAGTTGGACCTCGACGCCCGGACGCCCGAGCAGCGAGAGTGGGAAGGTCTCGTCGAGACCCTGAAGAACCCCGGCCAACGGGTTACCGTCGCCGTCGTGGGCAAGTACACGAGCAACGGGGACTCCTACAAGTCGATCGCCGAGGCGCTCATTCACGCGGGCATTCCAAACCGAACCGGCGTCGACCTGCGCTGGATCGAGAGCGACCTTCTGGAGAAGACGGACGACCCCGCCTCGCTCCTCGACGGCGTGGACGCGCTCCTCGTCGCGCCCGGTTTCGGCGGACGAGGCATCGAGGGCAAGATCGAGGCGATTCGCCACGCCCGCGAGGGCGGCCTGCCGTTCCTCGGCATCTGTCTTGGGCTCCAGATGGCGGTCATCGAGTACGCGCGCAACGTCGTCGGCCTTGAGGGTGCGAACTCCGAGGAGATGGAACCGAACGCGCCGCATCCGGTGATCCATCTCCTGCCCGAGCAGAAGGACGTCGTGGATAAGGGAGCGACCATGCGCCTCGGGACCTACCCTTGCAACCTCGTCTTCGGTTCGCAGGCCGCGAAGCTCTACGGCGGCACCCGTATCGAGGAGCGCCACCGCCACCGCTTCGAGGTGAATAACGACTATCGCGAGCGGCTTCAGGAAGCGGGCATGGTGATCTCCGGCGTGTCGCCCGACTACCGGTTGGTCGAGACGATCGAGGTGCCGGGACACCCTTTCTTCGTGGCGACTCAGGCGCATCCCGAGTTCAAGAGCCGTCCGAACCGGCCTCACCCCCTATTCACTGGCCTCGTCGCGGCGGCGGTCGCGGCGAAGAATGTTCCCGTCGAACGGCCCGAGCCGGTCGGCATCCTTTAGTACATCAGAACGTGGCACGGGGCCGAGGCAATTTGCTTCGGCCCCGTTTGTTCTTCTTTCCGTGATCCTGACCAAGGCGCTGGGTAATCTCCCTGCGCGCATGTCGAAGCCCAGCGTCGCGGTACTCGTGCCGATCTACAAGCCCAAACCTTCGGCTTTGGAGACCATCGCCCTGCGCCGCCGGGCCGAGGTGCTCGGTGACTATCCCGTCTACTGGATCGCACCGGAGGGACTCGATACCACAGAGTACGCGCGCTACGGACCCGCCGAGACGCTCTATTACTCGCCGGACTATTTCCACAACGGCGCAACCTACAGCCGCCTCCTCCTCCGCGAGGATTTCTACGCCCGGTTCGCCGCCTTCGAACACGTCCTCGTCCATCAGACCGACGCCTTCGTGTTTCGCGACGATCTCGAGGAGTTCTGCGCGATGGACTTCCACTACTTCGGCGCTCCTTTCGCGAAGGGGTACGCGTGGCCGAGCTACTCGCCCCGAGGGTTGTCGCACATCGTGAACCGCTTTCCCGCGCTCCTGCCCAAGCGCAAGGTGTACGTGGGCAACGGCGGATTCTCGCTTCGTCAGGTCGAAGCGACCCGGCGGCTCCTGCGCGACGACTGGCTCGCCAGCCGGACCTATCGAGGGCATGAGGACCTGTACTTCGCGACGCGTGCCCTCACGCGATGGCGGGACACGTACCGGATCTGCGACGTCGAGACGGCGACTCGATTCGCGCTCGACGAGGAGCCTCGGACAGGCTATGAGCACCTCGGGCGGCGTCTTCCGATGGGCTGCCACGCATGGCACAAGGTCGACGCGGAGTTTTGGCGGCCGTTCCTCGCGGATCTCGGGTACGAGTTTTAGCGGGACAAAACCCTCCGAATCGTCCCTTCAAGTGAGGATCGGAGGCTCAATTCTGCGAAAGGCCCCAGCACGGGAACGCGAAGGCCGAAAAAGGCATACTTCGGGGTAACCCATGCGAGGACCCTTTTAAGCGTGCTTCCGCTCGCACTTGCCCTCGTCGCCCAGGCGACTCAAGCACTTCCGGTCGCTGAACCTCGGCTTCTTCGTCAACCCACGATTCACGGTGACACCATCGTCTTCGTCCATGCGGGCGATCTCTGGGTGACCTCGCTCAAAGGCGGGGAGGCACGGCGCCTCACCAGCAGCCCGGGACTCGAGCAGCGACCGCACCTCTCGCCCGACGGCAAGCTCGTGGCCTTCACCGGCCAGTACGACGGCGCGCCCAACGTCTACGTGATTCCCGTCGAGGGTGGCGAGCCCAAGCGTCTGACCTACGAACCGCAAGGCGACGCCGTACTCGGCTGGACGCCCGACGGACGCATCGCCTACGCCTCCGTTTTCGGAAGCGCCTCCACGCGCAGTCGGCGGCTCTGGACCGTCGCGCCGACCGGCGGGATGCCCGAGCGCACGAAGGTCGATGAGATCGGCGAGGGCTCGTTCCTCGACAAGGACACGATCGTCTATAACCGGTTCTACTCGTCGACCTTCAACTGGCGGCGGTATCGAGGCGGCACCCAGGGCCGCGTCTCGATCTACAACCTCAAGACCAACGCCTATCGTGAGCTTCCTTCCGGACGGGAGCAGAACTACTGGCCCATGGTGGTCGGCGACACCGTCGTGTACGTCAGCGACAAGCGGCTCGCGACCCTCAATCTTTACCAGACCGACCTGAAGACGGGAAAGGAAACCCAACTCACCTCCTTTACCGACGCCGACGTTCGCTATCCCACCACCGACGGCAAGCACGTCGCCTTTGAAAAAGATGGCCTGCTCTATGCGCTCGATCTGAACACGAAGACGGTCGATCGCGTTCGGCCGATGATCTCCGCCGAGAACCTTCAGGCGCGGCCCGCTCTGCGCAACCTGTCGCGCGGGATCACCGGCATGGCGCTCTCCCCTTCTGGCTCCCGCATCCTGATCGAGGCGCGCGGCGACATCTTTACCGTGCCCACCGAAGAAGGGGACACGCGCAACCTAACGGAAACCTCCGGCTCGCGCGAGCGATTCCCCGCGTGGTCGCCGGACGGTAAGACGATCGCCTTCACCCGCGAAGGCGTGGAGGACAAGCGGCTCTTCACCCGGCCCGCGGCTGGTGGACCCGAAACGCTCGTCACCGGCGATTTGCCGAAGGACCCCACGGGCC
>CAXUKB010000246.1:3364-7578 GCA_964251345.1 uncultured Fimbriimonas sp. | reverse complement strand
CAGCCCCGAGACCCCCCGAACTCTCGTCTACCGAAGGCTTCGCCGCGCCGCCCTGACCGTCGCCCTCCTCACCACCGTCCCCGCCGCGATCCTCGGCTTCGACCCTCCGAGTGCCCCCGTACCGAAGGCCATTCAAGCGCCGGTGAGGACTCAGGCAACGCAAAAGGCAACCAAGACTCGAGTTCTGCTGACGTGCAAGCTCCTACGAACGAGGGAACCCATTGGCGCTGCGCTCACAAGGTCGATCCTTGAGCTGCCTCTGAAGCCGCCATCTGACATCGTCGTGGTGTCGACTCCGAAGCTATTTACTCTCGACGGCATGGAAGCGGCAATCAAGATGACTTCCGGATCCACACCGACGGCGAAAGCGACAGGCGGCGGAGCCCCGGCGGCCGATGAGTCCTCAGAAGGCATCGACACCTCGATCCGGCTTCTGCCGAACCTCACCGGCCCAACCGGAGGAACCTTGCGGTTGGAGGCGACGGTGCTGAAGAAGGGTCTTTGGAAGACCACCCGATCGGAGACGACCGCGTTGCGGGAGGGTGAATGGGTTTCGATGCGACTGCCGGTTTCGAAGGCAGTCCCCTACACCTATGTGCTCGTCGTGCGAATGACCACTCAAAAGGATGACGGACCGCCCAATCCCAACCGTAAGTCTCATATCAGCGCGATGGAGGCGCCTAAAGCATTCCTGCTGCGTTGCGAGACCCTCAAGACGAAGGAGCCCGGACCGTTCGCCTTCTCGGGCCGTGACGAGAAGCCTGCCGACGAGTCCGTTGCCGGGGTCTTGGTTGTCAATGCCTCCACCGTCCGCACGCCTGCGGACCACACGATAGCGGCAGGCGCGGTGATCGACGGCGAGACGACGGGGGCATACCTGAGGCCGGCGGTCGGCTACCCTGACCTGTTTCGGCTCTTCGTGAGCACCTTTGTGAAAACGAACAAGGGGACGACCGCCCGCCCGATGGGCTACGCGTACATGCGGGCGAACCAATGGGTTCGTATCGCCCTGCCGGACGCCAAGGGCCGGTACCGGGGCACGCTGATGCTCGTGCAACTCGTGCCGATTGCGGAGCAATAGGGAGGGTATTTAATCTTCCCGAATGGGGAGGGGTACCGGCGTAAATCTAGGCAGCAAAGAAGCCCACCTCGGATCTCTCCAAGGCGGGCCATTCTAGGTTCAAACGTTGGTGGAGATAATGAGATTCGAACTCACGACCTCTGCAGTGCGATTGCAGCGCTCTCCCAGCTGAGCTATATCCCCGTACGAGAAAAGATCTTACCCCGCCTAAGGGCGAAGGGGCAAGCGCCCTCCCTCTCGTCGGGTCCGTTTCCTTGGGTCACAATCGAGCCGTGGACCGCGCTGGGCTCGTGAAAGGACTGGGCGAGGTGCTGGGCGCCGAGGGCGTGCTCGCGGGAGGCGCGGCGGAGCGAGCGTACGATTGCGACGCCTATACCGTCGATCGGAGCCGTCCCGTCGCGGTCGCCTTGCCGAGGAACACGGAGGAGACCGCGCGGCTCGTGCGCTGGTGCGTCGCCCACGGCGTGCCTTTCACCGCCCGCGGCGCGGGGACCGGCCTCTCCGGCGGCGCGCTCCCGGGCCTCGGCGGCGTGGTGGTCTCGACCAAGCGAATGACGCGCATCTTGGAGGTCGATCCCGCGAACCGCGTCATGCACGCCCAAGCGGGCGTGGTCAACAAGCGCCTCAGCGACGCGGCGAAGCCCTTCGGCTTTCACTTCGCGCCCGACCCTTCGTCCGGCAGCGTGGCCACCTTAGGGGGCAACATCGCCGAAAACGCGGGCGGCCCGCACACCCTGAAGTACGGCGTGACCGCGAATCACGTGCTTGGCGTCACCCTCGTCACCCCAGAAGGCGACGTCGTCGAGTTGGGAGGTCCGGTTCCGGGCTGTCCTGGGTACGACATTCTCGGACTCGTGGTGGGCGGCGAAGGAACGCTCGGCCTCGTGACGGAGGCTTGGGTTCGCCTCACCCCGCTTCCGACCGTGGTGCGAACCGCGCTCGCCCCCTTCCGCACCGTCCGCGCCGCGACGGAGACGGTGGCGGCGATTCTCGCGACCGGTGCGGTGCCGGCTGCCCTTGAGATGATGGATCGCGGCATTCTCGCCGCCGTCCGCGCCGCCTTCGGGCTCGTGTATCCCGATGCCACGGAGGCCCTGCTTCTCATTGAGTGCGACGGTACGGACGAGGAGACGGTGGAGGCGGAGATGGCCCTCGTCCGCCGAATCTGCGAGGATCACGGGGCGCTCGAAGTTCACCTTGCCGCCGACGAGGCGGAGCGTACGAAGCTTTGGACCGCCCGCAAGAAAAGCGTCGGCGCGATGGGGCGCCTCGCGCCGACCATCGTCACCCACGACGGCGTCATCCCGCGCTCGCGTCTGCCCGAAATGCTGGAGTTCGTCTACGAGGTCGCCCGGACGAACGGCCTCGGCGTCGCGAACATGTTTCACGCGGGCGACGGCAATCTGCACCCGTGCTTCTACTTCGACGACCGCGAGCCCGGCATCACTGAGCGGGGGGTCGCGGCGGGCGAGGCGAGCGGGGGGCGATGCATCGGCCTGGGCGGCTCCGTCACCGGCGAGCACGGCATCGGCACCGAGAAGATCGACCTCATGCCCCTCATGTTCTCGCCCGCAGATCTGGAGTTCCAGGCCCGCATTCGTTCGATCCTGAACGATGGCGGCCTGTGCAATCCCTGCAAAGTTCTTCCGTCCGCCCGCGCCTGCTCCGAACACCGAACGAGGTGGCGGGGAGCGGCGACCTAAGCTTTCGAATTCCGCTCACTTTTTGAATCTTGGATAGCCATGACTCGCGCGTCCGTTGTACGATCGTTTTGCGATGAACCTCGAAGTCGTAAACCTCCCGCCGCGTCGCTATGCCTACCTCCGACACCGGGGTCCCTACCCGGAGATCGGATCGACCTTCGGCAAGATGGCGGCCCTCGCGAATGAAGCAGGTCTGCTCGGGAACGCCGACGCGCTTTTCGTCGGCGTCTACCACGACGACCCAACAGGCGTCTCACCCGAGGCCCTGCGCAGCGACGCCGGTGTGACCCTGACCGAGGATGCCGCCTCTCCGAACGGCTTAGAGATGGCCACCCTCGAAGGCGGCCGCTACGCCAGGGGCATCCACAAGGGCAGCTACGCGACGATGGTGGACGGTTGGGCGGCGACCTATGCCGGGATCCAAGCGAATCGCCTAACCGTTCGGGCGCTTCCCCCGTTCGAGATCTACCTCAGCGACATGGAAAAGACGCATGAAAGGGAGTTGATCACCGAAATCTACATCCCCGTCGAATAGGTGCCTCCTCTTCCCTCTTCCCTCTTCCCTCTTCCCTCTTCCCTCTTCCCTCTTCCCTGATTAACCTTCCCAGTTCGAGGGCACGACGACCTTCATCGACTTGGGCACGCTCTTGAATTCGATCGGCGTCCGCGTGCAGACCTCGCCGTCCACGGTGACCTGCTTCGGGGGCATGGTCGTGAACTTCCCGCCTTCGCAACGTTCGCTGTACACCTCGGCGAGCGCGCCCTGATGGCCGCCCGGAAGGCTCAGGGCGTACTTGATGAGGGCCCAGGTACCGTGGCCCCGGACGGCGTAGATGTTCAGCGCGCCGGAGGTGATCGACGCGTCCGGCGCCACCGGGAACGGCCCCGCGTGGAAGTGGCCGTTGCCGATCACGAACTGCAGGCACTCGAACTCATGCCGCCCATTCTCCGTCTCGAGCACCGCTTGAAACGGACGAGAGGAGCGCATCGCGCGGAAAATCGCCACCGCGTACACGAAGCGGCCGAGCCGCTTCTTCATGTCGTTCGTGAGATTCTGGGCGATGCGGGTCGTGAGGCCGACGGTCGCGACGTTCACGAAGTGGGTGCCGTTAACGTAGCCTAGGTCGACCTTCACGACCTTGCCTTTCGCGATCACCTCGCAAGCCTGAGCGACGTTGGCCTGAATCCCGAGGTCGCGCGCAAGGCTGTTGCCCGTTCCGAGGGGCAACAGTCCCAGCACGCAATCCGAGTCGACGAACAGATCGGAAAGTGCGTTGAAGGTGCCGTCGCCCCCGCCCGCGATGACCAGCGGCACGCCGGAGGCGATCGCCTCCCGCGCCGTGTTCATCAGCTCGTCGATCTTCTCGAAGCGGGTCGCCCTTTCGATCTCGATGCCGTGGCCTTTGAGCTCCTTCTGGGCGGTCTCGAAC
>CAXUKB010000246.1:0-3354 GCA_964251345.1 uncultured Fimbriimonas sp. | reverse complement strand
GTCTCGAACCACTCCTGCCCTCGGCGCGATTTGGTGTTCACGACCAAAACCGCGCGCCTTGGCACGGAAGATCCTTCTTCATCCGACCGGCCCGATATCCCCGAAGCCTTTTCGCCCCCAGCGGGCGGTGAGGGTGGAGTCCCTTCTTCCAAGTCTTTCGGATCTCCGACGTCGAGGCCATCCATCGGTTGTTGGACGACTCAGGGTTCCCAGGCTCCCCCGTTACGGAAACAAGCGGCCAGCAAGCCTCTTACGCGCCGTCCTCTCCTGTTTCGCCGGTCAAGGACGAGGTGTCGTCCGGGCTTAGCTCCCGAGGCGACGGAGCGGGGACGTCCTCCGGCGTTCCCGCCTTCTTAAAGCTGAACTTCGGCTCCGTTCCCTCCCGTAGCCGCCGGAAATTCGTTCGGTGGCGGTAGGCGACGAAGAGGGCGGCGAGGGCGAAGATCGGGAGAAGTTGCGGGGCGAGGCCGGAAAGCCAGCCGAAGAGCACCACCGACGCCACGCCCACCGTGCTGGCGATCGCCATGTACCGCGTCGCCGCGAGCACGACGGCGAAGAGGACGAAACAGAGGATCGCGACGCCGGGCGCGGTCCCGACGATCGCGCCGAGTGCGGTCGAGATCCCTTTGCCGCCCCGGAAGCCGAGGAAGGGGCTCGCGCAGTGGCCCAGCACCGCCGCGAGACCGACGAGGAACCACGCCGTCTCCGGAGCAAGCGCTCCAATCCCGTGCGGCAGCAGGAAGCGGGCGGCGAGGGTCGGCAAGAGGCTCTTGAGCACGTCGAGCCCCCACACGGCGAGGCCGGGTCCCTTGCCCAGCACGCGTCCAACGTTCGTCGCGCCGATGTTGCCACTTCCCGCCTTCAGGATGTCGACGCCTCGTGCCCGCGCCACGAGGTAGCCAAACGGAATCGCGCCTAGAAAATAGGAGGCTAGGAGGAGAAGGACGAGGATCATAGCCGTCTCACCGTGGTCTCGTAGAGGGCACGGACACGATCGGTGGTTTCGGCATGGCGGCGCAAGAGAGAGTTCGCGTCGGGCAGCCCGAGTCCCAACGCAAGGTGGGCGAGCCGGTCGGGGTTCTCCGGCAAGAGATCGTCGTCCACGTCGATCAGCCATAGCCGATGGCGAAGGTCGAGGAGCCATCGCCGCGCGTCGAGCAAGAGGTCTCGCTCAACGAGGTTGAAGTGCCCCGTCTCGGCGAGAGCGTCGATCCGGGCGGGCATCAACGACGATCCCGCACGATCCGCGGGATGCACCATCTCGGTCAGCCGCACGGTCCACTCGATGTCGTTGAGACCTCCCCGACCGAGCTTCACGTCGCGCCGAACGTGGGTCGGACGGACTCGTTCCGTTTCGATTCGGCGTTTCATGCGGACGAGCTCCGAAACCTCCTCCGCTCCGACCGTCCGCTCGCGAGCGGCGAGAAGCACCGTCTCTAGGGCGCGCGGCGAGCCGGCGACGAGTCGGGCGTGCCCGAGAGCGAACCGTTCCCAAAGCTCCATGTCGCGGGTGGCGTAGGTGAGCAGTCCCTCGTAGGTGCGGACGAGAAGTCCCTTGCGTCCTTCCGGCCTCAGACGCAAGTCGCCGCGGAGGGGGCCGCCTCCCCGCGCGGCGCGTTCGAGATTCCCAAGCATCTCTTGGGCCGCGCGTTCGGCCTCGGCCTGGTCGCCGTCGGTGAGAAGAAGAAGGTCGAGGTCGGAGCCGGGCGTCGTCTCCCGCAAGCCGAAGGAGCCGAGGGCGACCACGTCGAGGCCGTCCACCCGCGCGGCACGAACGGCGGCGTCGCCGAGATCCGCAAGGGTCTCCTCCAAGGGGAAGTCCCCCCGCAGCGCCCAGCGAACGAGCGTCCGGGCAAACCCCTCGGCGGTCGGCTCAGGTGGATGAGCCGGAGCCTCTTCGATCTCACCGCTGAGGAGTTCTTCCGTGAGAGGCAAGCTCGCGCGGAAGGCGGCGGCGAGGCGAGGCGCTTCGGCGAGAAGGGCCGACGCGCGTATGAGGCTGCCCTCGTTGTCGCGCAGCCCTGCGTAGAAAGCCGACGCTTCGGGAAGGCCGTCGAACCAGGCGAGTAGGGCGGGAGCGAGGGGACCGACGCGGGCGCCGACGGCGGCCCTCGCGTCTCCCCCGTCGCCCTCCAGACGCAGGACGGAGCGGTACAAGGTTCCGATTGTACGCCGGTGGCGCGTCAGGGCGTGGTCCAGCAGAAGAACGTCGTAGAGGCCCATCGTCCGAGCGAGGGCGTAACGGCGCGCAAGGTCGGCAGGCATCGAATGGGTCTGCTGGTCGCCGGTTAGCTGGAGGCGGTGTTCCAGCTTGCGCAGGAAGGTGTATCCCTCGGCGAGCGCCCCTGCCGCCGCAGGATCCAGCCACCCCGCGGCGGCCAGCGCGCGGGCCGCGTCGAGGGTCGCGGGCGTACGGAGCCGCGGGTCGGCGCCGCCATGCGCCCGCTGAAGCGACTGAACGAGAAACTCCGCGTCGCGAATCCCGCCCGGACCCCGCTTGAGATCGTCGCCCTGCGCGATCTCCTCGATCCGGACGCGCGCTTGGGCCATGTCGCGGAGCGCGCCCTCCCCGAGCGTCGGCGGGTAAGCGATCTCCGCGACGAGCGCCTCCCACCGAGGCGCAAGCCACTCGCCCACCACGACCCGCGAACGCATGAGAGCCTGCGCCTCCCACGCCTCCGCGTAGAGACGGTAGTACGCCTCGACCGCCCGCGCCTTGAGCACGATGGCCCCGGCGCCACCATAAGGCCTTAGCCGAAGGTCGACGCGGTAGAGCGAGCCGCGCCCCATGCGGTCGGTAAGGGCGCGCCCGTACGCCTCGCAGAAGCGAGCCAACTCGCGTTCGGTGCGCTCGTCTACTTCGTCTTCCGCGACGTAGACGAGGTCCACGTCGCTAGAGTAGTTCAGCTCCCGTCCGCCGAGCTTTCCAAAGGCGACCACCGCCAGGGGCGGTTTTTCCGCCAAGCCGCGGAGACGCGCGAACGGCGGCCAAGTCGCCTCCATCGTCAGGACGAGGAGCGCGTCCGCCAAATCGGACAGCGCGCGCCACACCGTTTCTTGGTCCCAAATCTCGGCGAGATCGGCCACGACGATGGGCAGCATGGTGCGCTGGCGAAGGTAGCGCAGTCGATCGAGCGCGTGGCTTCCGCCGCTCGCCGCGGCCAGGAGCACGCGGCCTTCGGCAAGCAATGCCTCGACGCCCGACGGCGCTCCGATGCCGCCGGGCTCCAGGACGAGGCTGGCAAGTTCGGGGTTCTGGATCAGGGCGTCGGCGAGGGGCTGGCTTGCGCCGAGAATGAAGAGAAAAAGCGGTACTCGAAACCGTGCTTGAACGAGATGAGCAAGGTACAGGCC
>CAXUKB010000245.1:0-7598 GCA_964251345.1 uncultured Fimbriimonas sp. | reverse complement strand
GAATTCTGCCGCTCTTCGCAGTGGTGGCCGCACGGGTGGGCAAACTCGCGGACGGTGAGCGACGGCGCTCGCAGGAGCACCTGGCGAACCTGACCGCCACCACCAACGAAGTGCTGAACGTAAGCGGAGCGCTTCTTACGAAGGTTTCCGGACGGTACGACCTCGTAAACGACCGTTTCGCCAAGGAGAACGCCCAGGTCGCGGCAACGCAAGTGAAGCTCCAAACGATCATGCGGGGCTTCTTCAACCTGTTCGGCCTGACGTTCTCGATCACGCCGGTGCTCGTCTACTGGCTCGCGGGCTATCTGATCCTTCGTCGGCACGACACCGGCCTTTCGGTCGGAACGATCATCGCCTTCACGTCGATGCAGGGCCGCCTGTTCTTCCCGATCACGAACCTCTTGAACACTCAGGTCGAGCTCGCCTCCTCGGTCTCCCTTTTCGGCCGGATCTTCGAGTACCTCGACCTCGTTCCGGAGATCCGCGATGCCCCGGAGGCGGTCGACCTCGTGCCGAACGACGTGCGGGGCGAAGTGGCTTTCCGCGGCGTCGGCTTTCAGTACGACGAGAATCAGAATTCGCCGACGTTGAGCGACATCGATCTGACCGCCCGCGCTGGGCAACTCGTCGCGCTCGTCGGCTCCAGCGGGGCGGGAAAGACCTCGCTGACGTATCTCATTCCACGCCTCTACGACGTAAGCGCGGGCTCGGTGACCATCGACGGCCACGATGTGCGCGAGATCAAACTTTCCGCGATCGCGAAAATCGTTGGCGTCGTCACGCAGGAGACCTACCTCGTCCACGACACCATCCGCGAAAACCTGCGTTATGGCAATCCCGATGCGACCGATGAACAACTTGAGGAGGCGGCCCGCGCGGCGGCGATCCACGACCACATCGCCTCGCTTCCCGAGGCTTACGATACGGTCGTGGGCGAGCGCGGCTATAAGCTGTCCGGTGGCGAAAAGCAGCGCCTTTCGATCGCGAGAGCGATTCTGAAAGACCCGCGCGTGCTCGTCCTCGACGAGGCGACGAGCGCGCTCGATACCCAATCGGAACGTCTCGTGCAGGCGGCGCTGGAGCGACTGATGCCCGGCCGCACGACGTTCGCGATCGCCCATCGACTCTCCACCGTGCGCGCGGCGGATCTTATCGTCGTCATGCGCCATGGCCGTATCGTCGAGCGCGGCACCCATGAGGAGCTCCTTGCTCTCAATGGCGAGTACCGACGGTTGTACGACCTGCAGTTTCAGGAATAGGCGGGAACCCATGAAGATTCGATGAAGGCGGGTGCGGATGCTTGCGTACGGACGTACTGGATTTTGTGCCCTTCCTCCCGCTCCTCGCGGCGGCGCTCCTGGGCCAAGCGTCTGCCGTGTCCGCTCCCGAAATTTGTTTCGACCTGCCGCGCGCCCAGCGGCAGAACGACGGCGCCGTTATGGTTGCGGAATCCGATCCCGCGCGTCAGGCCGAAGCCCGTGTGGCGCTGACGAAGGCGTTCGCCCGGTACCCCCAAGGCTTTCTCGGCCACACGATCCGGACGGTGTACGTCGTGCGTAGCATGGCGGACGACGATGGCGCGGAGTACGGCGGCACGACCGGCGACGATGGCGCGTCGGTTCTGATCACCGACGGCGACGACGACGCGGTCGACGCGAAGTGGACGGAAGACGTCTTTCACCACGAGACGGCGCACGTGCTCCTCGATCATAACGGCAGGGCGTTTTCGCGCCGCGCTTGGCGAGAAGCCGCCGCGCCGGATTTCCGCTACGCGCACCCGCACGATGGTGGCTACTGGGCGATTCGCGACGGCGAAGACGACGACACCTTCGTTCCGGAGCTGAACGCCCAGGGGTTGCTGAACGCCTACGGAGCGTCCTGTCTTGACGAAGATTGGGCCGTGTACGCGATGAACGTCCTCGATCCTTCGCCCGAGTTCTCGGAGATCGTTCGTCGGTATCCGCGGGTCGCCCGACGCGCGGCTCTCGTCGAGCAGTTCTACGAACGGGTCGTGCCGGGCTGGAACCCTTCGCCGTTCACGCCTTAAGCTCGGCGAGCGCTTCCTGACGCGAGTCGACGAGCGTTCGAAGATGGCCGAGCGTCGCGTCCTCTTCGAGGGGAGTCGATGACTCGCGGGTCTGCTCCACAAGCCTTCGGAACTCCGCGAGCCACCTGCCGTCTTCCGCAAACTGCACCTCGGACTGGGCGCGAGTCAGCCCGTATCGTGCAGGCGCGGCAATGCTGACTTCGAGCATTCGACGGATGCGGTCGTTGCCCGATCGGACGAGCGCGTGGGCGAACGACCGGTCGAGGGCGGTCTTGGGCAACAGCAGTTCCGCCTGCTCGAGGTCGGCCGCCGCCTCTTCAAGGGCGGAAGCGTTCGGTCCGATCGCCTCGCCCAGGTTGTTTCGGTTGGCGGCGATGAGGAGCGACGCAAGCGATACGCGGCCCTTGCGCCGGCGGTAGCGCCGGATGAGGGGATACGCGAGCGCCGCGACCACGAGGCTGAGGCCGAACGCCACGAGTCGCAGGACGGACGCATCGGGGTTGCGGTGGGTCCAGCCCTCCGCCGTTCCGATTCCGAAGACGACCAGAAGCGCGATCGCCGCATAGATTTCAAAAAGAGCGTTCGCAAGGAAGAGACAGCCTTGCTCGGAGTCCTTCTTGATCCACCGAGCGAGGTGCTCCATCAGCCCATTATGGGGGTGCGACGCTGCCAGCGACGGACGATCGCATAAATGAGGGGTCCGCTGAACAGGATCGCCGCCGTAAGGCCCTGCTTGGCCCAACCCTCCTCGTGAATCGACGTGGCAACTAACAGGACGAGAAGCGCCGTCGGCATGAGGAAGACGATGCCGAGTACGGGCCAGCCGCCCCGAATGCGGAAAGGCCGGGGGAGATCGGGCTCCTTGACGCGAAGGACGAGCAACGAGGCAAGCTCGAGGACGAGGGCCGCCGCGTAGAGCACCACGTTGAGCGCGACGAGATCGACGAAGCTGCCCCAGGCCAAAACGGCGAACACCGCGCCGCAAAGTAGAAGCGCACGGTAGGGAGTTCCAAAGCGAGGATGGAGGGCGACGAGCCACTGCGGAAGAAATCGTTGCTCGGCGAGGACGAAGGGAATGCGAGACGAACCGAGCAATGAGGCCGTGAAGAGCGCGATAACCGAGACGATGCCCGCAAGACTCACCGGCACCCCGATCCAGTCGCCCGCAACCGCCCGCGCGATGTCCGGCCATGCGCCCTCGACCCACTTCGAAACGTCGGGATAAAACGCCAGGCCGGTCAGGACGGGCAGGAAGTAGACGAGGGTGACGATCCCGATGCCGCCAATCATTGCGCGAGGATAGGCCCGGGCCGGGTCTTCGACCTCCTCGGCGACGGTCGAGAGCGCGTCCCAGCCCAGGTAGTTCCACATGGCGAGCGCCAATCCCGAGGAGAGCGCGCCGCGGTCGAGGGCGAACGAAGGCACGATCGTCACCGGATGCATCGCCAGTCGCCCAAGGCCGACGAGGGAGAACAGCAGGAAGGGGCCGATGATCGCGAACGCGAAGACGACGCTGGCACGGCCCACTTCGCGGGTGCCCCGAATGTTGAGTCCGGTGAACGCGACAATCATTAACAGAGACAAGCCCCATCGAGGAAAACCTGCCTCAAAGCTCGTGATCCCCAAGGTCGATCCGAGAAGCTTAGAAACGTAGGTCGCGAACAGCACCGGGTAGGTCGCGGCGTCGACCAAGGTGTAGATCCAACTCCACCATGCGTTCGAGAAGCTCCAAAACGGACCCATCGCCCGCCGAACCCAGATCACATAGCCTCCCTCCTCGGGGATTGCGGCCGCGAGCTCGGCCGTACACAGCACGTCGGGAAGAGCCCAGACGATCGGGACGAGCAGGATCAAGAGAAGGCCCATCGCAGGCCCGGTCTCCTTCAGCATCTCTTCAAGGCCATGCGGTCCGCCGCTAACGCAGCAGAACACGGTCATAGCGAGCGTAAACGTCCCAAGGGTGCGCTTGGGGGCAAGGCGGGGCACGCAAGAGGATAGCGCGGAACGCGACTACGCGCGGTCGTTCGGTCTCGAAAACGCCCAACCGAAGTAACCGCCGAGCAGCGCCGCTCCGACGCCGACCTTGCTCCATCCATACTGGGAGCCCAGAAGCCATCCATCGGCCGCGAGGATGGCACCGACCACGAGCCATCCCAAGACCTTGACCCACGCCGGGCTCGCAAACTCGCCCATCAGCCGTCGATCGGACGTGAACAGCACGAGCGGCACCACCGCGAACGGAAGTTGCATCGACAGCACGATCTGGGACACGACGAGCGCGTCCGCCGTGTTGTGGCCGTTGGCGATGACCACGAGCATGGCGGGCACGATCGCGAGCAGACGGGTCGTCAATCGACGTAACCACGGCGTAACTTTGAGGTCGGTAAAGCCTTCCATGACGACCTGACCGGCGAGCGTCCCGGTGAGCGTCGAGGACTGTCCGCTTGCGAGCAGCGCCACCGCGAAGAGCGTCGACGCCGCGCCACCAAGCGCGGGGGCGAGCAACTCGTGGGCGTTCTCAAGCTCGGTGACGACTCGCCCGACGGGAAAGAACACGGCCGCCGCCAACATCAGAATCGCGGCGTTCACAAAAAAGGCCGTCCCCAAGGAAAGCACGGTATCGAGCGTCGCCATCCGCACGCCCTCCCCTTTGTCCGGCACGGCGCGGCTCCTCACGATCGAAGAGTGCAGATAGAGGTTGTGCGGCATGACTGTCGCGCCGAGAATGCCGACCGCGATGAGGAGGGAGCGGTCCCCGGGAAGGGAAGGGACGAAAAGGCCGTGCGCCGCCGCACCAAGATCGGGACGCGCCCAGATCATGTTCAAGAGGAACGCAAGGAAGATCGTCGCCACGAGCGCTCCCACCACCGCTTCGATCTTTCGGACCCCAAACTTTCCGAGGCCGAGGAGGAGAAGCACGTCGAAGCCGGTGAGCAGCACCCCGGCCCGAAGGTCGAGGTGAAACAGAAGGGAGAGCGCGACCGCCGATCCGATGACCTCCGCGACGTCGCAGGCGACGATGGCGACCTCCGCGAGGCCATAGAGGGCCAGCGCGACGGGACGCGGATAGTGGTCGCGGCACATCTGGGCGAGATCGCGCTCCGAGACGAGTCCAAGGCGGGCGCAAAGGGTCTGAAGGAACACCGCCATTAGGCTACTGAGCCCCACGACCCAGAGCAAGGCGTAGCCGTAACGCGATCCACCTTCCAAGTCGGTGGCCCAGTTGCCGGGGTCCATGTAGCCCACCGACACGAGCAGCGCCGGCCCGAAGAAGCTCAGCGAACGCCCAAGCCCCCGTCGTTTTCCGTGAGGAACGACGGATTCGGAGTCTGACTCGGGCGTTGAAGAATGAACCATCGGTTACAGATTCTTCGCATCTCTACATCTCGTAACCTTGTTTAGTTCCAACCTCGTACGAACGCCTGGTCAAGAGGCCTCTTACGCGCGGAAAGAGGGGACTGGCATGGTAGAGCGAGAGTTAAGAATCGTGAGGCTGCTTGACCCTCGAATGTGCCTCGGCTGCCCGTTCGCTCAGTTCGCGGAGGTGGAGGACGAACGGGGCGCGCGCTCCCGCATGTTTCGTTGCCGACGTCTCGATTGCGACAACTGGGACACCGCGAGCGCGGTACCCGCCCGGTCGGTCTATCCTCTTGACGAACCCTGAACGTAACCGCCGGAGGTAACCGGATTTCCATACGGTGAGCGCCACAATAGAGAGGTGGCGGATCGCGTGGCCTTCGCACTGGACGACTTCGCTCTGGTCGAGTTGAAAGGTGGAGATCGAAAGGATTGGTTGCAGGGCCAAGCGTCGAACGACGTTCGGACGCTTCAGCCCGGCGGAGGCCTTTCCTTCTGCTTTTGTGAGCCGACGGGGCAGATTCTGGCGATCGTCGACGCCTGGGAAATCGAAGACCGCATCGTCATGTCCGTCGCGCGGGACCGCGTAGCCGCCGTCTTGGAGCGCATCGATCGCATGACGATCATGGAGGATCTGATCGCGCGCGAACTCCCGTTGCGCGGACTCTGGGTGTCGGCACCCATGTCCAATGAAGACGCGGAACTAATCTTGCCTTCCGCGCGGATCGTTGAGCCCGGATGGGACGTGTGGGCAACGGAGACCGACATCGAAAAGTTCAAGAGCACCTTCGAAACGGTCGATGCCGAGGCTCTGCGCCTCGCCGCCGGCGTGCCGAAATGGGGCTCGGACGCGACACCCCGAACCCTGCCGCCCGAGCTTGGTCCCAATTTCGAGGCGTCTCACGTCAGCTATGCAAAAGGCTGCTACACGGGCCAAGAGGTTCTCATGCGGATGCACACTCGGGGCCACACGAACCGCACTTGGGTAGGCCTGATCGCAAACGAGGCGCTTAGAACCGGGGCGGCGGTGCTCTTTGGAGGAAGGGAAGTGGGCAAAATCTCCTCGGCGTCCTTGAGTGCGCTATCGAGCGGGATCTACGTGGCCGCCGGAACCCTTCGCAACGAGGCGGTCGCCGACGGAGAGAAAGTCGAGGTCGACGGAGTGGAGGCGGAGGTCCGGTCCATGCCCATCCTCCGATCCGCGTGACCGAACGCAGCCGACAGTTCCTTCTCCTCGCGGGCCTCAACGCGCTGTGGACGCCGGTCAACCTCGCGGTGAGGGTCGCCACCGCCCACGGAATGTCGCCCGCCGCCGTCGCGGTCGCCCGCTGGAGTCTCGTCGCGTTGGCTCTTCAGGCACTCCTTCGGGTGCCCGCCTTCGCCGCCTATGCGCGCTACCGTCCGCTCTCGCGAGGCGATCGTCTTTGCGCCATGCTTCTCGGGGCGCTTCTCTTCGCGCCGGCGCACCTCCTGTACTATCTGGGGCTTACCCGAGGCGCCTCGACCGTGGGCGGGACCGTGCTCAACGCGACCGCTCCGATCTGGACGGGACTCCTCGCGTTCCTCGTCCTGAGCGAGCGCGCCACGCCGAAGCGGCTGATTGCGATCGCTCTCGGTTTTGCCGGAGCCTGGGTCGTAGTGTGCGGCTTTGGACGACCGAGCTTTGGTAGCGGCGATGGAACCTTGCTCTATCTCTTGGGCGTGGTCTGCGAGTCGGTCGCGAGCGTATTCGGCACGAGCATCGTGCGACGCTCGAGCGGGGTCGGGTACCTCGCATGGGAGACCGCGGGCATGCTCCCGACGCTGCTCTTGGTGCCCTTGCTCGCGGGCGGCGCGATGCCGCTCCACTTCGGCGCGCCGAACCTGCCCGCGATTTTGGCCGTAGGTTATCTCGTCCTTTTGCCCGGGCTCCTGTGCTTTGGCGTCTGGTACGCCACGGTCGAACGCGTGCCGCTCTCGACGATGGTCGTGACGATCCTCTTGCAACCGCCGCTCTCCGCCTTGCTCGCCTGGGCGTTCACGGGAGAGGCGATTAGTCATCCGATCGTCGTCGGCACGGTGCTGATCGTTTCGGCGCTCGCCGTCGTCGCGGGTGAAAAGGAGAAGAGGGTTCGGGAGCCCCGCGCCACCTCCCCTTGATTCTGGCCGATTATTCGAGCTTGCGAGCCTTCATTGCGCTCATGTGGCCGAGACC
>CAXUKB010000244.1:0-7602 GCA_964251345.1 uncultured Fimbriimonas sp. | reverse complement strand
GGGTCAGCGTCACCGGTGGACGAGTTTCCGCTTCGATCCCAAGGCTTCCGGCGACGAATCGGCTTGGCCGCCGAAAGCCCTGTTTGGACACAGCGACGCCCCCTTGATCAGCGACGCGTTCGGCATTCCCGCAAAGGACTCCGACCGGCAGTTCCGGGGCGACAAGAAGGCGGCGTCCAACCATGCCGATGGCATGGTGAACGTGATCGGCCAAGACCTCAGCCTCAGCCGCCACCCGGCGCGAGTGCTTACGACGGCAAAGGGATAAATCGCATGTCCCGGAGAGGCTCTAGTGCGTCACCGCGCCGAAGCAGGCCGGGCCGACGTACTTGGCGTACTTCGCCAGCACGCCCTTGGCGTATCGAGGGGCGATGGGCTTCCACTCGCGTCGGCGGACGGCAAGCTCCTCGTCGGTCAAATCGACGGACAGAACGCCGTTTTCCGCATCGACGGTGACGAGATCGCCATTTCGTAGAAGGGCGATCGGTCCGCCATCCATCGCTTCGGGCCCTACATGGCCCACCATCAGGCCGCGCGTCGCTCCCGAAAATCGGCCGTCGGTCAACAGCGCGACGTCGTAGCCCAGTCCTTGGCCGACGATCGCGCTCGTCACGCCGAGCATCTCGCGCATCCCCGGTCCGCCCTTCGGGCCTTCGTAGCGAATGCAGACGACGTCGCCTCGCTGGACCTCACGGCGCTGAACGGCGGACATGGCGTCCTCTTCGCAATCAAAAAGGCGGACCGGACCGGTGTGAACGAACTTTTTCAGGCCAGTGGTCTTGACCACTCCTCCTTCGGGAGCGAGGTTGCCGCGCACGATCTTGAGGCCGCCGTGCGAGTCGACGTAGTTATCCGAGCTTCGGATCACGTCCTGTCCGGTGGGAACGACCACGTCCGCAAGCTCCTCGGCCAAGGTCCGACCGGTGATGGTGAGGCAGTCGCCGTGGAGCGCGCCCGCCTCGAGCATCGCCTTGAGCACGGCGGGCACGCCGCCCGCCCGGTGGAGGTCGAGCATGACATACTTGCCACCGGGGCGAAGGTCGGCGAGCGTGGGCGTGCGGGCGGAAACGCGCTCAACGTCGTCGAGGGTGAGCGTCAGCCCTAACTCGTGCGCCAGCGCGGGAAGATGCAGGGCGACGTTCGTGGAACCGCCGGTGGCGGCGGCGATCGCGATTCCATTCTCCAGCGCCTTCATCGTGAGAATCTTGGAGGGAAGGATCCCATTCCGAAGCGCGTTCATCACGGCCGCACCCGATTTCGTCAGGTGAGCGGCGCGCTGCCCGTCCAGATCTTCGGCGGGCGGCGACGACGAGCCGGGGATCGCCATGCCGATCGCCTCGGCGACGCACGCCATGGTGTTCGCGGTGTACTGACCGCCGCAGGCGCCCGCGCCCGGACAGACGGCACACTCGACGGCGTGAAGCTCCTTTGCGTCGATCGTCCCCGCCGCGTAGGCGCCCGCCGCCTCGAAGGCGTCCTGAATCGTCACATCTCGATCGCGAAACCGTCCGGGCATGATCGTGCCGCCATAGACGAACACGCTGGGCACGTCGAGACGCGCCATCGCCATGAGCATTCCGGGAAGGCTCTTGTCGCATCCGGCAAGCCCCACCAGGCCGTCGTAGGCGTGGCCGCGCATCATGAGCTCCACCGAGTCGGCGATGATCTCGCGCGAGACCAGCGAGGCCTTCATGCCCTCGTGGCCCATCGCGATGCCGTCGGACACGGAGATCGTGTTGAAGCGGCGCGAGGTTCCGCCGTTCGCCCGGACCGCCTCGGCGACGACGATGCCTTGCTCGTCCAGGTTGACGTTGCAGGGCGTCGACTCGCTCCAGACCGTCGCCACGCCGACGAAGGGTTGAGATAGATCGGCGTCGCCAAGTCCCATCGCGCGGAGCATGGCGCGGTTGGCGGTCTTATCGGCGCCCTCAGTGACGCCGCGTGACTTGTGACGGGGATAGAAGGCGGACATCGCCTTGAGCTTACTTGGACTCGTCACGTAAGGTGCGAAGCCGGTGAAACCTATCCGGCGCTTCGATCAGGTCGAGGAGTTCGGGAAGGGTTTCTTCGATTGGGCTCCAGTCCAGCTTTGTCTCTTGGCGAACCAGGATGCCGCGAACGTCGATCCAATCCTGAGGGCGCCCGGCGAAGGCCTTCATGGTGACGAGATCCTCGGCACACACGACCGGTATCGACTGCCCTGGCAGAAACTCCGCAGAGCGACTCCGGTCCATGAAGGCTTCCTCATAGAGAAACGCGGCCAGTTCGATATATCGATGCCCACTCCCTCGGGCGACTGACAACGGAGAACCCGGATTGGCGATTGCGTAAAAAACGCGGACTCGATCGTCGGTAGAATGTGCTTACTAAGCGTGGCGATTTGGCGAGCCTCTTCCCCGAATCCGATCAGAACGGATACGTCGATGTCGCGAGTCACCCTAGGCGCACCCCAAGCCTGCAACGCCACTCTTCCAATCAGGCAATGCTTGAAGCCAAGCTCGTCAAGTTGGGCGGAGACCCATAAACCGACTTCGAAGACGTAGGTCATCGTCGGGAGGAAAGAGCGCGGTAGAAAAGCGATAGACCGCTCGTCGCACGTGGTGGCAGGGTCGCCGCATGTCGAAAAGCCCCAAGTAGGGAGCGGATCGCGTCGATTGTGGAGATCGTTTTGAGCACCTCATCGCGCTGGGCTCGAATGAGAGCGTATCCCTCCTGCATCCGTGCGTGGACCTCGCGAAAATGAGTCTTTTCGGCGTCGGTCATGGAGTCAGGTTACTGCGAGAGAGTTCACAATGGAGCATGTTTGGAACTAGCGGCGGAGGGATAAAGAGTGTGCTCGTCGTCGACGACGAGCAGCACATCGTTCGGCTGATCGAGTCGAACCTGAAGCGGCAGGGGTACGAGGTCTCGTGTGCTTACGGCGGGAAAGAGGCGATTTTGGCGTTGGAGTGTAGGCCCTTCGATCTCGTGATCCTCGACTTCTACATGCCCGCCGTGAGCGGATGCGAGGTGTTGCGATGGATCCGAACGCACGAAATTTCGAAAGGCACCTTCGTGTGGATGCTGGCGAGCGAAGAAGAGGTGGTGGCCGATGAGTCATGCCGGGGGCACCGGGCGGATCGGTATAGCGATAAAGGCCGAGCTTCCTCGATCACTTCCGGCGCAAGTAGCTTGTTCGCGAATACAGACCCCGAGACATCCTCCGTCTTCCACCGCTTCATCCCGTCACGGATGCGCGGCGATGGCAATGTTGGCCCTCTCGCCCTCCCGCACCAACCCGGCGATCCTCCCTCGCAGGGAAGATGATCTTCCCTGATCGTCGATCTTCCTTCGCATCTTCCCTGGACGTTTGAACCCGAAAAGGCCGCTTCGAGGGCTTAAGGAGGATAGGGAGGCGTCTCCCGATCTTTTCCTGTACGGCGTTATCGTTTCTCTCTTCCCCCGCGCGTAATTTGCGAAACAACTTCCCTATCCTCCCTGCTAGGCTCGCCTTCGAACTAGGGAGGATGCAAAAATCATGCTCCCCAAGGGAAGATCATCCTCTCTAAAGGGCGGAACCCTAAGCTTCCAGGCGCTGGCTACAGGCTTTTCAGCTTGGATCGTAGGGGTGCCCAGATCCAAGCAAAACGGGGGCATGCGATGAGGCTTGCTCGAAGAGGTCGGCAAGAACGTGAGACGTCACCCCTTCCACTCCGGTGGGAGAGGGTCCGCCGAGGGACATTCGGAGCACGCGCCCTCTCCAAAAGGCACGGTGACGCTTCGCCATGCTCCCGACCTCGATTCTTGGTTAAGCGTAGGTCAGGCGGGATGCACTCGCACCAAACAAGCTTTGTTGGCAGTGTCTTGCCTAAATGCCGTTGAACTCCGAAAAAGGAATCGGCTCGGTAGGCTGCGAGAGGCGGGGGGCAAGGTCGCGCTGCCACCAACCCACGTCGTGCCACGCGCCGCACTTGAAGCCGACGCCTTCGTAAATTCCGACCGGTCGGAAGCCCATCGCCTCGTGCAGCCCGACGCTGGCCATGTTGGGAAGGGCGATCCCCGCGAAGGCGGCGGTGTACCGCTGCCGGACGAGAATGTCGAGGAGAGCGGCGTAAAGCGTTCGGCCCCGGCCCCTTCCCCGTGCCTCCGGAGCGAGGTAGATCGTCACGTCGACCGACCAGCGGTAAGAGGCGCGGGCACGGTGGGGACTCGCGTAGGCATAGCCGATAGCCATGCCGTCCTCTTCCAAAGCAAGCCAGGGCAGCGTCTGCAGATTGGCCCCGAGCCTCTCCGTCATCGTCGCTTGGGAGGGAGCTTCCTCCTCGAACGTCACCGGCGTGTTTTCGACGAACGGCGCGTAGATAGAGGCGAAGGTGGGGGCGTCGTCGGGACGGGCGAGACGGACCATAGGGCCATTGTACGAAACGGGTAGCGTACGGGGCGTATGTTCCTGTTCTTGCCGAACCCCGCTCTTTTTCAGGACCGAACGGCCCCGGCGATGCAAAGGCCGGAGACGATGGACACGTACTCGAAGGCCGAGTACGACATTCCGATGCGCGACGGCGTCACCCTCCACA
This sequence comes from uncultured Fimbriimonas sp., assembly GCA_964251345.1. Classification (GTDB taxonomy): domain Bacteria; phylum Armatimonadota; class Fimbriimonadia; order Fimbriimonadales; family Fimbriimonadaceae; genus Fimbriimonas. The sequence continues at coordinate 3,046 of CAXUKB010000244.1, read as the reverse complement.
CCGTCGTCTACTCGCCGAAGAACGTGCCCGGAACGCACCCGATCCTCATGGAACGGACACCCTACGGCGCCGGGCCCTACGGTCCTGACCGTTACAAGAACTTCCGGGGAAGCCACAAACTTCAGGAGGCCGGCTATATGTTCGCCTTCCAGGACGTTCGCGGCAAGAATCAGAGCCAGGGCGACTACGTCAACATCCGACCCCAACTCAAGCCCGGGGAAAAGGGCATCGACGAGTCCACGGACACGTACGATTCCGTCGAGTGGCTCGTGAAGAACGTGCCGAACAACAACGGCGCGGTCGGCCTGTGGGGTATCTCCTATCCGGGCTTCTATGCGGGCGCGGGGGCGATCGATTCCGCGCCGCACCTCAAGGCGGTCTCGCCCCAAGCGCCGGTGAGCAACTGGTTCTTGGGAGACGACGTTCACCATAACGGCGCGTTCTTCGTTCAGGACAACTTCAACTTCTCGTCGGGTTTCGACGTGCCGCGAACGGGTGGGCCCGGCTCGACGGGCAAGCGGCCCGTGTTCACCAAGCCGGGAAGCGAATACGACTTCTTCCTTCAGGCGAGCACGGCGGGCGGCTTGAGCACGGATTACTACAAGGGCCTCATCCCCTACTGGGACGAGATTCTCGCGCACCCCAACTACGACGAGTACTGGAAAGACCGCAGCCTGCCCGACCACATGAAGGGCGTGAAATGCGCGGTACTCACCGTCGGCGGCTGGTTCGACGCGGAAGACCAGTGGGGCGCCCTCAACACCTATGCGGCGACCGAAAAGCAGAACCGGCAAACGCCGAACTACCTCGTGATGGGGCCGTGGTACCACGGCATGTGGGCCTCCCCGAACGGCACGACGTTCGGAGACCTCGACTACGGCCAGAACACGAGCAAGTGGTTTCAGGACAACGTCGAGTTTCCCTTTTTCGAGAAGTACCTTCGCAGCCAGAACGTTCCGCCGCCCGCCGAGGCGACGGTGTTCGAGACCGGCACGAACAAGTGGATGACGTATCCGTCGTGGCCGCCGAAGGGAATGGGCAAGGCGAAGTTTTACCTAGGCGATGGCAAGACGATCTCGACGAAGAAATCGAGAGGCGAAGACTCGTTCGTCAACGATCCCGCCGCACCCACGCCCTATCTTCCGGACTATGCGGCGAGCCGTCGACGCACCCGCGAGTACATGGTGGACGACCAGCGCTGGGCCGAGTCGCGCTCCGACGTGCTCAGCTACAAGGGCGAGCCCTTCACGCGGGACACGACGGTCGCGGGGCCGATCGACGCCGACTTCTGGGTGACCACGACGGGAACCGACATGGACCTCGTGGTGAAGGTCATCGACGTCTATCCGGACGACACGACGGAGAAGACGCCGGTCGTGACCTCGCGAACTACCGGCGACACCACGGGCGGCGTCTCGATGGCGGGTTACGAGCTGAACGTCAAAGCCGACATCTTCCGGGCGCGTTTCCGCGATTCTTTCGAGCGTCCGGAACCCTTCGTCCCGGGCCAACCGACGCGCGTTCACTTCAAAATGAACGACCTGCTTCACACCTTCCGTAAGGGCCACCGGCTGATGGTTCAGGTGCAGGGCTCCTGGTTCCCCCTTGTCGACCGCAATCCAAACACGTTCGTGCCGAACATCGAACTGGCGAAGCCCGAGGACTTCAAGAAGGCCACCGTCACCGTGCTCCACGACGGCAAGCATTCGTCGAGTCTGACGTTCGGGACGCTGAAGTAAGAACCTCCCCTCCTCGTCACCTCGGTGCAAGATGAGGTGACGAGGAGAAATGAACGGTGCATGTCCATGACGCCGCCAGTGATCGAACCGGCGTAAGAGGTTCACATCCGCCGCGCGTATCGAGATGTCGGGATTCGCCCGGTCGATCACCGACGGCTACACGCTCCGCGTACTTCAAACAGAGGCTTTCCGAAACCGCCATCGCTCGATAAAGCAAAGGTCCCCGCAGTCTATGGTGAAGATCCTCGGAGATCGAGTATGGGCGACAACCCGTCGTAGAATAGAGCCATGATCGTCGCCCTTTCCGACATTGGCCAAGAGCCCAAGCCCCTGATTTGGAGCAACGAGCGCTATCTTGCCCTAGTCGAGTCCGGAGTGATCGACGAATCCCGTTACATCGAGCTCATTGACGGACAGGTCGTCGTTTCGATGCCTCAAGGCAAGCTTTATAACCTCATATTCCTTGCCCTTCAAAAAGCTTTTGCGGCTTTAGAGTTGTTTGAACATGGACTTGCCGTTCAAACCACCGTTATGCTGCGGGAGGGAAACACCTATGACCCCGAGTTCGCGCTCTTGCGACCGGAATACATCCGCGCGAACTTCCGCGAGGTGACGACGTACTATGGGCGGTCGAGGTGTCGGTCAGCAGTCGTAAGTTCGATCTTAATGCGAAGAAGTCGGGATATGCGGCGGCAGGTGTGGCAACCTATTGGGTCGTGGACGCCGTCGATCGGGACATCTGGATCTTTACCAATCCGTTCGGAGGAGACTATCGTCAGGGCACGTTCGTTTCGGCGGGCGACACGCTGACGGTGCCGATCGTCGGCCGAGCCCTCGACACCGCCTCCATTTTCCCGCCGACTTCGTAATTCTCTGAATCGAGTCGCCGCTATGCCGTGGGAGCCGCCATCGAGCAGATGACGCAAACAGTGCAGCTGAGCTCCCGGGGCGATCGAGTAAGCCCTGGGAGCTCGGTCACCCCGAGGCTTGGCAGACTTCGCGAGGTTCAATTCCCTTCGTGGACCCCTTGCGTTTCGGCGTTCGTTCCGAAACGCATCGATCTGAGCAGGGGGACACCGAAGGTTGCTCGAGTTAAGATTGTCACGTCTCGGCAGAACCCCGCAAAAGTTGTGTTAGAATAGAATCGTAATGGAGACAAGCACGCCGCCGGATCGTTTTGAAAGCGCGCGTCTGTCGCGCCTCGTCCTTAGCCTTGCGGTCCTTACCGTCCTTATTGGAACGGCCTGACCGGTAGCGCTAACGAGACGAAGAGTCGAGGAGCCCCCGGTCAGGTAGAGACCGGGGGC
>CAXUKB010000243.1:622-7606 GCA_964251345.1 uncultured Fimbriimonas sp. | reverse complement strand
GTCCGATCGCTTGTTGCTTTAGATTCGAGAGGCAGACCGACCTCGTCGACCACGGTCTTCCGGAAGCAAAAAGCGGAAAGACGATGCCTGCCACGACAACGATGACAAGTGTGAACCCCAAAAGCTTGAGGAGCTTGATTTCGAGGAGTCTCATGCCGGTAAGACGGGGGGAGCCCCTCGAAGCGTTGCAGTCCTTCTAGAGCAGGATCACGCTGCGGATCACCTCGCCGGTCTCCATCTCGTGGAACGCCTCCTCAACGTCGCCGAGACCGATGGTGCGGGTCACCATCGCGTCGAGATCGAGCTTGCCCTGGAGGTACAGCTGCGCGAGGAGCGGAAAGTCGTGGGAGGGCAGCGCGTCGCCGCAGTGGCAAACGCGGAGGGCCGCTTTGTTCCAGTACACCCCGGTGGCGAAGTCGCCCAGGTTGAGATTGACCGCGTCGTCCGCCGCCGGGAAGCCGATCGTGGTCGCGGTACCGCCATAGGCGAGCATCTTGACCGCTTGCTCGGTGCAAAGCGGAATGCCCGTCGCCTCGAAGGCGAACTCCACGCCCCCGTCCCAACCGTCCTCGGTGAGCTTGCGAACCGCCGCGACGGGATCGCCCTCCCGCGCGTTCACGGTGTGGGTCGCGCCGAACTGCTCTGCCCAGTCGAGCTTCAGCGGGTTCACGTCGACCGCGATGATCTGCCGCGCGTGCTGGATGCGCGCGCCCTGTATCACCGAGAGACCGACGCCGCCGCATCCGATCACCGCCACCCGCGAACCCGCCCAAACGGGCGTCGTGTTCATCGTCGCGCCCACGCCGGTCACGACGCCGCAGGCGAGAAGGCACGCCTTGTCGAGCGGCATCTCCTTCGGCATCTTGATCGCTGCCTTCGCATGGACCACGGTGTGGGTCGCGAAGGTGCCGCAACGCAGAACCTGGGAGCATTCCGCGCCATCCGACTTACGGTGGACGCGCGGTCCGGGGCGCAGTGCCACGTAGCAGTGGCGAGGATCGCCCCGCCGACAGGCCGGGCACTGCTCGCACGGCGCGCGGTAAGCGATCACGACCGGGTCGCCGACCTCCAGCCCCTTCACCTCGGAACCGATCGCGTCGATGTATCCCGCGCCTTCATGGCCGAGAACGATCGGAAACTTCATTCCGTTGCCGTTCAGGTTCTTGACCGTAAGGTCGGTGTGGCACACGCCGCTCGCCACGAGGCGCACCCGGACCTCGTTCGGGCCCGGATCGTCGACTATGATGTCCCTCAGTACCGAGGGTTGACCGGGTTCCTCAAGCAGAACCGCTTTCGCTTCGACTGTCGCCATGCTCCCAAGTATGAAGCGGGCGGGGCGAGACGGTCGCTGGAATCGATCCTAAGGAAGAGGTCGACTCTCGGGAGGCCGCGTTCGAGTGTCGTGTCTATGCGGGAGCATGGGGTCAAGCACTAGAGACTCGCTCCCTCGCTGCGGCGACCGCCAGGAACCCTGTTCGTCCTTTTCCTCTTCCCTACCGTATGTCTTTCATTGAGAAGCTTCGCTCCGGCGAGCTCGCGGATGCCCGCACGATCCTGAAGGCCGATCCCGGCCTTGCCGAGTTTCGCGAGGAGAACGGGGTGTCGGCAGTGCTCATCGCGCGCTATCTGGGCCACGCCGATTTCGCGCGGGAGATCGCAGACGCCCATCCAGGGATCGACCTGTTCGAGGCCGCCGCCTTGGGTGACCAGCACCGTACCGTCGAGCTTCTCGATGCCGGACTTGCCGAGGTGGATGGAGTCAATGCCGACGGCTACTCACCCCTGGGGCTCGCCGTCTACTTCGGCCATCTCGAAGAGGCACGCTTGCTTCTCGACCGAGGGGCGGATCCAAACGCCATCTCGGCGAACGACATGGCGGTGATGCCGCTTCACTCGGCGCTTGCCGGCGGCCACAAGGAGATCGCCGCTTTGCTCCTCGCGCGTGGTGCCGAGCCGGACGAGCCCACCGGCTCCGACTGGACGCCGCTCCACTACGTCGCGGAATCGGGCGATCTTGAAACCGCCCGCGCGCTCGTGAAGGCGGGGGCGCGAAGCGGCTACACCCGAAACGACGGCAAGACCGCGTTGGAGGTGGCCGAGGAGAACGGCCACGTCGAACTCGCCCGTCTGCTCACCGAAAGCGTCGCTTAGCCGGCGGCCACGACCAACCGGACCGACGATCGCTCGAACGCCTCGCGAAAGGGGAGTTCGGGCTCGGCATCCGTGACGACGACATCGACGGACTCGGTGGGCACGATGCGGGCGAGCGCAGGTTGGCCCATTTTAGACGCGTCTAAGAGGGCGACGACCGTGCCCGCCCCCCGGACGAGATTGGCCTTGACCTCGACTTCCGGAAGATGGGGGTCGGCGAAGCCGGTCTCGGGGGTGAAGCCTTTCGCGGAGAAGAAGGCTTTGTCGGGGTTGAGCCGTTCGAGCGCGCGTTCGGTCAACGCCCCGACGAACGATCGGGCGGGCGGGTGAAAGACCCCGCCCGCCAGGATGAACGGCACCGCCGCGGAGGCGAGCGCCTCCGCGGCGTCCAGGCTGGTGACGATCGCCGAGACGTCGCGCCCCCCTAAAAGTCGAGCAAGGGCGAGGCTGGTGGTGCTCGCGTCCAACGCGACGACGTCGCCCGGCTCGACGAACGCGAGCGCCGCTCTTGCGATCGCCTCCTTCCCATCGCGGTTCTGGGTCGCCCTGAGCTGGTGCGAGTGCTCTTCGCTCGTCCGCCCGCTCAGGCGCGCCCCGCCGTGAACCCGCTCCAGGCGGCCCCGCTCGACGAGATCCTCCAGATCGCGCCGGATCGTCATCTCGTGGACGCCAAGCTCCGCCGCGAGATCCCGCACGCGAACGGTACGCCGTAGGAGAGCGCGGCGAAAGATCGCCTCTTGGCGCTCGGCGGCGGCAAGCCCTCCCTCGGGGATCATGCGTGTATTATGCGGCGAATCGAACACGAACGCGCATTCTTGTGTTAGAATCGGCACTAGTTCGCATGACTTCCGAGCTTCTCGACTCCCTTAAGGCGCAACGCATCGAGACCCCAAGCTGGGGATACGGCGACAGCGGCACGCGCTTCAAGACCTTCCCCTGGCCCGGGGCGGCGCGGAACGTCCACGAGAAGATCGATGACGCGGCGGAGGTCCATCGCCTCACGGGCATCGCGCCGTCCGTCGCGCTCCACATCCCTTGGGATCGCGTCGACGACTGGAGCGGCCTTAAAACGTACGCCGAGAGCCAGGGGGTCTTGATCGGGGCGATCAACCCCAACCTTTTCCAGGATCCCGACTACAAGCTCGGCTCGATCGCGAACCCGGACGAACGGGTTCGTGAAAAGGCGGTGACGCACCTTCTGGAGTGCGTCGAGATCATGAAGGTCACGGACTCCCGGGAGATCAGTCTCTGGTTCGCGGACGGTATCAACTACGCGGGACAGGACGACTTTCGTGCCCGGAAGAGACGCGTTCGCGAAGCGCTTCGAAGGCTCCACGACGCATTGCCCGAAGGCACGCGGATGCTCGTCGAATACAAGTTCTTCGAGCCGGCGTTCTATTTCACCGACCTGTTCGACTGGGGCGCGGCGCTCGTTCAGTGCCTCGCGGTGGGTCCTAAGGCGAAGGTGCTCGTCGACCTCGGTCACCACGCCCAGGGCGTCAACATCGAGGCGATCGTCGCCTTCCTCCTCGACGAAGACCGCCTGGGTGGCTTCCACTTTAATGCGCGGCGATATGCCGACGACGATCTGATCGTCGGAACCACGAATCCCTTCGAGCTGTTTTGCATCTACGCCGAAACGGCCCACGCGCCGGATGTGGCGTACATGATCGATCAGAGCCACAACATCGAGCCTAAGATCGAGGCCATGCTCCAGAGCGTCCTAAACTGCCAGGAGGCTTACGCCAAGGCCCTTCTCATCGACCGCGACCGGTTGGCGGAGGCCCAGCGGAAGGGCGACGTCCTAGAGGCGCACCGAACGCTCACCGACGCCTTTCGCACCGACGTTCGGCCTTTACTCGAAGAGTTCCGAACCACGGTTGGACTGCCCGTCGACCCGATCCGCGCCTTCAGAGAAAGCGGCTACTCGGAAAAGGTCGCCGCCGAGCGCGGCACCGCCGCAGCAGGCGGCGGCTACCCCACTTAACGCCCTCAAGACCTCATGCCAATTAAGAACCTCTGGAACGACGTCGACGCGCCCTCGGGCGACGGACTGGCCTCTCTCGCCTACCGATCCCGCCTCCTTGGGGCCGATCGAACGCTGGTCAATATCTACGGCGGCAACACGAGCGTCAAGGCGGTCGAGCGGGACCACATGGGCCGTGAAACCACGGTGCTGTGGGTCAAGGGATCGGGGTCCGACATCGCCGACATCACCGAACGGGGCTTCGCGGGACTAAAGCTGGACGAGGTGCTTCCCCGTTTCGAACGGCCATCGATGACGGATGAGGCGATGATCGCCTATCTCGACCGAACCGCCTTCGAGACCGGACGGCCGCGTCAGAGCATCGAGACCTTGCTTCACGCCTTCGTTCCCGCGAAGCACGTCGATCACACCCATCCGGACGCGATCATCGCCATCGCCTGCACACCGAACGGACCCGGCGTCATGCGCGAGATTTACGGCGACCGCGCCGCCTGGGTCGACTATATTCGTCCCGGCTTCACCCTGAGCCAGCAGATCGGCGCGGCGGTGCGGGAAAACCCGGGCATCGAGTGCGTCGTGATGGGCAAGCACGGCTTGGTCACCTGGGGTCCCGACTCGAAGAGCTGCTACGAAAACACGATCCGGATCATCGGCGAGGCGCAGGCCTACCTCGACGCCCATGCCGAGGCCGAGCCGTTCGGCGGCCAAGTGGTCGCGCCTGTCTCCGATGAAGAGCGCCGACGGCTTCTGCTCGCCCTTCTTCCTGAGCTCAGAGGCGCGATGGCGGGCACCCGCCGCTCGATCCTTGCCGTCGACGCTTCGCCCGAGGTGCTCCAATTCGTCGGGTCGCGGGTCGCGGGCGAGCTTTGCGGCGTGGGCGCCGCTTGCCCCGACCACCTCGTCCACACCAAGCGGGTGCCGCTCTTCCTCGACTGGAAGCCGGAAGAAGGCGTGGAAGCGCTGGTCGAGAAAGCCAAGAACGGCGTCGAGGTTTTCAAGGCCGATTATGCGACGTACTTCGAGGGCAACAAGACGGAGGGCGACACGATGTTCTCGCCCGCGCCGCGGATCGTGCTGATCCCCGGTGTCGGCATGGTAACGAGCGGATTCGACGCGATGGGCGCGGAAGTCTCGCGCCAGCTCTACACGCGGGCGATCGCCGTGATGAAAAGCGCGACGTCGCTCGGCGGCTTCGTCTCGCTGGATGCGGCGGAGTCCTACGCGATCGAGTATTGGCCGCTCGAGCTCTACAAGCTGAGTCTCAAGCCCGCGCCGAAAGCCCTCGAAGGCCAGGTCGCGCTGGTGACCGGCGCCGCCAGCGGCATCGGACGGGCGATCGCCAAGCGACTCGCCGCCGAAGGAGCGCACGTCGTCATCGCGGACCTTAATCAAGACGGAGGCGCGGCGGTGGCGAAGGAAATTCCGGGCTTCCGCCGCGCGGTCGCGTTTGGAATGAACGTGACGAGCGAAGGGGCGGTCATCGACGCGTTCGCTTCGGCAATCCTCGCTTACGGCGGTGTGGACATCGCGGTCAACAATGCCGGAATCGCGAGCAGCGCGCCGATCGAGGAGACGACCCTTGAAGCCTGGGACCGAAATCAAAGCATTCTCAGCACGGGCTACTTCCTCGTGGCGCGGGAGGCGTTCCGGACGATGAAGCGGCAGGGCACGGGCGGCAATCTGGTGTTCGTGTGCTCGAAGAACAGCGTGGCCGCGGGCAAAAACGCCGCCGCCTACAGCGCGGCGAAGGCGGCGGAGCTTCATCTGGCGCGGTGCTTGGCCGAGGAGGGCGGCGCGGCGGGGATCCGCGTGAACAGCGTCCTTCCCGACGGCGTCCTCGCCGGTTCGAGCATCTGGGACGGCAAGTGGCGCGCTGAGCGCGCCGCCACCTACGGCATCCCGCCGGAGAAACTGGAAGAGCATTATCGGAATCGCACGACCCTCAAGGTCAACGTCGTGCCCGAGGATATCGCTGAGGCGACCCTCTTCTTCGTCGGCCCGAGCGCGAGCAAGACGACGGGGGGCGTGCTCACCGTCGACGGCGGGGTACCAATCGCGTATGTCCGCTAGTCCGGAGGGTGACTCGGCCGTCCCGGTCGAGGGTTTCGGGGACCGTCCCGGTCCCGCGAGGCACCTTGCGGTCGACCTCGGCGCGTCCGGCGGCCGGGTCGCCCTAGGAACGATCGAAGACGGCAAGCTCGCAGTGGAGATCCTCCATCGTTGGCCCCACGCGGGCATTCCCGTACGTGGCCAACTCTATTGGGACATCCTAGGAATCTGGAAGGAGATCCTTTTGGGCCTCTCGCGGGCTGGCGGCAACGTTCAAAGCGTCGGTGTGAACTCCTGGGGCGTCGACTACGGGCTGATCGACCCCCAAGGCAACCTGCTCGAAGGAGTCCACCACTACCGTTGTTCTCGGACGAACGGCTTCATGCAAGCGGCGATCGAGAAGGTCGGGCGCGAGCGCATCTACGAGGCTACGGGTATCCAGTTCATGCCGATCAACACGGCGTTCCAGGTTCTGGCGCAGCAGGCCTACGGCCGGGCGGCGATCATCGGAGTCGACCGTCTTCTTAACGTTCCCGATCTTATCCACTACTGGCTATCCGGCGTCCAAGCGAACGAAGGGACGATCGCAAGCACGGCTCAGCTCTACGACCCGCGAAACCGGTGGTGGGCTTGGAGCCTCATGGACGAGCTAAGAATCTCCAAGGGCCCCTTCGACGAACTCGTTGACCCTGGAACGATTTTAGGCGAGCTCACCTTGGAGGTCGCAACTGAAACCGGCCTTCGAAATACCAGAGTCGTGCTTCCTGCCTCTCACGACACCGCCTCGGCGGTCGCCG
>CAXUKB010000243.1:0-612 GCA_964251345.1 uncultured Fimbriimonas sp. | reverse complement strand
GTCGCCGCCGTACCCGCGCAGGGCGACGACTGGGCGTACGTCTCCAGCGGAACCTGGAGTCTCGTGGGCATCGAGACGCCGGAGCCGGTGATCTCGAAAGAGGCGCTCGACGCCAACCTGACCAACGAGTCCGGCTACGGTGGCACGACGCGCCTGCTGAAGAACGTCATGGGGCTTTGGATTCTCCAGGAATGCCGCCGTTCGTGGGGCGTCGAAGCGGGAGAGGATGTTCCCTACGACGAGCTTTACGCGGAGGCGGAAGCCGTCGGACAGGGGCCGACGTTCGATCCCGACGACGCGCGGTTCCTCGCGCCGGGCACGGACATGCCGGACCGGGTTCGTAGCCTTTGCGACGTGGAGAGCCGCGCCGCGACCACCCGGGCGATTTTCGACAGCCTAGCCCTGAAGACGAACGAGGTGCTCGGCGCGCTGGAGCACGTCTCCGGAAAGACGATCCGTACCGTCCACATCGTCGGGGGGGGATCCCAAATCGATTTTCTTAACCGACTCATCGCCAAGCGAACGGGAAGAACGGTCATCGCAGGACCGGTCGAGGCGACGCTCCTGGGCAACCTCCTCGTTCAGGCGGAAGCCTGCGGCAGCATTCCGAAG
>CAXUKB010000242.1:0-7609 GCA_964251345.1 uncultured Fimbriimonas sp. | reverse complement strand
GCGCGCAAAAGGGGGCGGCCCCCCCAATCCGTTTCGGCTCCGGCGGCCGGCCCCCCACGCGGTTGCGACCCGCTCGCTTTGCGTCGTAGAGCGAGGTGTCCGCCGCCTTGAGGAGCCCCGGGGCGTCGGGACCTTGTAGCGGATAGACGGCGCAACCGGCGCTTACCGTAAGCGGCACCGTGCGTCCGCCGGCGGTCACGAAGGGGCGCGAGGCCACGCGATCGCGAAGCCGCTCGGCCAGTCCACGCACCCCCGCCGCCGAGGCGCCGGGCACGAGGACGGTGAACTCCTCACCGCCGTAGCGAGCGGCGAGATCGTAGGGACGTACGGAGCCCCGCAGGGCCTCCGCAACCTGGCGGAGCACTTCGTCGCCTGCATCGTGTCCCTCTTGCTCGTTGAAGTCGCGGAAGTGGTCGACGTCGACCATGATGCAGCCGAGCGTTCCGCCGGTTCGATCGCACTCGGCGATTCGCCAGTGAAGGAAATCCTGGAGCGCGCGGTGGTTTGCGAGGCCGGTAAGGGCGTCGTGGGAGGCCAAGCGCTCGAGGTTCTCGTAGAGGGTCGCGCCGTTGAGGGCCAGCGCGAGGTGTTCCGAGACGGTGGTGTGAAGCTCCTCGTCGTCCTCGAAGCGCGGATCTCCTTCGCGTCCGACGACCTCCAGCACGCCCAGCAAGCGTCCCGAAATTTCTAGGGGCAGGACGCGGACGCCTCCCGGCCGCAGGTGGCAGAATCGGCCCTCGACTTCTTGAGTCAGGACATGGCCGAGCACCCCGCCGACGTGAAACGGACGGCGGGTCATCGCGACGAGCTCCGCCGCGCAACTGGGCGCGCCGTCGACGGCCAAGCGGGAGAGCGCGGCGACGCCGTGGCGGTTCACCCCGACGCTCGCGGCAAGCTCCATCGCTTCGGAGTCGACGCCATGACGCCACAGGAGCACCGCCGCAAGCTCGCCGGTCGAGGCGATCTCGTGAACGGCGGCCACGCAGAGCGGCTCGATGTTCTGGTTCATGCTCAGCGCCTTGCCGAGGCGCTTGAGCCCTTGGGCGAGCCGTCCTCGCCGTTCGCCATCCTCTTGAGCCTCGCGCTCCTCAGATGCATCGGTCACCAGGAGTCGCCAACCTCCGCCGAGTTCGGGCGTCGCGGCCACGCGGACGGCGAAGTGGCGGCAGGAGCCCGGGACGTCGGAGAGGATCGCGGCGAAGGGGCCGCTTCGAAGGTCGGTGCCCGGGCTAAGCTCGGAGACGCCCGTCGCGAGACCCCAGCAGGCCCGGACCCGCCCATCGGGACGGACGGCGGCAAGACCCGCGACGGCGGCATCGAGACCGAGCGCCTCGACCGGATCGGCGACGTCGACCACGACCCCCGGCGCAAGCACCAGCGGCAATCCCTCGGGATTTTGGCCCGGCACGAGGAACCGGGTGCTTCGCGGCGGAAGGCCGGAAGCTTTCGGGGCGAGATTAAAATCCTTCACGGGACAAAGAAATTCGATAAAGGCCGTCACGTACCGTACAATTTCGGGCGTAACTCACCAAAGGCACACTGGGCAAATGAATCGCGGTCTCCTTTTCCTCGTCGCTCTCCTGGCGTCGTCGGTTTTCGTCGCGGGGTGCGGCGGAGGCGGACACTCATCAGCCAAGTCAAAGGGTACCGGTGTCTTGTCCGTTACCTTGGACGGAGACGCCGGTTCCTCTGATGGACCCACCGGCACCACGCAGACCGTGGTTGTTTACCGCACAGACGGGACGGAAGTCGATAAGAAGACTGTCAACCTATCGTCGGGAAGCCAACAGGTCGACTTCACAGGTATTCCGGCAGGCACCATGCATCTGCATGTCGGACTAAGTGCCACGGCGGGTGGAACGGAGATCGGCGCCATCGACACGACGTTCGACGGCAACACCGCCGCGACGCCGGTCGTCGTCAAAATGCGCCAGCCGGTCACCGGGGTGGTGCTGTCGCCCTCGGGCACCACGGTCGACGTCGGCGCGAACGTTCCTCTGTACGCAGCGGCACGTGCGGACGACGGTAGCTACGTCTTGACGGCGGCGAGCGGCTGGTCTTGGATGAGCGGCTCGACGGCGAACGCGTCGGTCAATGCCGCGGGCGTCGTGACGGGCGTGGCGGCAGGCAACGCGTCGATCACCGCGACCCACGTTTCCAGTGGGGCGAATGCGTCCTCCACGGTAAGCGTCCTCACGAACGGCATCTCTCAGGGCAAGTGGACGATCATGGTGTACATGGACGCCGCGAACGACTTGTACTCGTACGCGCCGGACAACATCAACCAGATGGAGCAGATCGCGGGCAACCCGAACGTTCGCTTCGTCATTCAGTGGAAGCAAGTTAAGGGCGTCGGAGGAAACTCGAACCCGTCGTTCAGCGGCACTCGGCGCTACCTCGCGGCTTCCGACTCCAGCAGCGCGATCAAGTCGACCCTCGTTCAGGATCTCGGTTCGGGCGTGGACATGGCCTCCGGTGCGGCGTTGCGGGACTTCGTGACGTGGACCAAGACGAAGTACCCGGCCGATCACTACGCGCTCGTGCTCTGGAGCCACGGCGGCGGCTGGTACTCGACGAAAGCCCAGGCCATGACGCTGCAGAAGCGTGCAATCATCTACGACGAGGAGACCGGCAACTATCTCGCGTTCCCCGACGTCCGCGGCGCGCTGGATCCGGGCGCGCTCGATATCCTCGCCTACGACGCCTGTCTCATGCAGGGCGCCGAGAGTCTGTTGGAGTTTGCCGACCGCACGAACGTCATCGTCGGCACCGAGGACAACACGCCGGGGCCGGGATATCCGTACCAGTTGGTCTTTAAGCCTTTCGTGGACTCGCCCGACACGTCGACGAACACGCTTGCGGCGAGCATGGTGTCGACGTTCGTGGACTACTACACGAGCTACTCGGGCGTCGACTGGCGCATGCAGAGGAGCGCGTTGGACACCTCGAAGGCACCGGCGGTGGCGACCGCCCTCGACGGACTCGGGACCGCGTTGCTTAACGAAGCGTCCACGGTCGGACCGATCGTCCGAGCCGTTCGGTCGGCCTCGACGCGCATCGAACCGGCCGACGGCTATTACTACTACGATCTCGACCAGGTCGCCACGACGTTCGCATCGCAGACTTCGTTGAGCGCGAACATCCGCTCGGCGGCCAGTGCGCTCGACACCGCGATCAACAGTTCCGTGATCGCCACCGCGGGAGGAACTGGGGTAACGGCCGCTCCCGCTTACCACGGGATGTCGATCGAGTTCGGCCGCTCGGGAGCGTACGCGGACTACGCGACCGGTTACGCCAAGCTGCAACTCAGTGCTCTAACCCACTGGGATGACTTCCTGGCAAGCACGACGGCGAATCCTTAGGTTAAAGTAGGACAGGCACACGGGTCGGCGGAGCATTCTCCGTCGGCCCGCCGTTTTTATTCGAGGGTGTTTTAGACTCAAGAAGTAGCCCGGCGACGAAGCCGCTCTAAGGTTCGCCTCCGGGCAATTTTGCGGTAGATGGGAGAGATTGCGATCTTGAGCGTTGTCCAAGGTCGGCCAGAAACTCTGGAGAGGGATACTGGCCGGGTGAGCCGCGGCCTCCTCATCGTCTTCATCTTCCTCTCTTCGATGCTTTTCGTCGGGTGTGGAGGCGGAGCGCACTCCGGAGGGGGCACCGTCAACCGGGGCGTCGGGGTTCTTTCGGTGTCGCTGGACGGAACCGCGGGCTCCGCCGAGGGGCCCACGGGAACGACGCAGACGGCGGTGATCTTCGATAGCCTCGGAAAGGAGATCCAGCGGAAGTCGGTCGGCCTCACGGCCGGAATCAAGGAGATCGATTTCACGGGACTGCCCGCGGGCACCCTGCATCTCCACGTCGGTCTTAGCGCGACCTCCGGCGGCGTCGAGGCGGGCGCGGTCGACACTACGTTCGAAGGCGGCGTCGCCGCGCGTCCCGTCGTCGTTCGGATGCGTCAACCCGTGACCAGCGTTCTCTTGTCGTCGGCGCTTACCCTCGAGGTGGGGGGAAGCACGCCGGTCTACCCGGCAGCGGTCGCCGCCGACGGAAGTTACGTCTCGACCGCTCCGGGCGGCTGGTCTTGGACGAGCCGCGCCGCCGGTGTCGCGACCGTTGACACGACGGGTTTGGTCACCGGTGTTTCGGAAGGATCCGCGACGGTCTCCGCGACCCATCTCGCGAGCGGCGTCGGCGCCTCGATTACGATGAGCGTTCTCGCGAATGTGGTGACCCACGGCAAGTGGACGATCATGGTCTACATGGACGCGGCTAACGATCTGTTCTCGTTTTCACCGCAAAACATCAACCAAATGGAGTCGATCGCGAAAAACTCCGACGTTCGCTTCGTCATTCAATGGAAGCAGGTCCGGGGACTGGACGGCAATGCCAATCCACTCTTTAGCGGGACCCGGCGGTATGTGGCGAATCCGGATTCTAGCAATGAGATTCAATCGACTCTCGTTCAAGATCTCGGTTCGGGCGTGGACATGGCGTCGAGCACGGCGTTGCGGGACTTCGTGACATGGACCAAGACGAAGTACCCGGCCGATCACTATGCCCTCGTGCTCTGGAGCCACGGCGGCGGCTGGTTCTCGCAACGGGCTCAGTCCCTCGCTCCCAAAAAGCGGGCGATCATCCATGACGATGAAACGGGCAACGAACTAAACTTCCCCGATGTGCGAAGCGCGCTCGATCCGGGCGCCTTGGATATCCTTGCGTACGACGCCTGCCTCATGCAAGGAGCCGAGAGCTTGCTGGAATTCGCCGACCGAACGAGCGTGATCGTGGGTAGCGAGGACGACGTTCCCGGGGCGGGCTACCCCTACCAACTCGTCTTTAAGCCGTTCGTCGACGCGCCCGACACCTCAACGAGCGTCTTAGCAAGCGGCATGGTGTCGGCGTACGTGAACTACTACAAGGACGACTTGTTCGACGCCAACTGGCCCATTCAACTCAGCGCGCTCGACACCTCGAAGGCGCCTGCCGTCGCGACCGCCCTCGATGGCTTCGCCGGAGCGTTGCTCGACTCCGGCGCCGCGATCGCTCCTGCGGCGCAGAGCGTTCGAACGAGCTCGACGCTGATTCAGGCCAAGGCGGGGCTCGGTTACTTTTACTACGATCTCGACCAGATCGCGGCGGGATTTGCCGCCCAAGCCTCCTCCGGCACAAGCATCCAGTCGGCGGCGACGGCGCTGAACGCCGCGATCCAAAACGCCGTGATCGCAAGCGCGGGCGGGAATGGAGACCGCGCCGCGCTCGCTTACAAGGGGTTGTCGATCGACTTCAGTCCCTCTTCGGCGATCGATGCCGCCACGGCGGACGGAGGCTACGCCACGGGCTACAACCACCTGCAACTCAGCACGCTGACCCGCTGGAACGAGTTTCTCGAGAGTAAAACGGCGAACCCCTGAAGGAAGAGGATAAGACGCTCGACTCCCGATGCCTGTCATCCTTTAGCCATGCCCCTCGTCAAGAGCCCCGACCTCGATGGTTTTCGCGCCGAGCTGCGAAAGACGCTGCGTCCGCTGGACCATCGTGGTTTTGAGGCTTTGCGCGACCGCGTGGTGGAGGCGTTGGACGCTGACGGTCGTCTTGTGGTCCAGAAAGCTCGGCGTACCGAGCGCCCCGAGGCGCTGCTCGAAGTCGTCTGCTCTTGGAGCGGCATCGACCCCGACCCTCGCGCCGCCGCCGCCGCCCTCCGAGACGCTTGGCCCTTCGCCCACTCGCCTCGCGAAGAAGCGCGCCACATCGCCGAACCTCGGGAAGAGACGGCCGTGCTCCTGGCGGCGCTTCGTCAGGACGATCGTTTTGCGACCGTACGCGTGCTCGTCGTCCCGTAACGCTTCACCGAGCCCCTACGGCGAGCCTCTTGCTGAAGGAGAATTCAGCGTTACTCCGGAGCCTGCGGCGTTGAGGAGAACGTGGGTCGGTTTGCCAAAATCCTGGGCGCTCTCTCGCTCGCGTCGTTCGCGATCGGGGGTTGTCTCTGGGGTGCGGGCGTGTTCGGCGGTAACTTCCGTGAGGTCGTCCCAGGGCGCCTGTACCGGAGTGCCCAGTTATCCGGTCCAAATTTGGAGCGCGCTCTGCGAGATCACTACATTGCGAGCGTCTTGAATCTGCGCGGCGCAAGGCCGGGACAGTCGTTCTACGATTCCGAGCGGGCCATCTGCAAAGCCGAGGGCGTCGCGCACATCGACATCGGGATGACTTCTCGCCACTTTCCGTCTCCGGAGGTGATGGAGGAGGTTCTATCCGCCTTCGACCGACTGCCCCGCCCCATGCTGATTCACTGCGACGGCGGTTCGGATCGCTCCGGGCTTGTCGCGACGATGTTCGAGACGATCGAGGACGGTACGCCGCTCGACACGGCCGAAGCACGAGATCTGACCTGGCGGTTCGGCCACCTCGCCTTCACCCAGTCGGGCCACCTCGACCAGTTTTTCGATCTCTATCGGACGACGGGCGGCGCGAAACCCTTAAGAAAGTGGATCGAAGAGGACTACCCAAAGCTCTATCGGCGCTTGGGCGATCGCATCTAAATCTTCAGCCAGAAGATCGCGCCTTCGCCCGGACGGCCTTCCGCCCAGACGCGCCCACCGTGACGGTCGACGATTCGTTTGACGTTTGCCAGTCCAACGCCGGTGCCCGGATACTCGGCTTCCGTGTGAAGCCTCTCGAAAGGGCCAAAGATCTTTTCCGCTTTCTCCTGGGGAAAGCCGATCCCTTCGTCGCGCACGAAAAGGGCGCCGTCCGTCTCGCCCATGACGATGCGTGCAGGGCCTTCCGTCTTTCGAAACTTCGCCGCGTTTTCGAGCAGGTTCTGGATGAGCAGTCGCATAAGGGAAGCATCCGCGTTCGCCTTCAGTCCGTCCTGGACTTCGATGTGGGCCGAGGGCGTCGTCCGTGCGCTGACCTCGGAGGCGACTTCCCGGGCGAGGGCGGTCACATCGATTTCGCTCGTCCGCATCTCTTGCCTCGAGAGGCGCGACAAGCGGAGGAGATCGTCCATGAGGGTCCCGAGCTTCTTCGCGGCCGCTGATTGCCGCTTGAGTTCTCCCTGGCCCTCCCGATCCAGCCGGTCGCCGTAGTCTTCGATCAGGATCATGCTGGCCGACATGATCGCCCGCAAAGGAGCGCGAAAATCGTGTGAGACCGTGTAGAGGAACCCTTCGAGCTCTCGCGTCCGTTCCTGCACCCGCATCTCGAGCTCTGCGGTATGGCGATGACGCTCGGTCGTGTCGCGTTGGACGGAAACCCAATGCCGTACGGCGCCCTCTTCGTTTCGTAAGGCGGAGACGGTCCACTCGACCTGGAACTCCGTGCCGTCCTTGCGATAATTCGTCCCCTCGCCGTAGAAGACCCGACCTTGCGTCAGCTCCTCCCGCATCCGCGCCAAGGTTTCGCGATCCGTCTTGGGACCCTGAAGGACGCGCGGGCTCTTGCCGACGATCTCCTCTCGACTCCAGCCCGTCATCTGTTCGAAGGCCGGGTTGACCCACTCGACGATCGGGTCGGGGGCATCGAGCCCAGGCGTCGTGATGAGGATCGCGTCGTAAGCCGACTCGACCGCGTGGCGGAACAACTCGGGAGGAAGCACTTGAGGAACGTC
>CAXUKB010000241.1:0-7690 GCA_964251345.1 uncultured Fimbriimonas sp. | reverse complement strand
CGGGTCGTTGAAGTCGGCCTCGACGTCCTCGAATCGCCGCTCGAGTGCTTGCAGTTTGTCGAACATTCCCCTATTATGACGCCGGGTAGGGGACAGTCCTTACGACGACGCGGTAGGCAAGGGCATGTCGCGGTCGACATGCCTTTACTCCGCAGCACGGCCCCTCGCACCCACCGGCGTCCTGAATCGCCGTCGGGAGAGGGATCGAAGGCGATGGAAGGTTCCTCCGCCTAACGACTCTGCGATTCGTGGACATCGATCCGATCGTCGCCGTGGCTCACCTCGAAAAGCAAGCATGATGGCCGTTCGATCGAGTGGCCCCGATCAAGGTCGATCACGGGGGTCCTGGCGTCGGGATCGACGCAGCGGCCGATCCTCTCCTCGGACGAACTCACGCATCTGGAGAAGTATCGAGCATCGCCCAAACCTCCTCAAACCGTCGCTCGACCACTTGGAGCCCGTTTTTCGGTGATACTGTTTGGAGCTCGCTCCGGGCTCGCGCCATGATGGATTCCGTTTCTCCCGTTCCGTCGACAGGCCCGGCCGGGAAGGGCCGTCCAGCCCTTCCGAACTCGCGTCTATGGACGATCGCCACCGCGCTGTTCTTAGCGCTCGCGCTCGCCGCGCCCAAGAATGGATCGGGATTCGACCTCTCGTGCTGGGTCAGCTGGTCGAAGGCGATCGTGCAGAACGGCCTCGCCCACGCGTACGCGGTTCCGACCTGCAATTACCCTCCGGGGGCTCTCGCTCTTTTGGGTGGCCTATGGAGGCTGTTGCCCGGAGGAACCTCGCTGACAATCCAAATCAAGGCGATCAAGGCGCTCTGGCTGGCGTTCGACGCTACGGCGATCGGCCTGGCGATGGCCTTCTTGAAGAGCCGAGGCCGCAATCCCTATCTCGCCCTGGTTCTGCTCAACCCGGCGTTTCTCTTCAACAGCTTCATTTGGGGACAGTGCGACGGCTCGATCGCGCTGTTCGCAACGGCTGCGTCCTACGCCGCCGTTCGACGGCGGCCGGCGCTCGCCGCCTTTCTCGTTTCTTGCGGCCTAGCGGTGAAGATGCAGGAGATCGTGTTCGTGCCGTTCGTGGCTTTTCTCGCGTGGCCCTCGATGCGGACGAGCGCCTCGCGGTTCGTCACGACCCTTGGGGCGGGGCTGGCGCCCTGGATCGTCCTTCTCGTTCCCTTCGCGCGGGCGGGAACAGTGGGAAGTATGGTGAGCAGCCTTGCAGGGAACGGGGGCATTTATCCGTACTGCTCGATGAACGCCTTCAATCCGTGGTACATCGTCTCGTTCGGGAGTTGGCGAAGCGACTCGGTCCACGTTATGGGATTCTCGCTCAAGACGTGGGGCTTGCTCGCCTTCGGAGTGGCCGTGCTGGCGATTCTCGCCCTCACGGGCGCAGGCGACGGGGCCGATGACGTGCCATCCGACGCACGGTTGGCCCGGGTCGCCACGGCAGGAGGGCTGATCGCGATGGCGTTCTTCCTGTTTAACACCGAGATGCATGAGCGGTACCTGCACCCTGCGATGCTCTTCTTCGCGGGCGCCGCCTTCCTCACGGGGCGCTGGCGGGCATTCGTCACGGTGTCGGCCGGCGTATTGCTGAACGAGGCGTTCGTCTACTTTTCGTTCTCGAAGACCGTTTCGGAGAACCCGGGCCGCTTCCATTGGCTCTTCGACAGAACCTACTGGATTGGCAGCGTCGTCGCAGTCACTCTGTGTATCGTCTTTGCTTTAGAGTTGGCATGGCTCGTGAAAACGAGAACCATACCGGCGCACGCTGATCCTTCCACTCCTTAGTGCCTGTCGCTTGGAGATGGACCGTTCGCTTATTCGCGGGTGGTCAGGGCTGTTGCGGTTCAAGATTGGACTTCGCCGTTCGACAAGGCCTGATCTTGAAGAACGGCCCACGGGGTGATGGAAGAGGCGATCGGTGCCATACCCGGACGGCCCAGTACATAGAGAGTCCAGAAACTCACGTCAGCCGTCTTCGAAAAGCTTCAACCTTTAAGGAATGGGTTCGCGGGAACGAACCTAACCGCAATGGGAACTCGCCGTCCGATCCAACCCTCAGTTCGATGCGACACGGATACACAAGCCGATTTTTTACAACCAACAAGACACAGGGCACTTAGAATAATTGGTAATGAGATCGCGCAATCGGCTTCGAGTGCTCCTCGGAATCGTTCTAATTGCGGGAGTCTTGTTGTACGTCTTCCGGCTTCCCCACATTGCTCCAGGCTAGGACCAAGACGAAGCTTCTTCGGATTACGAGGGCTACTCTTTGCTGCTTACCGGAAAGGACCGCTGGGGCAATCCCTGGCCCACATCCTTTCCAGGAGGGGAGCGGGCGAGAACGTCCTACTCCTGCCTTTAATTCCGTTCATCAAAGGATTTGGCCTCACCATTCTAGGAATCAGATTTGTGGACCTTTCTTCGACGTGCTTTTCTCGCTTCTGACTTTTTGATCGTACGAGGGACCTACGGGCGTCGTACGGCATTTTATAGGACGCTCCTCTCTCGATGGCGCTTTTCCCGTTTCTGCTGTTCGCCCTCGTGCGACCCTGGCCGCGACTCCGGCGCGATCCCTTTTTCTTGTGGTTCATTGCGACGTTCCCGCTCTTCGCGGTCACGGAATCGAATGCGAATCGCGCGAATGCGGCACTGCTTCCGGTCGTCGCTCTCTTCGTGGCGGGGTCTGCGGCGATCGGCCGTCGATTCCCGCCTTCGACGCGTCGCCGCTTTGAGGTTGCCTCGGCCGGCGCACTCACTCTCATCACAATCACCTTTCCGCCGTTTTATTGGGGACGCTACCGGGAGACTGCCGAGGTTCCTTCTATGAGAGACTGGGTGGGGCGATCGCCGAGAGCCATCGCCTGGCAAAGCCCGGCGAGCCGATCCTTCTCTCGTCGGGAATCATGCTTTCCTTACCTGTACGTTCTCATCAACGATCGAGTCGATCCCGGGCAGTTCCAGCGGTCGGGTGAGTTATTCGTCGGTGCGGATGGCGCCTACGCAATCCCTCAGGTCGATGGCGTGTACTTCGAGCGTGCTCGACTGCCCCACGGCACCGAGAACTTTGTGTTCGTCGGCCGGTCCGGCGAGGAGCCGGACCGGCCGGGCACGTTGAATCCTGGCTGGTCCGTGCGACGCTTCTAACGAACTCGGGTGAGCTTCGTCGGTCGCTGGATCTCAGTTGAGGGGTGCGCTTCTTCGCACCCCATCCTCACTCAAGGCAGGCTCTGGATCGCCTTGAGGTTTCCGTTCACGCCGCTGGGGAAGAGTCCGCCCGCGGCGGTGCCCGCCGTCGAACTGTTGTAAACGATCGCGAGCACCTGGCTGACGGTGCGCGGGAACGCGAGCCCCGCCGCCGGTAGCCCCGCGGTCGGGAGCGTCGCGGGTGCGGTGCTGCCGGTCGGGAAGGTGAGCGCGATGTTGGGGAAGCCGCCGTCGGTCGGATCGCTGCCCGCCCCCACGCCCTGATCGTCGTCCGTGCTGCCATCCAGGCCGTCGCGGGCGTCGGAGATGTTTTGGCTGTAGGTGACGGCGGTTCCGCCCGCTTGGTAGATCAGCGATCGGATCGAGCCCACGTGGTAGGCCTCGACGGCGAGGAGTTGGGCGGCGGTGAGCTTCGCGGCGGAGGCGTCGAGGAACTGCGAGCCGCCGACATACGCGGTTACGCCGACGTCGGAAAGCAGGAAGGCGCCTAGGAGGAAGCTTTGCGCGTCGCCGAAGGCGTTAAAGTTCGCGTTGCCCGTCGCGGTCCGAATCGCCACATTGACGGCGTTCAAATCGATGTTGGGCCGCGCAACGGGGGTGCCGCCCCGGGCGACGATGGCGGCCCGCAGGGCACGGACGTGATTCGACTCGTCGGAAGCGATCTCGCGGAAATACGGAAGATAAGCACCGAGGCTCGAGGCCACGGAAGCTCCCCCGGCCACCGTGCCCGCGGTGCCGCTACCCGTCACCTCGTCGGCGGTCAACTGAAACTCGCCGACGCCGGTGGTGTAGTACGAGGCTTCGAGATACTCGAGGTTGAGCGCGAAGTTCAGGACCGCGACGTCGCTTGGGTCGGTGTACGAGGCGTCGCCGCCGCTACTGCGGCTGCTGTGATGGCTATTGCCGCCGCAGCCCGCGAGAAGGCCGCCCATCATCAGGCCCGCGCCGCCCATGCCGACACGGGTCAAAAGCGTGCGGCGATCGATGGCGCGGGGCTCGTCAAGGTTCAAAATCGAGTCTCTCATGAAGGTAGGTCCGGACCCCGTCTTCGGAGTCGCGCGTACGACAGAGGGGCGCTTTGTCCGGTTCCCTCAAAACACGCACTTTTTAGGTCGGTTTTTCAACTCTCCTTTCGCGCCGAAAGCAGACGTTCTCCGAGTCTCGTGCCTAACGAACGTCGGCTTTCGGATCGGCGATGCCGCACACCGATCTGGAGCGCCTTCGCCACGCTTCATACTTTAGGGGTGACCTTCAGAGAGGCCCTTGCGGGCGGCGTGCTCCTGGGCGACGGGGCGAACGGTACCCAGCTCATGGAGCGGGGGTTCGCGGGCGAGCATTACGACCTGGCGAACCTGCTCGCCCCCGACCTCGTGCGCGAGGTCCACGCCGCCTATTTCGAGGCGGGCAGCGACTTCGTGGAGACGAACACCTTCCATGCGACGCGCCTCATGCTGGAGGGCGACAAGCTCGACGTGGAGGCGATCTGCCGCGCCGGCGCGCGGCTGGCGCGCGAGGCGGCGGGCGCGGACCGGTTCGTCCTGGGTGGTATCGGGCCGGTCGGCCGTCCCATCGAACCTCTCGGGCCGATCACGAAGGCCGAGATCGCGGAGGCGGTGCGGCGGCAGGCGGTGGCGCTCGTCGAGGGCGGCGTGGACGGCTTCATGCTCGAGACCTTCGTGGACGTTGAGGAGCTTAAGGCGGCGTTCGAGGGCGTGCGGGCGGCCAGCGATCTGCCCGTCCTCGCGAGCAAGGCGTACATCGAGGACGGCGAGATGCTCGCGGAGGGACTTCCCGGACGCGTCTCGCAAGGGCTGACGGAGCTTGGCGTGCAGGGCGTGGGCGCGAACTGCATCGTAGGGCCGCAGCGGATGCTCGACCTCGTGCGCCAGATGGCGGAGGCGACCGACCTCCCCATCGTCGCCTTTCCCACCCCCGGTCTGCCCCAGCTCGTGAAGGGACAGATCGTGTACGACACCGATCCCGACTACTTCGCGAAGGCGGCGTTCCGGCTGGCCGAGGAGGGCGCGACGGTGCTCGGAGGCTGCTGTGGCACGACGCCCGCCCACATCCGTGCCCTGCGAACGCTCCTGACGGCGAAGCCGCTCAAGGTGCGCGCCCGGGGCGGCACGGTGCGCGAGCGCGCGGAGAAAAAGCCCTTGCCCTCCACCGAGCCGAGCGAACTGGCCCAGAAGATCGGCAAGCGGTTCGTCACCGCGGTCGAGATGGACGTTCCCCGCGGGCTGAATCTCGACAAGCTCGTGGGCGGCGCGCGGGCGCTGAAGATCGCGGGCGCCGACGTGATCAACATCTCCGACGGTGCGCGGGCGCGCCTACGCATGAACCCCGCCGCCGTCGCGCAGATCGTTCAGAGCCGGGTCGGCATCGAGGCCACGATGCACTTCGCCTGCCGCGACCGCAACCTGCTCGCGATTCAGAGCGACCTTCTCGGCTGCCACGCCTTGGGGCTGCGCAACATCCTCGCCGTGACGGGCGATCCGGCGAACATCGGCGATTATCCCAGCGCGACGAGCGTGTTCGACATCGACGCGATCGGCCTTTGCCGCGTCCTCTCGCGGTTCAACGAGGGCATCGACCTCGCGGGCTACGGCGTGGGCATCCGGTGCGGCTTCACGATCGCGTGCGCCTACAACCCCGGCGCGATGGACCGCGATCTCGAGCTCGACCGGCTGAAGCGCAAAGCCGACGCGGGGGCGCAACTCGTGTACACGCAGCCCGTGTTCGACGTGGAGAGCGCCGAGCGGGCGGCGGGCGACTGCGCCGCCCTCGGCCTTCCCGTGCTCGTGGGCGTCCTGCCCCTGAAGACCTCGCGCCACGCGGAGTTCATGCACCACGAAGTGCCCGGCGTCCGGGTGCCCGACGCACTTCGGCAGCGAATGGCGGACGCGGCGGACGACGAAGCGTCGTTGGCGATCGGGGTCGAAGAGGCGCAGGCGCTGACCGCTCGGATCCGAACCTGCGCGCAGGGACTCTACCTCATGCCTCCCTTCGGCAGCGCCACCATCGCCGCGCGAGTCATGGAAGCGCTGTAGTTTTCCGGACTTTTTCACCGCAGAGGCGCAGAGACCGTGAGGTGCTCTCGACCTCGGCCTGACCTCAGCGTTTTTTCGCTGCCTCAGCGCCTCTGCGGTGTCTGAGACCGTGAGGTGCTCGACCTCGGCCTGACCTCAGCGAAATCTCACGGCCTCTGCGACTCAGCGATCGATTCCTCACTCGATACGATCGAGCACCATCCGTCGAATGCCTTGTCTCAGCACCGGCACGTGAAAGTTTAGAAGGAGCCCGGTGTCCTTTCCGCTCAGCTTCAGATAGGTCAGAAGTTGAGCCTCATGAACGGGCAGCAGACTCTCGCAGGCCTTGATCTCGATCACCACACGCCCCTTGACCAAGAGATCGATACGATAGCCGCCTTCGATCGGCAGTCCTTTTTACACCAAAGGCAGCGCCACCTCCGCGCGAAACGCGATCCCACGCAGAGCAAGCTTGTGCTGGAGACACTTTCGATAAGTCGACTCCAGCAATCCAGGGCCGAGTTTGCGGTGGACCTCCATCGCCGCGCCGATGATCCTTTCCGTCAACCCGTCGTGCCGCACCGAAGGATCTTGGCACGGGCCCTTTCCTTCGGCTACACTGACCTCTTCATGATCGCCCAGGTCCACTCCGCGACGCTCCTGGGCATCGAGGCGTTGCCGATCGTCGTGGAGGCGGACCTCACGGGGCCGATCCAGAGCGAGGAGCGCCATTTCGTGCTCGTGGGCCTTCCGGACAAGGCGGTGCAGGAGAGCAAGGAGCGGGTGCGCGTCGCGACGCGGAACTCGGGTCTCGAATTCCCCTCCAAAAAGATTCTCGTCAATCTCGCCCCGGGCGACATCCGAAAGGAAGGCCCGTGGCTCGATTTGCCCATGGCGATCGCGCTCTGCGCGGTCACCGGCCAGGTGCCGCGATCGGAACTCGAGGGCACCCTGTTCCTCGGCGAACTCGGACTCGACGGCGCGTTGCGGCCCATCGACGGCGCGGTGAGCGTGGCGCTCATGGCCGCCGAGCGGGGCTTTACTCGGCTCGTCGTCCCCGCCGCGAACGGTCCCGAAGCGGCGGTCGCGGTGGGCGTCGAGGTGTACGGCGTCTCGACGCTGCTGGAAGCGGTCGAACTGCTGAACGGCTCGCCGGACCTGCAGCCCGTCCAGTTCGACACGCGACCCGAAGCGCGCGCGATCGAGTACGCGGTGGACTACCGCGACGTGAAAGGCCAGCGCCACGCGGTACGCGCCCTCGAAATCGCGGCGGCGGGCGGCCACAACATGCTGATGTCCGGGCCGCCCGGCTCGGGCAAGACGATGCTCGCCCGGCGCTTGCCGACGATCCTGCCGCCGCTGGGCCTGGAAGAGGCGATTCAGGTGACGCGCGTCCACAGCGCGGCGGGTCAGAAGGGCAACGGCACCGCCCTCGTGTGG
>CAXUKB010000240.1:6076-7693 GCA_964251345.1 uncultured Fimbriimonas sp. | reverse complement strand
CGGTCGAATCGCCCCGGCTGATTCTTGGGGTGGCCGACGGCAAGGATTGGCACTTCACCGAAAAGAAGGGCTTCCGGATCGGACAGAACCTCGACATCCGGGCGAAGATCGGGCCGGACGGCGCCACGCTGAGCATCGACGGCAACGAGGTGGGCCGGGTCGATGCCAAGCTCGACCCGCAAGTCGCTCCGGTCGTCGCAGGGCGTTATCCCGATTGGGCTGCCGCGCCCACCATATACCGGCTCGTGCGCCGGCACTACGCGCTGACCACCTCCAATGGCGCGGAGGCAGGGGACTTTCCGCCCGCCGCGCTCGACGCGTTCGAGCGGCCGCTGGAGAAGAAACTCGACCGTCCGTCGCTCTCGAACGTGGACCTCCGGTTCGACGTCGCGATCACCGCTCCTCCCACCCTTGGGAAAGGCATCGTCGATGCCTTTGGACAGGTGGTCGATGCGGAGATGCCCCATCGGGTGCGATCCGATTCCGACCTCCAGGCCACGATCGCCGACGAGGCGATGCGGAGCAAGGCACGGACGCGAAGTCCGAATCTCGATCCTTACGGCGGGCTGAAGAGCGCGCCTTGGCACGAGAAGGCGAGCGGCTTCTATCGCGTGGTGAAGCACGACGGCCGGTGGACAATGGTCTCGCCGCAGGGCAATCCGCTATTCTACACAGGACTCTGCACCACCCCCGCGCCGCTTTGGGACGTTACGCCGACCACCGGCCGGGAGTCGATCTTCGCCGCCCTGCCCCCCAAGGGCGATCTCTGGCAGAAGGGCGTTTGGAGCGACGACGCCGACTATTTCACCCCCATCGGCTGGAGTCTCCAGCGCAAATATGGCGAGGGGTGGCAGGAAAAGGCGCGAAGCTCGATGAAGACGCGCCTGGCGCAGTGGAGCTTTACCGGGATGGGCAAGTGGGCGCAGTCCGTCGCGGGGGTACCGCGCGTCGCCGATCTCTCCGCCGACTGGACCAAGCTCGTTCGGCACCTCGACCCGTTCGACCCCAAAGCGCGTGAGGCGGCCCGCGCGAGTCTCGCCCGCCAACTCGCGACCGTCAAGGGCGACGCTTGGGTCGTAGGCAACTCGATCGGCAACGAGTACGACGAGACGGTGACCCTCGAGGAGATCGACAAAATCCAGAAGGGAGCCGATGCGCCTGCGAAAGCGGCGCTGGCGGGGCTTGAGCCCGAGGCGGCGCGGAAAAAGTACGCCGCCGCCTACTACAAGTTTCTTTACGACACGGTGAAGTCGATCGACCCCAACCACCTTTATCTGGGCTACTGGGTCGTCCCCGGTTGGTGGCAAAACGAAAGCGACTGGGACCTCATCGCGCCCTACTGCGACGTGATCGGCTACGACCGTTACAGCGACGCCTATGCGGGGATGGAGACGCGCGAGCGGCGAACGGATAAGCCGACGCTGCTCGGCGAGTTCAGCTATCCGGCATGGTACGGCGGCACCCGTGGCTACGGCCGGTACAGCGTCTTTACCGAGACCGACGCCGACTCCGGCCGCAAGTACGCCGAGACGGTGGCCGCCGCGAGCAAGGATCCCTACTGCATCGGCGCGCTCTGGTTCCAGTATCGCGCCGAGCCCGTCACCGGGCGCGGACCGG
>CAXUKB010000240.1:0-6066 GCA_964251345.1 uncultured Fimbriimonas sp. | reverse complement strand
GGGCAAAGGGCCCCAGGCCGCTCAGGGCGAGCACTACGCCTTCGGCTTCGTGGACGTGAACGACCGCCCCAAGTGGGACTTGGTGACCCGGGCACGCGTGGCCAACTTGGCGGCGACCCGGGAAAAGGTGAGGGGTTAGCAGACCTGATCAAGCTTCCATCGGAAGCAGGATTACGAAACGTGCTCCCTCCCCAGGCACCCCGACCTCCCGGACCTCGCCGCCGTGGGCGTCGACGATGCCCTTGACGATCGAGAGACCCAGGCCCATTCCCTTCACTCGGCCGGTAAAAAAGGGCTGGAAGATCCGCCCTTTCTCCTCCTCGGAGACGCCGGGGCCGCTGTCCTGAATCTCGATCCAAGCCTGCTCCGCCGTCGTTCCGGTCTCGACCCGAAGCGTTCCGTCGTCCATGTAATGAAACGAGTTTTCGACCAGTTCGCTGATCGCCCGGCGGAGTTTCTTGCCGTCGAAGCGGATGCTCGGCACGTCGCCGAGGCGGAGGTCGAGCGTGACCTGAGTGCGCTTGGGGAACACCTCCTCCACGGTCTCGCGCACGAGCGCGTTCAGGTCGCCGGGCTGGCGGTCGAGCTGCGTCGCGGTCACGAAATCTCGAAAGTCTTGAAGGATTTCTTCGATGCGGACGAGATTCGCGCGGAGATCCCGATGAAGACCTTTGAGAGAATCGACGTCGAGTTGGGGATCTCCTAAGAGGTGCCCCAGTTCGTTGACATCGCCCTTAAGGGCGAAGACGCGGTTGCCGATCATGTGGCTGCTCTTCGCGCTGAGTTCGCCCCAGGCCACCATGCGCTCTCCTCGGACGGTGTTCTCATACAGCCGCAGGTTCTCGAGGCCCGTCGCAAACTGGTCGGCGACGGCCTGCATCAGGCGGAGGTCGTCCGTGGTGAATCGATTGTCGAGATAGCGATTTTTCGTCTTGCGACGAAGAACCCGGATCGCCCCCCAGCTTCGTCCGCGCTTGACGATGGGCACGGCGAGGAAGCTCGCGATGTCGTGGCTCGGGATCTCGACGAACTTGCCGCGCCAGCGGGAGTCGCCTTGCGGGTCGTCGAGCAGGATCGGTTGGCCCTGGTCGCAAACCCACCCGGTGAATCCTTCGCTGCGGGCGTACGTGAGAAGCCCAATGCTGGGCCGTAGGACGCTCGTCGTGCCACGGAGCACGAAGCGGTCGGTTCGCTCGTCGAGCAAGAAGATCGAGCAGGCCTGGAATCGAAGGACCCCTTCGGCGACGCCGATGACGCGGTCGATCAGCGCCTCTTCGCTGCGCACGGCATCGAGGGCGCTCGCGATCTGGCTGAGGGCCTCTTCGCGCCGGGAGGCTGATTCGCGGGCGAGGACCGCGCCGGCAAGGGCAGCAAGGGAATCCGCAAGTTCGAGATCGTCGGCGTCGAAGGCACCCTCGCGGTCGCTCTCCGCGTGGAGAACCGCGCGGAGCCGGTCATGACGGTCGCGCACGGGGACCGCGATCTCGGAGCGAGTCGACTCGAACAGGGGGCGGAACTCGGGCGAGTCGCCGAGGTTGGCCCGTGTCCGCCCGCCCGCGGCGACGGAGCCGATGATGCTCGTCTCGGCTTCTTGCACGGGCATACGCGGCCGGGGCGGGGCATCGTCGGGCGCCTCGCCCGCGCGGACGGCCGTCTCCAAGTATCCGCCTTCGACGTTCAATCGGGCCAGGAGGACGTGCCGCGCGCCGAGCAACTCGCGCGCTCCATCGACGATCACGGACAGCGAGCCGACGGGCGTCGACTCGGCCGCGACCCGCACCAGGAGCCGGGCAAGGGAGGATTGTCGCTTTTCGATGGTCGATTTTAGATGGAAAGGTCCCCAAAAACCTAAAGATCCTCTTTTCGATCCTAAAGACCCCGGTCGAAACGGCCTAAAACCTCGATATGCCCGCGTTCGCCTTCTCGCTTCAACGGGTTCTCGATTACCGTCGCCTTGAGGAGGATTGGGCGCGTGAGTCGCTCCGTTACGCTCGAGAGGCGCGCGAAGGGGCGGAGGCCGAACTGGACCACCTTCAGGCTCAGCGAAAATCGCTCACCGCCCAGCCTGCCGGGAGCTTGGCGGCTCGGCTCGATTTGGAAGCCTGCCACGCCGCGCTCGATCGCGACGTCGAGTCGGCACAGAACCGCTTGGCGCTGATGGCCAACGACGAGGCCAAGGCCGCGGAGGAGTGGCGAGTGGCCCGCGTGGCGGCCGAGGCTCTCGCGAAGCTTCGTGAGTCGGCTCACGAAGAATGGGTTCGGGAAGAGGCTCGTCGCGAACAGGCCGATCTCGACGAGTGGGCGGTTCTCGCGGGCGGACGGAAGGGGCGGTGAGCATGTTGGGAGCGCAGGGCGTGGCCGACCGGATGGCCGAGATCGGGCGACGGCTCAACGCCCTCACCCCTCCGGCTCCGCGTACGTCCCCGGGCTTCGCCCAAATGCTTGACACGGCGAACGCCGCCGGGCCGCTCGTTCCGACCACTCTCGGCCCGAACCCGCTTTCGGGGGCGATCGGCGGATCCTCCGATCTCCGCGCGATGGCCGAGAGTGCGGCGGCGCGGAACGACGTGGACCCGACCGTGTTCAAGGCGCTCGTCGCTCAAGAAAGCGGCTGGAATCCGGGAGCCACCTCGAAGGTCGGCGCGAAGGGCTTGTGTCAACTCATGGACGGCACCGCGAAGGATCTTGGCGTCACCGACCCCTATGATCCTGCCCAGAGCCTCGAGGGAGGCGCGAAGTACCTGCGCCGGATGCTCGACGTCAATCATGGCGATGTCAGCCGCGCTCTTGCTTCGTACAACGCCGGCTTCGGCCGCGTCAACGGACGCTCTCCGGGCGAGTGGCCGCGCGAGACGCAGGATTACGTGACTCGGATCCTCAACCATTCGGGAGGAAGCGTCTGAAGAAGGTGCTTTTCATCGTCTTGCCGCTCGTTCTGCTCGTTGCCGGAAGCGCGGTAGGGCTGGCGATGTTGGGCTTCGTGAAGATTCCCTTTCTGCCCTTCGGCAAGAAAAAGGTCGCGGTTAAGGCTCCCAAAGACGACGGTAAAGGTGGCCCCTTCGCGTCCTATCTGACGTTCGCCGATTCGGTGGCGCGTCAGGCCGAGATGGCGACGCCGGCCAAGCTCACCCCCCGACCCTCCAAGCCCGACACCGGCCCGGGCGAGGCGAAGCTCGCGGCGCTTTGGGCCGAGATGCCCGCGGACCGGCTCGCCGCGATCGTCGGAAAGTGGCCGGAAGCCCAACTGGGACGCATTCTCGCGCT
The DNA here is from genome assembly GCA_964251345.1 of uncultured Fimbriimonas sp. Taxonomy (GTDB): domain Bacteria; phylum Armatimonadota; class Fimbriimonadia; order Fimbriimonadales; family Fimbriimonadaceae; genus Fimbriimonas. Next base: position 2,802 of record CAXUKB010000240.1, on the reverse strand, counting down.
GATGGACTCGGACGCGGTCACCGGCTTGCTGGCGGGGGTGCCCCCCGGGCGGGGGGCAGCCCTCACCCTGGCCGTTGCGGGGGCGACGGACGAAAGCGCGGCGAAAGTTCACATGGAAACGAAGAAATAGGTGACAATAAAGTGAACGGCACTGGAGCCGGGAGATTTTATGGACGCGTTCGGACGAAAGATTATCTGCGCCCTCGACACGTCGGACCTCGACGAGGCGGTCCACACGATCCGCCTCCTCAAGGGCCACGTGCGCGCCTTCAAGGTGGGCCACGCGCTGACCCTCACCCACGGTTTATCCGTGATCGCTCGCCTGCGCGATGCGGGCGCCGAGCGAGTGTTCTTGGATCTTAAGTTCCACGACATCCCCAACTCCGTTGGCCTCGCGGTGCGTGAGGCGGCCCGCCATGGGGCATGGATGGTCACCGTCCATACATCGGGCGGTCCCGCGATGATGGCCGCGGCCGCCTCGGAGGCGCGCTCCTTCAGCGATGAAGAGCGACCCTGCATCCTCGGCGTGTCGGTGCTGACGAGCCTGGATCAACACACCCTGACCGACCACCTCGGCGTCGACCGCACGATTGAGGAGCACATGGTCTATCTTTCTCGCCTTGCCGTGGACTGCGACCTCGACGGCGTGGTCTGCTCCGCCCATGAGGTCCGCCCGATTCGGCTCGCGATTGGGCCGCGGGGGCTTATCGTCACCCCCGGAATTCGTCTCGCGTCGGGCGAGGTTCACGACCAAAAACGGGTAGGCGACGCGCGAACCGCGATCTCTGACGGCGCCGACTATCTCGTCGTGGGCCGTGCCCTTACCGGCAGCCTCGATCCCGTTGCGACGCTCGAGCGAATGGCGGCCGTCCCGGCCTAATCGATCGTCGAGTTCGAAACGAGGTGTGCCGTCGCTCGATCGTAGGTGATTCACCTACGATCGAGCGACACGGTTAATTGCGGCGCGTCGTTTCTGCGCATCCCATAGGCGGCGGCGGGCGAGGGCGGCCGTCTCTAGGTTCGTCATGCGGAAAAGGGCGTAACGCGGTCGCCGAACGACGAGGCGGGCGTCCTTCCAACCTCCGTCGATCGGTTTGCTAGGCTGGGTGAGGACGAAGAGGTAGAACGCCGGGTCGGCCCCGAGGCCTGGCGGAACGGCGGTGAGGCTTGCGGCCTCCTTGTGAACGTTGTCCAGAACCCCCTGAAGATCTTCGTGATCGTCGAAAGGGAACGGCTCCGTATTCTGGAATCGCTCGAGCTCGCGCAGTTCGGGCCGAACGGCAAGCGGATGTTGGCGAGGCAAGGCGAAGATCTGAGGAAAGAAGAGAGGCTTCTCGACTGCCGCGGCCACGGCGAGGTGAACGAGGGGCGGCGACCAAGCACGCTCATTGAAGATCGGCTCGTCATCGTCGGCGGCGAGGAACACGGTCGCCTTGTCCGGAAGGGCCGAAAGGTCTTGCAGCACCGAATGGGATCCCGCCTCGGCAAAACGCCAGTCGCGGGTGATCTGGAACGAGCGGCCCACGAAGGCAAGGGCGAGGGCCGCGAGACACCCCTTGGCGAAGGCGACGCCTTTCACGCCGGGAGAGGGTAGGGAAGGGATCGTCGTTCCCGCGGCAAGGAGGAGGCAGAACGCGATGGGAATGCGCACGTCGACGCAAGCGCAGGTCGCGAACATGTCGGGGAGAAGCAGGAACGCGGCGACGACGGCAAGAATCGAATACCGGACCGGGCGGGCGACGCGCACCGCCTTTGTGGCGACCAGGCCGACGATGGCGAGAAGCACGACGAGGCTGAACAGGGCGTCGAGCCGATTGCCGTCCGTGCGCAGAATGCCGACCATCATGTCGACCTTGTCTCCGAGCGTCGAGGGATTGTAGGCCGACGCCTCCGCGTGCGTCGGGCTTATGGCGAGCAAGGCGGTGGGCACCACGAACACCGCCGCGACGCCCGCAACGGCGCGGACGAGCGACCGTCCGCTTCGTTGCGGCGCGTCGAGCCAGCGATCCCATTCGTAGCCCGCGACGGCCAGGCCGAAGAGGAAAAGGGCGATGAGGTGCGAAAGAAACAACGCGACCGCAAAGACGACTCCGACCGCAAGCCGTGCGGCGGGACGCCCCTCCCGCATCCGCACCCAGGCGGCGAGGCCCAGCAGCATCAGGGCCAATCCGAATAGGTAATTCACAAAGCCATAAATGAGGATGTGGTTGTAGAGAAGAAGCGCGGGGGCGAAGCTCCAAAGCGTGATCCGCCGGTTGAGGGCCGCGGAGAGGGCCAATCCCCCGGCAAGCGTGCCGAGGATCACAAGGGCGCAGAAGACTTTGCCCGCCGTAAAAGGCGACATGATGTGCGAAAGCGGAACGACGACCGCGTCCATCGCCAGATTGGGAAGAAGCTCGCCGCGCGGCTCGTACATGGAGCGCAGGGCCGCGGAGGCCGGTAGGTCCGCGAGAATCGCGCAACGCGCCAAGTGGTTCGGGTAGTCGACCATCGGCGGCACCGTCACGAACGCGAGTGGGAGTAACGCGAGGATGGCGACGAGCGTCGCGAGTGCGACGGCGTGGATCGGCTTGAGGGAAGGCATGGTGGGGCCTAAGGCGGAACGCCGTTATCCCACCGTTATAGTCTGACGCCAGAAGACGCGCCGAAGACACGATTCCGTCGTCGAAAGCGCCAGGTCCCGAGTTCCTCCGCCACGGGAGACCGTGTCGCAAAGGGTCTGCTACAACAAGGCATGAACGAGGAGATCCTCGCGCGGCTGGCGCGGATCGAACGGCGGCTGGATACCCTCGAGGGCCAAGT
>CAXUKB010000239.1:0-7714 GCA_964251345.1 uncultured Fimbriimonas sp. | reverse complement strand
CCTCCAACTCGGTGTCGCTGGTGAGCGAGCGGGAATGGGGGAAAACGCCCTCCTCCATGCCCGAGATGAACACCACCGGAAACTCTAGTCCCTTCGCGGCGTGCAGGGTCATCAGGGTGACCGCGTCGCCGTCGCCCGTCAGAGCGTCGACGTCGGCGACGAGCGAAACGCTCTCGAGGAAGCCAAGGAGAGAAGGTTCGTCGCTCGTCGCATCGTACTCGGCGGTGACGTTGAGCAGTTCCTGAAGGTTCTCGAGACGGGCGAGCGACTCTTGCGAGTGCTCCGCCTTGAGCATGTCGACGTAGCCGCTGCTCGTGAGAAGCGAGCGCATGATCGGCGTCACCACGCCCTTTTCCGCGATCTGCTGCGCCTCTTCGACCGCGCCGACGAAGGCCCGCAGGGCGCCGGCCGACTTCTTCGGAAGGGAGCCCTGAAGCTCCTGATCGGTACAGGCCGCGAGCAAGGAGACCTCCCGACCGCGCGCCGATTCCTCGATCTTGCCCTGGGCGCCGGGACCGATGCCACGGGGCGGCGTATTGACGGCGCGGCGAAAGGCCACGTCGTCGCGCGGATTGAAGGTCAGGCGCAGGTACGCGAGCATGTCGCGGACCTCTTTGCGTTCGTAGAAGCGCTGGCCACCGACGAGCACGTGCGGGATGCGCGTGGTCAGGAACGACTCTTCCATCGTTCGGCTCTGGGCGTTCGTTCGGTAGAGGACGGCGAAGTCGCGGTACTTGCGGCGTCCCCGGCGCACGTCGGCGTTGATCCGCTCCGCGATGCGCAGTCCTTCGTCTTGCTCGGTTCCCGCCTGGGTGAGCGTCACGGGAACGCCCTCGGGGTTCTCCGTCCAGAGCTCCTTTCGTGCGCGCGAGCGGTTGTGCTTGATCACCTCGTTCGCGGCGGCGAGGATGGTCTTGGTGGAGCGATAGTTCCGCTCCAGCTTGACGACCTTGGCGTCCGGGTAGTCTGATCCGAAACGCAAAATAAGCTTAACATCAGCTCCGCGCCAAGCGTAAATTGATTGATCATCGTCGCCCACCACGACGATGTTCTTGTGTTTGCCCGCGATGGCGTGGACGATGGAGTACTGGGCGAAGTTGACGTCCTGGTACTCGTCTACGAGGACGTGCAGGAATCGCTCCTGGTACTTGTCGAGAACGTCCTTGCGCTGCTCGAAGAGCCGGTTGACGAAGTAGAGGATGTCGTCGAAGTCGAGCGCGTTGGCTCTTTGCAGGAGCGCGTTATAGGACTTGTACACGTCGCCCACGATCCGCTCGAAAAAGCCGGTCGCGTTCTCGATGTACCGCTCGGGGGTGATGAGCTTCTCCTTGGCGTTGGAGATTTCGTTCAGTACGGCCCGGGGCTGGATCGATTTGTCGTCGATCTCCTTCGCCTTGAACACCTCGCGGATCAGGCCGAGTTGGTCGCCGTCGTCATAGATGACGAAATTCGGATCGAGGCCGATGTGCTTGCCGTCGATTCGCAGGATGCGGGCGCACAGGGCGTGGAACGTGCCCACCCACATGTTCTTCGCGGCCTCGCCGACGAGGCCTTCGAGGCGCTCGCGCATCTCCCGCGCCGCCTTGTTCGTAAAGGTGACGGCCAGAATGCGCGATCCCCAAACGCCCGACTGAAGCAGGCGGGCGATCCGGTAGGTGATGACGCGCGTTTTGCCCGAGCCCGCTCCCGCGAAGATGAGCATCGGACCGCCGGGATGGGTCACCGCCTCGCGCTGCTCGGGATTGAGGGAATCGAGGTCCAAGGGCTCCATCGGAGACCCTTATTGTGGCATTTCTAGGGGGTGAGGGTCTCCCGATCCTCGCGCCTCTGCATCGAAGTCCATCGCCGAAACTTACACAGAAAATCTCACCGATGCGAGACTTTGGAGAGTCTCGCCACAATAGCTCGTGGCGTTTTTGCTCGGTTTGATCCTCGTCGTCGGGGTGTTATACGACTCGTTCGCCACGATCGTGCTGCCCCGAAGCGTCGGGCGTCCGCTCCGGCTGAGCGTCACGTTCCTCTACTCGGGGTGGGCGTTCGTCCGGGTCGTCGGCCGGCGTTGCGGAAAGCTGCGAACGGCGGTTTTGGCGGCCTTCGCGCCCGCCGCGCTCCTCATGCTCGTTTCGCTGTGGGCGGCGATCATGATCCTCGGTCTCGCCTTGCTTCAGTACGGCGCAGGCACGCCGCTCTCGCATCCGGATGAGACGGGCCACTTTCCGAGTTATCTCTACCTTTCCGGCACGACCTTCCTCACCCTCGGCTACGGCGACCTCACGCCTACGAGCGGCCTTGGGCGAACCCTTGCGGTGGGGGAGGCGCTCACCGGATTTATCTTTCTTGCCCTCATCGTCGGCTACATCCCCGTGCTCTACGGCCCGTTCGCCCGCCGCGAACAGACGATGCTTCGCCTCGACGCCCGCGCGGGCGGCGACCCGACGGGCGTCGAACTGCTTCGCCGTCACGCGGACTGTCCCGATCAGCTCATCGTGTTCCTGAACGATTGGGAAGCTCAGGCCTCGGCGTTGCTCGAGGGTTACCTGAGCTATCCCATTCTCGCGTACTACCGTTCACAGCACGACGAGCAGTCGTGGCTCCGCTCGGTCGTAGCGATTATGGACGCCTGCGCCCTGATCGCCGTCCGCGACAACGCGTCGCCCGGGCTCCGGATGCAGGCGCACGCGACCTTCGCGATGGCCCGCCATCTGCTCGTCGACTTGGCCTACATCCTCAACGCCGCCCCCCACGGCGACGGCCGCCTCGATGCCGACGGCTACGCTCGACTCCGTGGCCTTCTGCCCGACTTGCCCGAGTCGATGGGGCCGCTCACCGCGATGCGGACGTCCTACGAACCCTTTGCCGAAGGACTCTGCCGCGATCTTGAACTCAACCTCCCGGAATGGATCCTCGAGAGCCACGTCCCCGACAACTGGCAGACCAGCGCGTGGGATGGAGAGCATTTCTGAGGGAAGAGGGAAGAGGGAAGAGGGAAGAGGGAAGAGGGAAGAGCTTGTTGGGTCGTTCTTCGATCGGTTGGCATCTTTACAGCCCACTGAGCGGCCTCTCAGAAAAAGCGCTTGCGAACCTCGCCACGGTACACGAAAAGCGCCGTCGCGAGTCCCGCCGCGACGACGAAGGCGCTCGTCGCGATGGGGTTCAACGTCGCTCGGGTGTAGAGGCTGGGTCCCGGTTTCTTGAACGGTTCGTCGCCGTACACCTCGCCCGTGCTGCCCGTCTGGTAGAGCGTCCCTTCGGGATCGCGCGGCGGTTCGCCCCGCTTTTGAATGTTGATCAAGACCTTCTCATTGATCTTGTCCATCAGCCCCGGCGTGTGGAACTGCATCCCGCTCATCATGCGCCCGCCGCTTCCGACGATGATGTCCCGGCGCGGGTGCTCCGCGCAGTGCAAGATCGCGTACGCCACCTCGTCCGGCGGATAGACCGGCGGCGGAAGTTGCGGCTCCTTGTCCGTGTAGTTCTTCGCGTGGTGGCCGAACGGCGTGTTGATCGCCGAGGGCTTGATGAGGGTGACGGACACGGGGGCCCCCTCGGACGCGAGCTCGGTCCGCAGTCCGTCGGTGTAGCCTTGGATCGCCGCCTTGCTGGAGGCGTACATCGCCTGGAGCGGGGTGGTCGTGTCGGATTCCACGCTGCCAAGGTTGAGCAGGGCGCCACCTTTGGCCTTGATGTGCTTGAGGGCGACGAGCGAACCGTTCACCGTGCCCCAAAAGTTGGTGTCGTACATCCGCTTGGCGTCGTCGGTGTCGGTGTCCTCGAGCTTGCCGAAAAGACCGAGTCCCGCGTCGTTGACCCAGGTGTCGATCCCGCCGAACCGCTCGACGGCGGCGGTCGCGACCTTCTCCAGCGCCTCCCGGTCCGCGACGTCGGCGGCCACGACGATCGCGTGGCCGCCTTCCGAGTTGATCTCCTGCGCGACCCGGTCGAGCACCGCCTCGTTGCGCGCGACGAGCACGACGTTCGCCCCGCGTTTCGCCGCCTCCTTCGCCGTCAGAAGACCGATTCCGCTCGAGGCGCCGGTAATGACGATCGTCTGCTGCTTCAGAGGCTTAAGCTTGATGGACATGGCGTTACCCCGTACGAAGGTCCGCCTAGGCTTCGGGTTCCGCCACCCCCGCCAAAAGATGGATAGGAAGTCCCCGAACGGGCCCGGCACAATAAAGACGACGGGGCTTACCGTGAAAGGTGGGCGACGATCGCCGCGCGATTCGAGAGGCCCGTCTTCTGGAGAATACGATGCACGTGGTCCTTGACCGTCGCGGGAGAAAGGCCGAGTCGAAGGGCAATCCCTTTGTTCGTCAGTCCGTCGGCGATCAGCGCGGCCACTTCCTGCTCACGAGGCGAGAGCTCCGGAGGCGGTGGAACGCGGGCCGGGCCGACCACAAGCAGAGGGACGCCGATCGTCGCGGCCGCGCGAAGATCGAGAGTCACGCGAGACCCTGGTCCAAGGCTCTCGCTCAGCGCCAGCAGGGCGCGGTGCGGAACCGATCCGCCGTCGTGTTCGCGAATGTCTCTTACGGCCTCCCGCAAACGCTCGAGCGCCGCATTGTCCAGAGAGGGTTCCAAGTTGGAGGATTATACGATGCTGAACGAAGAGGATACGAATGCCATCCAGGGCGTCTACGAGGCAATGCAAGCGGGTGCGAAGGGCGAAGATCGGATGATCGACCTCTTTGCGGAAGACGGCGTGCTCGTTGAATCGTTCTCGGGCGCTCCGCGCGAGCACCGAGGCCAAGCCGCGATTCGTGAGTGCTATCGTGCCATGATGGCCGCACCCCGGCCGGCCGACTTCCGTCTCGTCCTCGATCGAATCGATACCGAGGGTGACCGGATTCTGGCGGATTGGACCTGCACGGCGTCGGTAATGCCAGCACCCCTCAAAGGGCAGGACGAGTACGTCGTGCGGGACGGAAGGATCGAACGGTTGGAAATCCGTCTCTTAGGAGGCGGGCAATGAGTCCCGTCGTTGTTTTCCTCGCTCTCCAAGTCAATCTTAAAGACACCCGTAAGACGATCCAGGCCCGTTACGACGCGTTGGATCGAGGCTATCGAAAGCGCGACATCAGGTTGCTCGAAAACCTCTTGGCCGGGGATTTCTCCACAATGAGCCCGGAGGGCAAGATCCTGGGGCGCGCCGCCGCGCTCGATTCTTTCCGAGGCCTTATCCTGGGAGCGCAAGACGCTCGATGGCCCCGCAAGGTCCTTCGACTTCGATTCGAAGGGGCCGACACGGTGGCCACCGTGGACGGACGTTTCACGGGAGGACTCCCCGGGCCGGACGGAAAATTCCACCCGACGGAACTTCGTTCCACCGTCGAGGACACTTGGACGCTCACATCCGGAGCTTGGCGAATCCGCCGATCGAAGATGCTGAAAATGGCGATGTGGCGCGATGGCAAGCCGGTTCTAATTGAACGCAACGATCGCGGTGAGTCGGCGCGTCGATAAGGCATGGCCCGCCGCGCTTTCAGCTTGACCGAACTGCTCGTCGTGGTGGCGATTCTCGGTGGGCGCGGTGCGATGAACAAACCGGTGTTCGCGCGAAGCAAAGATCGGGCGAAGCTCACCGATTGCGGGACGCGGCTGCACGGCTTCGCCGCGGCCTTGAACCTCTACCGCGCCGACCACGACGATCGCGGCTTCGTGTGGGTTTCCCGCGACAATGGGCACAACCACTACCGTTATCCTTACAACACCTTCGAGCCCATGAGCGCCTACCTTGAGGACGGCCGGGTGCTCTGGTGTCGAGAACCGAATCCCGATCCCATCACCGCCTGGGACTTCGTCCATTACCAGGCCTTTCCGTCGAAGCGCGACGAGCTTCCTGGCATCGGGCTCCACGTCCCGGCGCGACCCGTGCCTGGGACCGTCGTCGCCTACTGCTCAAACCACGGCACCGGACCGGGGCCTATCCGCCAAGGAACCTACCCTTTTGTCCATGAAGACATGTCGATGGCGCTTGCCCGAAGCGAAGCCGTTCGGGTCGGCTTCGACGATCGGCACGATACTCGGTCGGAGCATCCGTACGGCATGTTGCGCTTCCCCGGCGAGCCGTGGCCGCCCGCCCCGGAGGAGTAGGGCCTTACTCCGCGAGGAATGGCAGCAAGGCCCTGTAAAACGGCTCCGGGTTCTCGAGGTGTGGAATGTGGCCGACGTCGGGCACGAAGACGACGCGCCCGTGGGGAAGCGCTTGGGCCGCTTTTCGGGCGAGGGTCGGCACGTCTCCGAGGGGCGCGTCGGTCTCCCCTTTTCCCACGGCGGTGCGATCCTTTTCGCCGATGATGAGGAGGGTCGGGCAGGCGATGTGGGGCAGATCGTAGACCGTCGGTTGCTGAAGGATGGTGTTGGTCGTCCGTGCCGCGACCTCGGCCCAACGGGGAAACTCCGGCGAGCGTCGAAGGGCGGCGCGAATCGCGACGAACGGCTCGATCGAGGCGGGATCCTTGCGGACGTAGTACGCCGAAACGTAGGCGCGGTACGCGTCGTCGGTCTGGTCGAGCTCGGCCTTCGTGCGCTGATCCACCGTCTTGTAAGGGACGAACTGGCCGTAGTCCTCCAGGCCGATGGGGTCTTCGAGCACGAGCCGGGTGACGCGCGTCGGGTAGGCGCGGGCGAGGCGCATAGCCTCCATGCCGCCCATCGAGTGGCCAACGACGAAGAACGTTTTCAGTCCTAAGGAGTCGGCGAGGGCGACGTCGTTCGCGGCGAAGAGATCGAAGGTGTAGTCGATGAGGGGCTTGGCCGACCGGCCAAAGCCGAGACGGTCGGGGACGACGACCCGGTAGCCCGCGTTAGCCAGGCACTCGGCGGGCCCGCGCCAGTATGCGCCGAAAAAGTTCTTGCCGTGGAGCAGAAAGACGGCCTTCCCGTTCGGCTTGCCGACAGGCGGCACGTCCATGTAGGCCATCTTGCCGTCCTTCGTCTCGAAGTAGCGGACGGGGTAGGGATACGGATATCCCTCCATCGCGATCCCCATCTCGGCGGGAGGGTACGGGACGGCGGAGGTTTGGGCAATTAGGCAGGCGAGGGCGGGAGACATAGGGCCGGTGTCCAAGCCCCTCCTCGTCGACCTCGCGGAACGATGAGGAGGGAGCTTCGGGACGTTAGGCCGCGGAACCCGCCGGAGGGTTGCGTCCCTCCTCCGGAGGGTTAGCGTCGAAGCGACGCCGAGGGACGCATGGCCAGTCGCGAAAGGATCGCCGCGCCGAACAAGACCGGCAGGATGAGGAACTCTAGGCCGTCGATCGCCCCGATCAGCGGAGTGGCGAGGAATCCGGTCATGGCTTCGGCGGCGGCTTCGAGGGGGAACTCCAGAGCTTCGAGCACGAGCATCAGCACAAAGCCGAGACCAAGGGCCTGGGCCTTCAGGCCAAAGGGCACGGCGGCGTCGCGCATAAGCGAGAGTCCGCCCGGGACGTCGATCCATCCCCGGCGCTTTGCGTAACCGAGAGCGGCCTGGGTGGGAAGTCTTTTCACCCCTTTCTAGACTCCGAAAAGGCGAACGGGGTTGGGCCCTTTGGCCCAACCCCGTTCCAACGCGATCTGAAAGGATCAGAGGTGGCGCTTAAGCGCGGTGACGATTTGAGCCTTCGGCATAAGGCCGACCATCCGGTCGACCACTTGACCGCCCTTGAGGATGTTCATCTGAGGGATGCCCTGGACGCCGTACTTCTCAGCGATGTCCGGCGACTGGTCGACG
>CAXUKB010000238.1:0-7738 GCA_964251345.1 uncultured Fimbriimonas sp. | reverse complement strand
GACGCACGAGACCGAAAAGCCCCTTCGGGGTACTCGATAAGCTCAGCTTAGACTCGGCAGCTTTCTCGCGAAGAACATCGACGATGCGAAGTCGACGCGAACTCGTTAACTCCGCCCCAAGATTTACAGAGATATAATTGCCTTAATCTGAGCCATGGTACTGCAAGTCGCGGAATCGGAAACGACGCAGGTGGCCGGATCAGGCGGCACTCGGCTAGGAACTACCAGCGAAGTCGCGATCAGGAGAGAAAGCATTTCTGCGGCGTAACGACAAACTGTCCGAACGAGCCCTTTCCAACTGAACGCGAAAGATGCGGCTATTCTCGCAATCTCGTGTTCCCGCACGGGCACTCGTCGGAAAGGGAAAAGATGAGATCTTCGTGGAAAGGTTCATTCTCGAGATAGAACCAGGCGGTGCCGCACCTCGATGGAAGGCGATTCCATCGAAGTGCGGCGACTTTTATCCACTTGAACGCTAAGTCCATCGATCGCAAAAAGGGCCGGAGCCATCAAAGTCCCGACCCTTCTGAATCGAGAAGGTGGAAGGTTACTCTTCCGTCTTCTCTTCTACCGGCGCTTCCTCTTCTCGAGAGCTGCCGAGTAGGCCACGAAGGGCGCCAAGGCGCTCTCCGATCGTCGCACCGATGCCGCTCGATACGCCGCGCGGACGCGACTCCTCGAACTCTTCGTAACCGCCGTCTCGGCCACGACCCTTGCCGCCGCCCATCGGACGTCCCTTGCCCGCACCCATTCCCGGGGCGCCCGTGCCCTGGCGTCGGAACTCCTGCTCGTAGGCGCTGCCGCCGGGAGCCTCGGTGGCTCCAGGCTTCAGTTCGGTACCGCCGCCGATTGAGCGCATCGAGAGCACCATGCGCCTCTCTTCAGGACGAAGGTCGATAATCTGAGCGTCGACCTCTTCCTGCTCTGCGACCACGTCTTGCGGCCGCTTGATGCGCCGGTAGCTCATTTCGCTGACCGGCATGAACGCCTCGGCACCCTCCGGAAGCTTAATGAACGCGCCGCTCTGGACGATCCGGCCGATCGTGATCTTCAGCGTCTGGCCAACCTTGTAGTTGTCCTTGATCGCGTTCCACGGATCGGGAAGTACCTGTCGGTGACCGAGCGAGATCTTACCGGCCGACGGATCGAGACGAAGCACCATGACTTCGATCTTCTGACCTTCCTTGAAGATCTCCTTTGGATGGTTAATGCGCGCCCAACTCATCTCGGAGATGTGCAGGAGGCCATCGACGCCGCCAAGGTCCACGAATGCGCCGTAGTCGGTGAGCCGACGAACGGTGCCCTCGAGCTTATCGCCCGGCTTGACGTCGCTGAAGATGTTCTCCTTCGCGGAGGCACGGCGCTCTTCTTCGGCCTGCCGGTTCGACAAGACGACCTTCTTCCGCTCGCGGTCGATCTCGATGACCTTGAGCTGAAGGGGTTGGCCGACGTACTTCTCGATGTTGCGAAGCTTGCCCGATCCCACGTGGGTCGCGGGCACGAAGCCGCGCACACCGACATCGACCACCAGACCGCCCTTGACACGATCCACGACCTGCGCATCGATCATCTCTTGCGAGCGGAACGCTTCTTCGATGCGGTCCCACACGACCTCAAAGTCGGCACGCTTCTTCGAAACGATCGGGTTGCCCTCGGCGCCTTCCGGCCGAATCACGATGACGCTAATCTTGTCGCCAACGTTAAAGTGACCCTTCGCGGTCTCGAGATTCTCCTCCGAGAGCTCGCCAAGCGGCACGATACCCTCGGCCTTGGTCCCTAGGTCGACGAAGACCTTGTCCTTCTCGACCTGGATAATCGTCGCCTCGACGCGATCGCCCTTCTGAAGTCGCTTGAACGACGAGTCGATTGCCTGCTCGGGGTCCTCACCGCGATCCATCGCGCTCATGTAGGACTCGAAGAGGTCGGCGTCACTCGCCGTCTCGGCAACGCTCTCCATGCCTGCCTGCGGATCGACCGGGGCGGTCGGCTCAGGGTTGGGCGACGTGGGCGCGGGGGTTGGGTCGGTCGGCTCCATCGGAGCGTTCGGCTCGATCGGGTCGCTACCCGGCAACGGCTCACCCGGGGTTCCGGCGGACTCGCCAGAGGACATGGGCTCGCCCGTCTCGGGAACGGTCGTCTCGGCATCCGAGGATGCCGGGGCAACGGCCTCCGCAGTCGGAGCCTCAGGGGCAGAAGCAACGCCAAGGTCGGCGTTGAGAGCGTCGGGAGCCGCGGGAACCGGCTGGGTCGCGTCGGACGCCACGTCGGTGGTCGGCACCGAGGTAGCCGTCTCGTCGGCCACGGGCGTCGGGTGGTTGTCGATGGTCATGGGTGCTTGGAGATGCTCCGTTAAAAGAAGCCTTGCGCGGATTCCCGCACAGACGACTTATTATGTCGCATCCGCCGCGCTCTAAGCACGGGTGCGGCGAGCCTTAACCGTCTCCATGCCAGGTTCCCCGAAAGCCGGGGCCGAGTTCAGTGGCCGTTCCACCCCTTCGTCGCCGCGTACAGGCCTTGGTAGCGCGCATAGGCCTCTGCGTAATCGACGCCGCTCGGCTCGATCCTTCCCCTTCGTCTTACCGCCGCCTCGGCGGCGGTTGCGACGTCGGGCCACACGCCCGCTCCCACTCCCGCGAGGAGCGCCGCGCCGAAAGCAGGCCCTTCGTCCACTTCGAGCGTCGTACAGGGCGTCTCGAATACGTCTGCCAACATTTGCAGCCAAAAGGCGCTTTTCGCTCCGCCGCCATTCACCCGAAGTTCGTCCGCCCGCGCCCCGAGCTTCCGAAGCGCCTCAAAGCCCTCTTTCAGACCGAAACTGGCCCCTTCCAACACCGAGCGGGCGAAATGAGGCCGTCCGTGCGCGAGGGAGATTCCCGCCCAGGCTCCTCGCGCGAAGGGGTCGTTGTGCGGCGTGCGCTCGCCGCTAAGGTAGGGAAGGAACGTCAGCCCCTCGCTCCCCACCGATGCGGTCGCGGCCTCCTCGGTCACCCTATCGTAAGAGAAGCCGGGCATGAAGGTATCTCGGTACCACCGAAGCGCCCCGGCGCAAGACAGCATTACCCCCATCGCGTGCCAGCCCCCGTTCGCGTGGCAAAAAGTGTGAGCCGCACCACTTCGATCGTATTCGGGACTTTCGATCGTGGTGAAGACGACGCCGCTCGTCCCGAGCGAAACGCTCACCACGCCGGGCACGACCGCGCCCGTTCCCACGGCCGCCGCCGCTTGATCGCCGCCCCCGCCCACGACGGGAATCCCTGCCAGAAGGCCCGCCCCTTCTCGAGTCGTCGCCGTCGGTAAGAAACTTTCGGCGCAAGGGGGAAAGAGCGCCGGATCGATCTCTAGCGCAGCCATCATGGAAGTTGCCCAGCGGCGACCCGGCACGTCGAAAAGGCCGGTCCCGCTCGCATCGCTGACCTCGGTGCGCTTTTCTTCCGTAAGTCGGAGGCGGATGTAGTCTTTCGGCAGGAGAACGCTTCTGACTTTCGCATAGTTCGACAATTCGTGGTTCCGTAGCCATAGAAGCTTCGGGGCTTGGAAGCCGGTGAGAGGCGGATTGCAGGTCGTCGCTCGAACCACGTCCGGCCCGACGGTCGCGTCGATCTCCGCGCATTCTTCGGCCGTTCGCTGATCGTTCCACAGGATCGCGGGACGCACGACGCGATCCTGCTCGTCGAGGAACACCGCGCCGTGCATTTGGCCGGTAAGGCCGATCGCATCGGGCTTCGGCTCGCCAATCTTCTGTAAGCAAGAAACGACCCCTTGCCACCAATCTTCCGGGTTCTGCTCGCTCCAGCCCGGTTTCGGTGTCGAAAGCGGGTACTCCGCCGCCGCGCTTCGCAGGATCCGTCCGTTCTCGTCGATGAGGAGCACCTTGCAGCCTGAGGTGCCGACGTCGATGCCCAGCAGCGTTGCCATTGGGCGCGAGTATACGAGAACAGATGCGGTGGAGAGGGAGAGTCAGCGAACCCTCGGCGGTTATCACCACAACTCCGCGTCCCAAGACTGATCTGTCGCCCATATGGACGGCCGCTTCTGCGGAAAGCCACATGAAGCGGATCGTGAATAGGAGGTCCGTGCCTGGCGTACGTCGAAGGCAGACGACGAGGGGGACTTCGCCGCTACACTCTCCTATGCCCAAAGCGGTCGTCGACGTCGGCTCCAACTCGGTCCTCCTGCTCGTGGCCAATGGCGATCGAACCCTCTTCGAGTCGAGCGCGGTTACGTCGCTCGGCGAGGGCACCAAGCGAAGCGGCCTTCTCTCCGAAGCCGGGATGTCCCGCACGCTCGATGCATTGCGAACGGCGTTCGATGAGGCCCGAAGCCACGGGGCGACCGAAATCCGTGCCGCCGCGACGATGGCCGCTCGGATCGCCTCGAACACGCCCGAGTTCCAGGCTCGCGCCGCCGCGCAAGGCACGCCGGTCGAAATCCTCAGCGGCGACGACGAGGCCGAATTGGGTTTTCAGGCCGTTGCCGACGACCCGACCTTCGCGGGGATCGAGCGGCTCTCGATCGTCGACGTTGGGGGGCAGAGCACGGAACTTGTGACCGCCGATCGGACTTCGGAAGGATGGTCGAAGGCGTTTCACCACAGCTTCCCGATCGGCACCCTCGCCCTTAAGGACGGCCCCCTTGCCGCGGAGTCGCCCGACGGTCCCGCCGTCTTCGAGGCGAGCCTCCTGATCGACGGCTTGCTGGGGGTGGTGGGCCACCCTGGGGGCACTCCGGTCGCCCTCGGGGCTACCGCCACCAACCTCGTGACGATTCGCGACGGAATGACGACCTGGGAGCCCGACCGCGTTCATGGCCAGTGGCTGAACTACGGCGAAATCGGATCGATGGTCGGACGTCTGATGCCGCTTACCGACGAACAGCGCGCGGCGATACCCGGAATGGAACCCGGACGCGAGAAGACGTTGCCCGCCGGGGTGCTCATCCTCGAGCGTTTTCTCCATGCGCTCGGCGCCAAAGGGTGCGCCGTTTCCGTTCGAGGCTGGCGGCACGCGCTCCTCGCACAAATGAGTTGAGGGCGGGCGGTCTCGTGTCGGAAACCGCTTACGGAGAAGGCGAGAGCTTCGTATAATGCCATCGTGTTTCCGGCCACACCGAAGTTGGCGAACTACGGCGCCTTCGCCCTGATGCTGGCGGGCGCCTCGTTTGTTGGGTTGCAGCACCTCCGGCCGTACGCTCCCCTCAGCGTTGCGCCGATCTCCGGGAAGACCCCGCCCACCAGCGCGCTTCCGAGCCAAGATGCTAAGCCGACGGAAATCCCGATGCCCACGCCAACTTCGCCGAAGTTCGTCGTCGTCGCGATGGCCGGCGCGGTCAAAATCCCCGGCCTCCTTCACCTGACGAACGACGCACGCGTGGGCGACGCGATCAAGCGGGCCGGAGGCGCGAAGTCCAATGCCGATCTCGACTCCATCAATCTTGCCGCCCGGCTCGTCGACGGCGACCAAGTCTACGTCCCTTACCGGAAGTCAGCCCCCTCCGAAAAGCCGGTGGAGGTCGCCAGAGTGTCTCGGAAGCATCGCGGCGGCGAGATGTCGCCTCATTACGCACCCCTTCCGCCCGCGATGCCGCCCACCCTCGGCGGCGATCTCCCGGCCGCCGTTGGGGATCTGCCCAGGCACGAGCCACCCAAGAGCGATGGAACAATCGTTCACGAACCGTCCGCCAGCGACGCTCCACCCTCCATCGCCGCTTCGCCCGAAGAGTCGCCTCGCACTGAACACGGTCACCGGAGCGCGAAGAGCAAGGCGACCGGCCCCGTGTCGCTCAATACGGCAAGCGAATCCGAGCTTGAAACTCTCCCGGGCGTGGGGCCCGCCACCGCGCAGAAGATCCTCGCTTACCGAAGGGAGCACGGGCGCTTCGGCTCTATCGAGGAGATCATGTCGGTCAAAGGGATCGGAGCGAAGAAGTTCGAGAAGATGAAACCCTTCCTCCAGTTGTAGAAAACCCTTAGGATGGGTGGGCTTGCCCCCGCATCCTCAAACCATGCCCTACGACGAGCTTCGCGAACGTTTCCTCGCCTTCATCGACGGACTCCCCGACGGTAAGGTTGTCGTCCTCGCGGATGGCGACGTCGACGGGCTCGGCGCGGCGTGCCTTGTGTGGGACGCGGTCGGAAGTCGGGAAAGGAGCTTCCTCACGCCGCCAAAGGGGCGCAATGCCTTCGGCGACGAGGCGGCGGCCCTCGTCGCCGCTCAGAACCCGGGAAGCCTCTTCGTGCTCGACTTGGGCATCAACGACCGCGTGATCGCCCCCGGAGTGCCGACCTTGCTCCTCGACCATCACCATCCACGCGGCGAGCCCGAAGGGGCGACGGTGCTCAGCGGCTACGGGCTCGATCCGGTCCCGACCTCTTCCCTACTCGCCTTTCACGTCGCCGGCAACGAGGCGAACGCCTGGAAAGCCAACATCGGCAACCAGGGCGACATGGGACCTTCCGACTTCGCGCTCGACGACGAGCGGGCAAGCGGTACGAAGCGAGCCTTCGATGCCGCGAAGTCCCTGCTCAATTCGGCCAAGCGTTCTTCCGATCCTGACCAGGCGGTGCCCGCCGCGTTCCGCATCTTCGCTGCGGCAAAGAGCCCGAAGGAGGTCGTCGAAGCGACGGGTCCGGACGCCGACGTGCTTCGCCGTTTCGCGGACGAGGTCAAGCGCGAGTTGAACGAGGCGAAGCGAAACGGGCCGAAGTTCTCGAAGACCGAACCCGTCGCGATGATCCGCTTCTCCAGTCCGGCGCGGGTTCATCCGCTTATCGCCCAATCTTGGCGGGGCCGCTTGCCGAAGTTCGCGATCATGGCGGCGAACGACGGCTACGTGCCCGGCCGGACGAACTTCTCGATGCGCGGCAACGCCGGGATCGACCTGCTCGCGCTTCTTGCGCGCTACGGCGAGATGCTGGGAATCGACGAGCCCGAGTACGGCCACGGCCACCACGCCGCGACCGGCGGCAGCCTACCGACGGAGACCTTCGACCGGCTCATCGTAGCGATGGGCTTCTGAGGAAAGAGGCGAAAGGGAAAAGAGGGATTGGGCAGACTCGACAATCCCTCTTTCCTCTTACCTTCCGCCCAATCCGCTGAGCGTCACGCCTTCGATGAAGTACCGCTGGGCGAAGAAGAACAGGGCAAGGACGGGCAGCATGGTGAGCGTCGCGAACGCCATGAGGAGACCTGGCTCGCCCGAGCGGTCGCCCTTGAAGAGCTGGAGCGCGTAGGAAAGCGGCATGTTCTCGGGCGAGTTCACGTAAATGAGCGGCCCCATAAAGTTATTCCAAGCGCCCATGAACGTCCAGATGGCGATGACCGCCAGCGCGGGCTTGATCAGCGGCATCATGATCGTCCAGAACGTTCGCAAGTAGCCGCAACCGTCGATCTTCGCTGCGTCTTCGAGCTCCATCGGGATCTGCATAAAGAACTGCCGAAGCATAAACACGTTGAACGCGGAGCCGAAGAACGCGGGCACCCAGAGCGGGTAGAGCGTGTCGATCCAGCCGAGTTGCCGGAAGATGAGGAACTGGGGCATCAGCGTGACCGCACCCGGCAGCATCATCGTGCTCAGAAGGATCGCGAACAGCGTGTTCTTGCCCGGAAAGCTCATGCGGCTAAAGGCGTAGGCGACGATGCTGCACGAGAGCACGGTACCGATCACGCTCATGATCACGATGATCAGCGTGTTCTTCAGATAGACGAGGCCGCTCTTCGTCTCCGGCGGCAAAAACGAGAGG
>CAXUKB010000237.1:0-7740 GCA_964251345.1 uncultured Fimbriimonas sp. | reverse complement strand
ACCCGCTGACCAAGAACGGCCTGGAGCAGTTCACCAGCGACTGGCAGAAGGGCGGTCTACACATCCTTCAGGAGATCAAAGACGAGGCCGGGACGGCATGAGTCGCCGCGCGTGGTGCGGACACAGACGCGTGACCACCCTTTGGCTCCTTGCCATGTTCCTTACGATCGCGGGCTGCGGAAACACGTCGCGTCAGGTCAGGGATAACTTCGGGCGAGAGATAGGTGACGCGGCGGCCACGTCGCGCCCCGTGGGATAGCTCTTCCGGCCTCGCCGAGATCGGAGCTACCCTGCTCGTGCGAGGAGCACGCGGACTCCGCCTTGGGTCTGCCCAATCCAGCACGGCTTGCGTCCCGGGAATACGGAAGGTGACGTTCTTCATTCGGAAAGGAAAGCGCTAGGAAGGGCCGGTTCGTTAGATGAAAAGAGTAGATGGAACTCTGCCCGCGCTCCTCGCGAGACGCTTGCACGCGTGGTGAGCGCAGGGGGCGTTCTGGCTTTATGCCTTCATCTCTATTCATGTAGGTCGCCTTCGTCCGGTACGCGTTGCCAAGATGGGTACGATGCGCTCAACCGTCATGGACGCCCAGCCTGCCGCGAGCGAATCGAACGCGGATGCTCTCTCCGCGAGGGACATCGCTGCCCACGGAATCGGCGGGGTTCCCGACCGTGTCGATCCTAGGCCGGAGGACATGGACCGCGAGGCCCTGCTCGCCGACGTGGCGCGCCTGCGGTGGCTCGTCGAGACCAACCCCCAAGTGTCGTGGACCGCGGGCGCCACGGGCAACATCACCGACTTTTCCCAGCGCTGGCTCGACCTCACGGGCCTCACCCGCGAAGGAGCGCTCGGCGGCGGATGGGCTCAGGTTCAGCATCCCGACGACCTGCCCGCGATGGCCGAGGCGTACGCCCGCGCCATCGCGAAGGGACGAACCTATGAGTTCGAGCACCGCGTGAGGCGAGCGGACGGCGTCTATCGCTGGATGCGGTCGTTCGCCGCACCGAGACGAGGGACCTCGGGCGAGATCATGGAGTGGTACGGCGCCACGGAGGACGTCCACGAGCGCAGGGAGGCTCAGGACGCGCTCCGGCGGAGCGCGGAGACCTTCGAGCGCCTCGTCGCGGACTCTCCGCTCGGGATCTACGTGGTGGACGCGGACTTCCGCCTCGCGATCGCAAGCCAGGGCACTAGGCGGGCGTTCGAGAGCGTCGCCCCTATTCTCGGGCGGGACTTCGGCGAGGTGGTGCGCGCGGTGTGGCCCGAGCCCACCGCGAGCGAGGTCCTCGCCGTCTTCCGCCGGTGCCTCGACGCAGGCGAGCCCCACTATGAGGGTCAGACCGTGGAGCGGCGGGCGGACGTGGGCGAGGTGCAGGCCTACGACTGGAAGGTCGAGCGGATCGCGATGCCCGACGGTCGCTGGGGCGTGGTGTGCCACTTCCACGACGCGTCGGAGGCTCAGCGCCGCGAGCGGGAGCTGGAGTCCCGCGTCGAGGAGCGAACGCGCGACCTCACGCGTGCCAACCGTGACCTGAACGAGTTCGCCTACTCCGTAGCGCACGACCTGCGCGCGCCGCTCAGGACCATCGTCTCCTCGAGCAGCATCCTCCTCGAGGACACCGCCGAGCGGCTGACCGAGGAGGAGCGCTCGCTCCTGGAACGGCAGGCGAAGGGTGCCAACAAGCTCGCCCGAATCGTGGACGACCTACTCGGATTCGCGCGCCTCGCGAACGCCGACGTGCGGCGAGTCACGATCGACATGACGGCCCTCGCGGCGGAGGCGGCGGAGGCGGTGGTGCGGCGCTGGGACAATGGAAGCACGGTGAGCGTCCAAGACGGCATGGTGGCGCTTGGCGACCCGAGCCTCTTGGGCTACGCGCTCACGAACCTGCTCGACAACGCCTGCAAGTTCTCGCCCGAGGGCGGGGCGGTGGCGGTGGGCGAGCAGGGCGGGGTGTTCTTCGTGCGCGACAATGGCATCGGCTTCGAGTCTCGGCATTCCGAAAAGCTGTTCGTCGCTTTCGAACGCCTCGTCGACCAGGAGACGTTCCCCGGCACGGGCGTCGGGCTCGCGAACGTGAAGCGAATCGTTGAGCGCCACGGGGGAAGGGTCTGGGCTGAGAGCGAGCCGGGCAAGGGAGCCACGTTCTTCTTCAAGCTTACGCATGGGTAAACGAAGGATTGTGCAAGCGTTCCGCCGCTCGACCGGAGACGACACAGAGTCGGGCAGACCTAGGAGAGACGCGGATCGAACGGATTGAACGCGCTGCGGGCGCGACGAAGCTCTCCTTCGAGACGAAGTCCTCGGGCCGCTTCGCGCAGGTGGCGGGTCTCCTCGACCATCGCCGCCTTGTCGGGGGCCGTGGACGAAAGCCGCGCCGGCCCGAGCCCGGTGAGCTTGCGTCGTTCCTCCGCTGCCGCCCGGACCCTTTGAGCGAGATCCCTCGTCGCTCTTGCCGCCTCTCTCGTGCGCCGGCTCTCTTCGAAGAGGGCCGCCGCGTACGCCCTGACAAACGCGTCGCCGTCTTCGGTCGTCGGGTCCTTGCGGCCTCGCTCGTCGGCGCCCATGCCGTAACCGACGAACGCTGGCCCGGAAGGTTCGCCCGCCTCCGTCGTCGAGAGGCTGCCTCGCTCGGCGGGCCTGCCCGGATCGGGGCCGTCGCGCGGAGGGTGGGAAAGGATCGCGTCGCCGTCCCTCACGCGATGCCGGGAGAAGTCGAAGCGAACCGTCAGCCCGTTGGTGAGCGAGACGGGGAAGACGTACACCCGCCGTGCCGAGTCCAGGTCCGTGTCCTGCAGCCTCTTCATCGAGTCGGCGATTCCTCCTTCGAGCGGTCCCACGACTCTACTATGAGGATTGCGCAGGCGGCATGCGGCCCTTTCTCCTGTTTCGTACGAGGAGTGTCACGAAAGCCGCAGGGGACTTCGGCATCACTTTCCCTTACCCGGGCTCATGGCGACCAAAGCAGATTATGCAGAGGCCTTTTCGGCTTGCCCCGCATCGTTCCGTCGCCCACGTGCTCAGACAAGGGACGTGGACTGCCCGGGGCATACCCTCAAGTCGGTATCGCACGTGGCACACTCGATCCGCTGCGACGCAAGAGTGTGCTAGTCTGCGGCTGGTGGTTGGAAAGGGATGACCGACGAGCAGGCCGACAGCTTCGTGAGCAACCTCAGACGATGGAAGCGGGGCGTGATCGATGAGTTCACGGTCGGGCTCGAGTACGTGCCCACCGTGACGCGCGCCCTGCTTCGGGTCGGCCTCGTCGCCGAGCCGACGGGGACCGCGGGTCGGCTGAGGATCGTGGATCGTCCCGACGGGGTGTCCGTGGAAGACCTGAAAGAGATGCAGCGGCTCGGGACGGAAGTCCTGCGCGCTCTCCGAGCGCGCCACGCCACGAAGCTCTCGGCCAGGGGCCTCTTGGAAATGAACGCAGATGAGTCGGACGCGCTCTGGGCGAAACGTTACCTTGAGATCGGCATCGTCTCCCTGCGGCGGATGGGCGCGCTGCTTCAGGTTCCGGTGGCCGGGACCTGACGTCATAGGCGAAGAACCGGGTCAGGCGTACCGCGGGTCGCGATGAAGGCAGCACACCCGAGAAGGCGCGGCCCCGCGATGAACTCGGTGGACCAGGGACAGCTCCTCGGTCTCCTTCACAATCGCGGGAACCACTCCCTCGAGGGCTTGGCTGCGCACGCGCTCAAAGAGGCTCGCCGCCGTGGGCGGGCGTAGAGGGTATCGCTCGCACCGGCCTAGCAGGTCGCGGCTGGCGAAGTAATCCGTTCCGTCTCCCTCGCCGACGAGATACCACTCCTCCTCGGCGTCGCCTCGCTCGCAGGGAACGATCGACGCGGTCCGTCCCGTCCGCGGCGACCTCATGGGAGGCTAAGACCGCGCCCAGGCGGCGAACGTTTCGGGGGGGCGAACGACCCTTTGTAGGGCGACAACTTACTTGACGAATCACGCTAGGGCGCGTCCTCGGCGAAGATTGGGTAAGACGGACTGACGCTCGGGTCGCGAATAGGCCCCTCCAAGTGTGACGCCCATGACCGACGTTCTCCTTGCCCTCCTCGCCCACCGGCGTTCCGAGCCGACGAACCCTTGGGAGGGCCAGGGGCTCGTCGGCCTGCCGTGCGCCTTCTCCCAGAGCCTTCCCTACGTCGACGTCGACTGCTCGGACGGCAGGGGCACCCGCCGATCGCGCCTCCTCCTCGACACCGGCGCCAACGTCTCCTTCCTCCTGGGTCCACGGAGCGAGACCGCCGCCCACCGCGTCCGGATCTCGGGCGGGACGGGTCGCCGCGTCCCGTTGGGGAACGTGACCTTCCAGCCGGTTCCAAAGGGCTTCTTCGGGGCCGAGTTCGAGGCGATGCTTCGGAAGAACGGGGCCGAGGGGGTACTCGGCGCGGATTTCGCCGCCACCCGCGACGTGCTGGTCGACTATGGACGCGGGAGCATCTACGCCACGGCTCCGAAGGGGGCGGACGATGCCGGTCCCAGCCTGCCGCGGGAGCTCGGTTTTCGGCGCGTCCAGGCGATACCCTTCGGCGACCGTTGGACGGCGGCGGTGACTTGGAGGCGGGAACCCCTGGGCCTCGCCTTCATGCTGGTGGACACCGGGGCGTCGACCACGGTCCTCCCGATGGCGAACGGCTCGGTTCCACAGCCTCCCAAGGCGGAGGCCTTCACCACCATCGGCGCCCGGGGACTGTTCTCTGGATGGATCGAACACCGGAGACTCTTCGTGGCGCCCATGGCGGACGGTTTTGACGCCGAGGTCTCGTTCACGCGGGCCGAAGTCGATCCCATGCTCGCCGCGTCGAGCCTCGGCGACCAAGTGCTGCTGTGCTTCCGCCGGAACGAGGTCTGGGCAACGTCCCGCAGGGCCGCCATTCCGGCAGCGCTACGCCCCTCGCGGGGGTGATCGGTCAAGTAAGTTGCCGCCCTGAACAAGGCTGCTGGAAATGTCCCTTCGCGCAACGGCGGAGCTAAGCGAACCTCGCGAGCCGTGAGACCGATTCGGTGGTCCGACGCAATCGCGGGGCGGTCGAGCACGAGCGGCTCCTCGACGCCGCCGATAAGCGCTGCAGCGCCGCAAGGCGCTACGAATCGACGACCCCGCCGAGGCGATCGCCATCTGGCGCTCCTTCCGCCGGCATGGCCTGGACCTTCGCCCCGTGGCGCCGCGGGATCTGGGACGACGGTCGCCTCTCGTCGGCAAGACGGTCGACCTCCAAGTCGCGGAGTTCGTGGAGGAGACGGAAGGCTTCGAGGACTGGAGAAAAGGGATCATGCCCGACGACTGGTTCCTCATCTTGCTTTCTAAGCGCTTGCCATTTCGCTTTCTAGGACCTTGGGAGGGGCTATGTGAGGCGGATCTTGACGAGTTGGAGGCGGAGGAAAGGGCCGACGATGACGCGGCGCGGGAATCCGTAAGGAGAGATAGTAGTGGGAGGATTTTGCCCGGAATGGTCCTGAAGTAGATGTGTCGGCCCTGCCGTATCAGGAGAACACAAGGCTCGCGGTTCGCGTCAGGACCGTTCCGTCGGGCAAAGTCACCATCGCGGTATCGGTGTCTACGATCCCCGAAACCGCGCCCGGCACATCGAGCACAAAGGTTCCGGTTTGGTCGGAACCATCCACTGTGTAGGTGGCCGATCCTGTGTATCCGTCAGTCCCGCTGATGCTCAGCAAGACCTGCGTTCCAACCGGAAGGCAGTATGCATCAAGTGTGGACGTGTAGTCCTCTCCTGCAGGCGGTGCCGAGGGATCGAGGGTCAGCGAGCGGAGCACCGGCGTCCCACCGATTTCGAGAGATAGCGCGGGAAACGGCCCTTCACCGGGAGCAGACACAGATGGTCCTAGGAAGTCGTCTGGAAGAGCGTACACGGAGGCGTTTAGCAGTACTTTTCCTGGAATCACCAAACTCTCAGGAATCGCGTCCGCTAGTTCTTCTGCGAGACTAGGCGCTCCTTCGGCGGGCGATTTACCGATCGTGTTACCCCAAAGCTCTAACAGCAACAAAGCTGCGACAAGGGGCGGGATGATCAGCGCCTCAACAACGGCACTCAAGCCTGCGGTCGCGCCTGCGGCGGCAAGGCTGGCTCCGATCAGCGCAGCAATGGCCTTAGGTCCACCGAGCGATTCCAAGACTTCAGCAGATGCGTCAAGGACGCCGACTACGCTCTCGACTAAGTCGTGAACGTTCACGGAGGGGTTAAGGTTCGTTGGAATCTGGCTTTCATAGACCCCGTCGGAGACCTTGTACGCATGGAAACTCCCAAGGGCGTTTCCATCGACTTCGCTTACATGGATGTAAACGTCGTCATACCCGGTGTCCGGTTGGCCACACCTTGTGATCGCGACGCTACAAAGGCCGCTGCCAGTCGTCGTGTCGAAGGGTTTTACCTGCCCTACCCCATTTACCTTCCCTACCCCATAGGACTGCGAATTACGGGGAACGATGCTTCGATGCGAGCCTCGGACCTGACCACTGCGGCGCGGCGCGACTTCCGGCTTCAACGCTGGCATCGCTGTACCACTGCTCAAACCTTTTGATGCATTGGCGAAGTCGATGTTCGTGTTAATCTGCTGGGATCCGTCTGGGGTCGTCGCGACGATTACCGCCGCCGTGGCCGATGTCCAAATCAGGTCCATCGTCGTCCCGTTGGGGGCTAGGATGTGAAGTGGGCGACTCCCGCTGTCAACCGCAAAAAAGGTGGTGGACTGCGCGTTTGCGACGAGGACGCCCGTCAGGGTCATCGCTGTACCAGTAGCGGTGCGCGTGCCGATATAGGTGATGAGGTTAGATCCGCTCTTTACGCGTAACAGCCGTGGGTCGGTCGGATTGCGCTCTATCGTGAAGTTAGACTGCTTCTTACTCGCGCCCTTGTTTTTGTGTCCCGCACAACCAAAAACCATCGAGGCCACGGCGAATCCCGTTCCCGCGACGAAGGACCTGCGCGACAAGTGCATTGACCGACTTTTCACGTCAAACTCTCTTTTGCTCACGGCGAGAAAATTGTATCACAACAATTAGCCTAAGTTTAGAAATAATTTTAGATATAATTTTGGCAATTAGAGGCCATGTCGGTGCTGACACTGGACGACGACGTGCCGACAAACGGGCGCCGGCTGCGCTCCGTTTTCGGCACAAAAGCTTCTATTGGTTTAACGGCTTCATCAAGGAAGTACCCTCGGTGCCGCGACCCTCGATTTGATAGGGATGGCAAGCAGGTAGCGAATCCCGACTGGTTTCCGGTCAAAAGATAGACACACAGGAACGGGATCGGTGCGCCTCCAGGGGCTCTCCGGTCCCGTTCGTTTTAGGAAGACCCATGAGCGTCGACCCGCGTTTCGTCCTTCAGGAGCCCGCCGCCTGGGCTCTACTCACGGAGAAGCAGAGAATGGTCTTAAAGCTCTACTCCCGCCCGACCTCCGAAGGGAGGAGGAGGAGCGTCCGCGGGCTTTGCAAAGGCCTGGGAATCTGCCACCAAGCTTTTTACCAGACGCTCAGGCGGGCAGGGGTCACCTTGCGGAAGGCTGCGGAGGCGATTGAGTCAGGAGCTTGATAACGGCACCCGCACCGTCGAGGTGAAGTATCGCGACGCCGTGCTCAAGGTCACCCACAAGATCGAGGAGGATCCCACCGTCGGCAACGAGATCGCCCGCGCCCAGATGCGTGTGCGCGACGACGCGAAGGAAGCGCAGAAGCTCGACTTTCAACTCGCCGCTCTTCCGG
>CAXUKB010000236.1:3631-7740 GCA_964251345.1 uncultured Fimbriimonas sp. | reverse complement strand
CGAGGACGTCGTCACGCCCCAGCCCGGCGGCTTTTACGGCGGCTGGATCACGCCGGAGATCGTCGGACCGTTCAAAGGGGGTCCGGGCACGATGGGGTGGTGAAACTAACCTCCCGTTAGCCGCCGCTCCGGTATCCTCCTGCGCATGATCCGCACGACGATCGGCTCCGGATGGGAGTTTATCCAGACCGACTTGGAGGGCAAGAAGGTCGCCTTTTCGAACGCCGAGTGGCTTCCCGCAGACGTTCCCGGCCACGTCCATCTCGACCTTATGGCCAATAGCGTCATTCCCGATCCTTTCGTCGGGATGCAGGAAGCGGGCGTCCAGTGGGTCGACGAGAAGGACTGGAGCTACCGCACGAAGTTCGCTTGGTTGCCGAAGGACGGCGCGCCCCGCCGGGTGCTTCGCTTCAATGGGCTCGACACCGTCTGCACCGTCACCCTGAACGGAGAGGTCGTCGCCGAGCACGACAACATGTTCGTGCCGCTCGAGGTCGACGTCACCGATCGACTGAAGCCGGAAAACGAGCTTCGAATCGACTTCCTAAGCGCGGTTCGGATCGGCAACGAGCGGCGTGCGGTCTACCTCAAGGAACAAGGCATGCCCGCTCATGTGGAGCGCATGGATGACCGATCGTTCGTTCGGAAGGCCCAGTACATGTACGGCTGGGACTGGGGTCCCCGTCTCGTTTCCTGCGGCGTCTGGCAGACCGTCGAACTCTTGGAGTTCGCGGCAAGACTGATCGACGTGCACGTCGTTCGAACGCCAGACGGCGAGGGGGGATGGGACCTCACGATCGCGAGCGAGGTCGAGGGCGAAGGCGTGGCGCTGCACACGATGCTCGATTGGGAAGGCGAGCCGTTCCTGGCGCCGGACGGCGTCTATGGGATCGAAGGAGCGGACGAATCGGAAGAGGGAGTGATCCCGTGGACGCCGGACGATCCGGAAGCGTCTCGCCTCGACCTAGTGACGGTCGTCGTGTCGACTGAAGACGCCGAGCGCATCCTCGACCGAATCGACGAGGCGGGCGACGAACCCGACTGGACGGAGGCGAGCACGCTTTTGGACGTCGACCCCACCGCGGCCGGCGCGGCGGCGATGATCCAGGCCGTGGTTGGCGAGTCCGTCGAGGTTCTCGACTTTTCGGCGACCCGTTGCGATGTCGGCACCGTCCGGCTCCTCCGGGAGCGCGACGAATGGGGCGAATCGTTCGAGTTCGAGCTGAACGGCCGCAAAATCTGGGCGCGGGGAGCGAACTGGATCCCCGACGATAACTTCCCGGCGCGCATCACCAAGGCGAAGCTGCGGAAAGGCCTTGAACAATGCAAGGCGATGGGCTTCAACATGCTTCGAGTTTGGGGCGGCGGCCTCTACGAAAGCGACGATTTCTACGAACTGTGCGACGAGTTGGGTCTGCTCGTGTGGCAGGACTTTCCCTTTGCTTGCGCCTACTATCCCGACGGTGCGAACGAGCAGGCGATCGTTCGCACCGAGGCGGCGGTCAACATTCGTCGGCTGCGGAACCATCCATGCCTCGCCCTCTGGTGCGGCAACAACGAGAACCACGAGATGTACTACAACGGCTGGTCGAAGCCGGAAAACGCGCCGTCGCGGTTCTACGGCATCAACCTTTACGAAGGAACCCTTCCCGCGGTCGTGGACGAGCTCGACGAAGGCCGAAGTTACATTCCCTCGTCCCCCATCGGCACTCCACCCGACGAGCAGCCAGAGGACGCCAAGCGGCGGGGCCCCAACGCCGACCTCTGGGGCGACCAGCACAACTGGGACGTTTGGCACGGCCGGGGCGACTGGAAGTACTACACCGACAGTAAAGGCCGCTTCTCATCGGAGTACGGCTTCGCCTCGGCATGCGGATTGCCCGCGTGGAAGTCGGCCGGGGTCGAAAAGGGCGATCCTTTCCGGTCGCCGGTCGCACGTTGGCACGACAAGACGGCGAAGGGATACGAAACCTTCGTGGGCTATGTCGAGCTTCACTATCCGGTCTCCGCGACGATCGAGGATTGGACGTACTACTCGCAGCTCAACCAACGGGACGCGTTGCGCCAAGGTGTCGAGCACTACCGGCGCTCGGCGTTCTGCCGCGGCTCGCTTATCTGGCAGGTCAACGACTGCTGGCCCGTGCAAAGTTGGGCGATGGTGGACAGTCTTGGCCATCGCAAGGCTCTGGGCTTCGAGTCGGCCCGTCTGTACGCCGACCACGGGGTCCAGATCGTCAAAGACGACGAGACGATCACGCTCGTCGCGTTCAACGATGGCGAAGAGACGATCAAGGACAGGGCCACCCTCCGGGCATATCATCTCACCACTGGAGAGTTGCTTCAGGAGTGGTCGGCACAAGCCGAACGAGATCCCGACGCTCGTGGCGAAGCGCTCGTCGCCCAGGTCGGCGCGCTCCCTCGCCGGTCGACATCCGGTGAAACTCACTCGCTCACCGCTCTAAAATCGAAAGGGGGAGGAAGCCAAGTGGCTTTCTCCCCCGTAAAGGAATGATTGCGGCGGTGCGATCAGAAGAGCGCGACGGGCGTGGCCGTCGCCAGTTGGCGAGTAAGGCTTCGGAGCTCGTTGACGTAGGTCCGGAGCTCGGCTTTGGCAATGTCGATGGGGGATCCGGAGACGCCGATGATGGCGTACCCGATCGCCTCGAGCTCCGCGACGAGCATCGGAGCGAGTCGCTCTCCCGTGTGACGGTCATGGGCGAGTACCGCAACCAGGAGGCGGGGGGTCTCGCCGAATGTGGGATCGGACGGCTCGTAGGTGTCGTGCGCGTCGCAAAGCTCACGGAAGTCGGGCACCTCGTGGCAAAGTCGATCGAGCAGGGCAACTTCCGCGCCATCGAGCATGCCATCGCTCCAGGCGAGAAGGTCGAACAGCCCCTTCACCATGTGAGCGGCGTCGGAGCGGAGACGGGGTGAAACGTGGTCGGAGATCTCAAGGATCGTCCGCAGGCTTCGCGCCGCCGAAGGAATCAGGTCCAGATGATTTCGGGGCATATCTGAACTAGCGCAAGCCGAACCGGCGAGAGTTCCTTTCTTAGAAGATTCGGGACAAAAGTCCTAATCGAGTCGCTCGCGTGCTCGGCGAAGACGCTCGCCCCAGTTTTCGACGACCCAGCTTCGCGAGGCGGCCGCCCGCTCCGGGTCTTCCTTTCGATGCTCTCGAATGGCGCCAAGCGCCTGTGCCAACTCCTTCAGCGGTCCGGCCTCGGGCTCACCGAGCAGACGCCACACCGTAAGCCAATCGGCCGAGTCTTGGGTGTCGATGTGGGTCGCCATCGCTCGCAAATCGGCGAGGGTGTCGCCATCGAGCTTATCGTTGAGGACCGCGTCGATCGAGCGGGCGTATCGCTCGTTCATCGCCGGAGAAATGGGAAGTTTCCCGTAGTCGCCCGCCCTCACGATGAGGCTCGACTTGACCGGTACGACGCGGGAAACCCAGAAAGTCGTGTGCAGTCCCGGCTCCATCGTCTCCTTCGTGTGCAGCTCCACGTTCCACCCTTTCGGCGCGTCGCGCGACTCAATGGCATAGCGACGGCCACCGAGAGGCTTGCCTACCGTGCCGTTGATCGGATCGCCTAGACGGAGCTTGCTCATAGGGAGCAGTATGAAGCGTCGAGAAGGGCTTGATCCTGCGGTTTTTCGACGACGCCCGCTTTCCTCAAGGCACCACGGCGTCAGAATGGATACCGATTCGTGACCACCCTCGACACACCCCGCTGGATCGTCGGACCGCGCGACCGCACGGCAGAGGAAACGCTCCAGCGAGAGTTAGGACTTCCCTCCCTCGTCGCCGCCGTCCTCGCGCAACGGGGCTTGACCGATCCCGCCGCGGCGGAGCACTTTCTCAATCCTTCCCTGGACGACCTTTTGCCGCCGGAGGGATTGCCCGACTTCGCCGCCGCCCGCGACGCGATCCTCGGGGCGAAGGAGCGGGAAGAGCTCATCTACATCCACGGCGACTACGACGTGGACGGGGTCACGAGCGCCGCAATCCTCTACCGGTTCCTCAGCGCGGTCAAGTGCCGGGTCCACGTCCACGTACCCCATCGGATGAAGGAGGGCTACGGCATTCATTTGAGTGCCGTCGAGGA
>CAXUKB010000236.1:2965-3621 GCA_964251345.1 uncultured Fimbriimonas sp. | reverse complement strand
ACTGCGGGATCAGCGCCCTCGATCAGGTCGCCGCCGCCCGCGAGGCGGGCATGAAGGTGGTCGTGACCGACCACCACACCGTGGGCCACACGCTTCCCGATGCCCACGCGATCGTCAATCCGCACCGGGCGGACTCCACCTACGCCTTCGAAGAACTTTCCGGCGCGGGCGTCGCGTTCAAGCTGTGCGCCGGTCTGAGCACGGAACTTGGGCTCAACCTCGCGAACTACTATCGGGGCTTCCTCGATCTCGCCGCCCTCGGTACGATCGCCGACGTGATGCCGCTCGTCGGCGAGAACCGGATCATCGCCCGTCACGGTCTGGAGCGGCTTGGGGACACCCGCAAGATCGGCATTCAAGCCCTGATGCGCGCCGCTCAGGTCTCTCCGAAGCCCGGCCAGCCCCTTCGTTCGAGCGACGTCGGATGGCGACTCGGACCTCGCCTGAACGCGGCAGGGCGAATCGACGACGCCGCGCTCGCGCTTCAGCTCCTCCTTTCGACGGACGTCGAAGAAGCGGACTCGATCGCGGCGGAGATCGAAGCGGTGAACACGGAACGCAAAGCGACGCAGCAACGCGTGATGGACGAAGCGTCGGCGCGGGCGGAGACGGACGGCGCCCATCTGCGGAACGTCTTGATGGTCGCGGGCGAGGGC
>CAXUKB010000236.1:0-2955 GCA_964251345.1 uncultured Fimbriimonas sp. | reverse complement strand
CACGGCGAGATCGGCGGCATGGTCGCGGGACGGCGCGCCGAGCGATACCGGAGGCCGACGTTCGTACTCACCGTCAATCCCAAGACGGGCATGGCCAAGGGTTCCGCACGGTCGATTCCGAACTTCAATCTCGCCGATGCGATCCGAGCCTTTCCCGAACTAATGGAAGGCGGCGGCCACGCCATGGCCGCCGGTTGTTCCTTCCCCGCCGACCGCCTCTCCGAGGTGATCTCCGCGCTCGACGGCTATGCGGGCGAGCGGCTGACCCCCGAAGATTTCCGTCCAACCCTTCAGGCCGACCTCGAGTTGGAGCCCGAGGAGGTGACCTTCGCGGCGGTCGAATCCCTCGCGATGATGGAGCCATTCGGATGCGCAAACCCGGAGCCATCGTTCGTTTCGAAGGGAATGCCGCTCGCGATGGTTCGCCCCACGAAAAACCCGGCCCATGCCCAGGTCACCTTCCGGCGGCGCGGCGGGTCGGCGATTCCCGGGATCGCCTTCGGACTTGGCGAAACTCTGTGCGCTCAGGGGGCAGGCTGCGAGCTCGACGTGCTTTTCGCTCCAATGATCAACGAATATCGAGGAATGCGCGAGTTGAAGTGGCAAGTCAAAGCGTTCACGCCCACGGCAGGATCACCGCTAGAATAGAGTCGCTTGCGTTCGGGCCTGACCCGTCGGGCAGAGGTCCAAGAGCGGACAACCTGGACAGTTCGGCGCGTGGTGGGTGCAGACGCGCTGACCCAGGAACATCATCGTTTCGTGGTGGTCATAGACGGTCTGCACGTCCCATCCGTCCGGAAGCATCGCCTCGAGAACCTCATGGGCCGGTCCCACGTCGAGTTTCGAAGAGATCAGCCCGAGGCGTTGGGCGACGCGATGGTGATGGCTGTCGACCGGGAGCGCGCGCATTCGCAACCGGCTGAAGATAAGCACGGCCGCGCTGGTCTTCGGACCGACGCCCGGCATCTTTTCGAGCCAAGCGCGTGCGGCCTCGGGCGACATCGAGCCGAGAAAGTCGAGCGACAAGTCACCCCTTTGCTCTCGCACCCACCGAAGCGAGGCTTGGATACGCGGCGCCTTCTGCTCCGGCCAAGTAGCTTGATGGATCGTCGCTTCGACATCGGCGGTCGGCGCATCGATCACCGCTTCCCAAGTCGAGTACCGCTCGCGTAGAGCCCGGAAAGCGGCTCCGGAGTCTTTGTTTTTCGTCCGGTGACTCAAGAGAGACGACACCAACTCACTAAGCGGATCGAGCGCATGGAAGAAGGCAACCGGACAGCCGAACTTGGCGCAAAGTCGCTCGTGAATCTCAAGGAGACGATCTTGTCCCACGAGCGTGCGCATGGTCCGTTTCCGACCCAAAAAGGGCCGTTCTGGTTCCCGCCTCTGTCGTCTCGGTCCGGGACGACGTAGAATAGAGTTGTGAGCGCAACCGCCACCGCCCATCCGACGAAGATCCGCCTAAAGGTGCTCCGCCAGCAGGACAAGAGCGCCGCCTCGCACTGGGATACCTTTGAAATTCCCTTTGTGGAAAAGCTCAACGTCATCTCGGCGCTGATGGCGGTTCAGAAGAACCCGGTGACCATCGACGGCAAGTCCGTTCGGCCGCCGAGCTGGGACGCGGCCTGCCTGGAGGAGGTATGCGGCTCCTGCACGATGAACATCAACGGCCGGATTCGGCAGGCATGCACCGCGCTGATCGAGGAGATCGGCGACGTGGTGGGCGAGGCCTACGAAGTCACCTTAGAGCCGATGAAGAAGTTCCCCCTTGTTCGGGACCTCGTCGTCGATCGATCGCGGATGTTCGAGAACCTCAAGAAGGTGAAGGGGTGGGTGCCGATCGACGGTTCCTACGATCTCGGAATGGCGCCTCCCCAAGACGATGGCGTACGTCAGGTGCGGTACGCGCTCAGCCGATGCATGACCTGCGGCTGCTGCGTCGAGGCGTGCCCCCAAGTCAACGAGAAGTCGAGTTTCGTCGGCCCCGCCGCGCTGGGCCAAGCACTCCTTTTCAATCTACACCCGGTGGGCAAGTCCCTGGAGAAGGACCGCCTGGAGTTCCTCACCGGCGAAGAGGGCATCACCGGTTGTGGCAACGCGCAGAACTGCGTCAAGGTCTGTCCGAAGAGCGTGCCGCTTACCCGCGCCATTGCCCAGTTGAATCGCGACACGACGATGTACAAGATTCGTCGCTGGATGGGACTGGTCTAAGCGGTTCTCTCTTCCTCCGGCATGGAGCCGGGGGAAGGGTAACCTCACCCCATGTCTCTCCTCGCTTTCCTCCTGGCTTACCAGTCGGAGAAGCCGACCGCGACGGTGAAGTTCGACGCTATAGCGGTTGCCGTCGGTAAGCCCCTCAAGGGCGTCCTCACGCTCGTCCTGCCCGACGGACTTCACGGGTACCAAAATCCGCCGGCGGGAGAGTTCGAGATCCCGATCAAGCTGAGCGTGGCCGATGCGGGCTACAAGCTGGCGAAGATCGACTATCCTAAAGGCGAGTCGATGCAGGCTCCCGGAGGCGATAAGCCGACGATGGTGTACAAGGGGACGGTCAAGATCCCCTTCACCCTTGTGGTCGCCAAAGTGCCCAAAGGATTGTCGGGGGTAAGCCTCCGACTGGACTATCAACTCTGCACGATGCAGAACTGCTTCCCGCCCGCCTTTTTGACGGTGAAAGCGCCGCTTAAGATTACGTCGAAGGCGGCGCATTGAGTCCGTTTTCCGTAGGCGACGTGACTGTCGGCGACGGTCGGCTGACCCTTATCGCCGGGCCATGCCTTGCCGAGTCCCAAGCCTTATGCGAGGAGGTCGCCGGAGCGGTTCAGGAGCTGTGCCGCGAGTTCGGTTTTAACTACGTGTTCAAGGCTTCGTTCGACAAGGCGAACCGCACCTCGGTCGACACTATCCGCGGTGAGGGAATGGACGAGGGGCTTGCCATCATCCACACGGTAGGCC
>CAXUKB010000235.1:0-7767 GCA_964251345.1 uncultured Fimbriimonas sp. | reverse complement strand
GCGCAGGGTCGATAGAAGGACGGTCGTCGAGAGGCATGGCGAAGGCGGCCGGTACGCCTCTGATTTTACGCGCAAACGGGAGCCGGACCGCGTTTTCCCCGCGCGGCGACGCTCCCGACGAGAGGAATCGTTGGGGGGTTCGGGGCCGCTCGACGTCCGGGCCCCGAAGGAGGGCGAAGCGGACGAAGCGGCTCCCGGGGGCTCTCCTCCGGCCTTGCAAAGGCCGTTTAGGACTCGGACGATCCCGTAGAGCATTTTAATATAAAAAACTTATAAATGAAGGTTAAGCGTGAGACCATTTTTTGGGACATTCCTTACCAGTCGGGCGGAACGATGCCTCGGCAGACGGAGTCACGAAACTTAGACATGGTCGCCGTCGCCCTCGTCGTCACGCTCTGGATCGCCCTCGACTTTGCCGTCGCGATCCTCTTTGGCCGCATCGTGCGCCGCCCCGGGGGCGCACCGTCCGAAGACCTGGAGCCCGTCTACCGTCGGAACGCCTCCGACTACCCTCGCCTCAAGGCTCCGGCCTACCGCCGCATCTCCCCCCGGTAAACCGGGGGTGCCGCGCCCACCCTTCGGTGCTCTCTCGGTCAGACGCCGATCTTCCTCTACGCTGAAGGCGTGGTGTCGGAGGCGAAGCCTCCGACACCACGCCTCGCGTTTGGACCTCAGTGCGGGGCGAATTAGTTTAGTACGGGCGCCGCGCAGTCTCGACGGAGTCCGACTCACCCCGAACGAAGGCACTCCTTGACCGACGTGGCGAGGGCGGGTGTATCCTCGGGGGCGATGGACCTCGCCGACGCCCTCCTCGATTCTTGGGACCGCCAATGCCGGATCGTCGCCGCCGTCGCCTCGCGCGTCGACGAGTCGAACCGCGGGGCGAAGCCCTCGCCGGACGGTTGGCCACTCGACCACCAGCTCGCGCACATCCACAAGGTCCGCCACTATTGGCTTTCTCAGATCGCGCCCGCGCGCGGGGCGGCCCTGGGCGACAGTTTTACGGACGGTTGGACGACGCCGATCTCCGACCTCGACTCCATTCGGGGCCTGCTCGCCGAGAGCGCGGTCGCGGTTCGGGAGGGGGTGCGCGAGGCGCTGGCGGACGGAACCGGCGCGGTCGGCGGCTACGATCACCCCGTTCTTTTCCTCCAGCACATGGTGTGGCACGAGGGCTGGCACGTGGGGCTCCTCTTCCTGGGCCTGCGGCTCGCGGGCCAAGAGCCTTCCGAAGAGTGGGAAGAGGCGCACGTCTGGGGCGAGTGGCGCACCGAAGAGGGGTCCTGAGCGGGCGATCCAGCCTCGGCGAGAGCCTCCTGCGATGGCGACAGAACGAACGATAAGGCATGACAATCCACTTGTTGGGCCACCGCGGAGGCTGCTTTTAAGCGTTTCTCAAAGCGCCCTGATTAGAGTGGGGCGGCCAGACCGTCTTTTTGGTGGCGCGGCCCGAGGATGCCCCTGCGTGCGAAGCCGGCCCCGCCGCGGTGGTCGTTTGTCTCCAATCGCGGACGGCGACTAGAATTCTCACACGATCAGGTCGTTCTACAGTAATATTATGGACAAGAGGCGTTTGTCTCTGTTGGTAATCCGATGATCCTGATCCGAAGCGCTTTCGCCCTCACCGCCCTCGCCTCGCTCGCCGCCGCCGCTCATGGGCAACTGAGCTACTACGCGGGCACGGGCCACTACTACCAGGCGGTCTACGTGCCCACCGGCATCACCTGGCTCGACGCCAACGCGGCGGCGAAGGCGAGCGGCGGCTACCTGGCCTCCATCCTCAGCCAAGACGAGAACGACTTCGTCTACTCGCTCGTGAACACCGATGCGTTCTTCACGACCTCTACGTCGACCTCCGAGCGGCTCGGCCCTTGGTTCGGCGCGCAGAACGTCACCGGCACGACGTCGTTCAGTTGGACGAGCGGCGAGGCGGTGGGTTACACGAACTGGCGCAACGGCCAGCCGGACGGTTTCGGCGGCGGCACCCAGTACGGCCAGTTCTACGCGGGCGCGGGGATCGGCTCCACCTGGGGCGACGATCCCTCGACCTCTCCTGCGGGCTACGGTAACCCGAAAGGCTACGTCGTCGAGTTCAACGTGAACCCCACCCCCGAGCCGGCGACCTTCGCCGCGCTCGGTCTCGGCGCGCTGGCGTGGGTTAAGCGCCGCAAGCGGGCGTAATTCGGGCACGTCGGCGCGAGCACCGCCGACGAACCCCGCCTACGGGTCGACCATCTGCCCCGAATACTCGGGGGCACCGCGCGCCCTGCACCTCGATCCCGGCGGCCTCGATGTCGCGCAGGTCTTCGGGCATAAGCTCGACGCTGCCGCCGACGTTCTCCTGCAGGCGGTGGAGCTTCGTCGTGCCGGGGATGGGTACGATCCACGGCTTCTGGACGAGGGTCCAGGCGAGCGCGACCTGGGCGGTCGTCGTGCCTTTCTTCGCCGCGACGCCCCATGCAGCCCAGGCCGATCGCCGAGACTTCGAGGCCGCCGTTTCCGGGTGTTCTTTTCTGCACGATGGGAATCCTTGGGGCGCGGGAGAGACCGAGCTAGAACAGAGCTCCAAGACTCTGTCCCTCGTGTCGCATCCCTCTTGCGCTCCGCAGGTATATTAGAGGACAGACGGAGTCCAAAGGGATAGAACGTTCTTCCGGATTTCTTGTCCGATCCGGCAAATTCCGAGGAGCGTTTGGACGAGAACATGAACACGGTCGACGAGCGGAGAGACGAGGCGAATCGGGAGGAGCTGAGGGCGCGGATCGCGAACCTCCTCCGGCAGGACGGCACCGCCGAGCCCCTCGAAGCGCTTCACCTCACCCGGGTCTCCCGCCCGACGGACCGGGTCCACGGCGTCTCGAAGCTCGCGCTCTGCGTCATCGCGCAGGGGGCCAAGGAGGTCTTTCTCGGCGACGGCCGCTACGCCTACGACGCGGAGCGGTACCTCCTCACGACGGTTCGGCTTCCGGTAACCGGACGGATCGCCGAGGCCTCGGAGGAACGCCCGTACCTCGCGCTTCGGCTCGAACTGGACCCGACGCTGGTCGGTTCGGTGATGGTCGAGGCGGGGCTTCCGGTGCCGGGGGGCCACGGCGACGCGAAGGCGCTCGTGGTGAGCCGGCTCGGTGCCGGCCTGCTGGACGCCACCGTGCGGCTCCTCCGCCTCGCCGACTCGCCCGTCGAGGCGCGGATGCTCCTGCCGCTCGTCAAGCGGGAGATCGTCTTCCGGCTGCTCATCGGCGAGCAGGGCGGCCGCCTCCGCCATCTGCCCGCGCTCGGCGGCCACTCGCACCGCATCGCGAAGGCGGTCGACCGCCTTCGGCATGAGTTCGACCGGCCGCTCCGGATCGAATCGCTTGCCCGCGATCTGGGCATGAGCTCGTCGGGCTTCCACCACCACTTCAAGGCGGTCACCGACATGAGCCCCCTCCAGTTTCAAAAGAGCCTCCGGCTCCAGGAGGCCCGCCGCCTCATGCTGGGCGAGAGCCTCGACGCCGCGAGCGCGGGCTATCGGGTGGGCTACGACGACGCCTCGCACTTCAGCCGCGACTACCGGAGGCACTTCGGCGACTCGCCCGTCCGGGACGTGGAACGGCTCCGCACGATGGCCGTCGCGGACTAGGCGACGGGCTAGGCGCGCTTGCGGCGGCGGAGCAGCCCGAGCACGCCGACGCCGAGGGCGGCGAACGACGCGGGCTCGGGGGTCGGTTGCGCCTGATACGAGGTGCGGAAGGCGTAATCGAAAGCGGGGAACGAGCCGTAGCCGGTATTCGCATAGGCCTGGCCGCGCGAATAGGGGTTGGTGGTGCTGCCCGCGACGCCACCGACGTTGCCCGTCGACGTGAAGACGAGAACGTAGCTGGCGTTCGGCGTGACCGAGATCGCCGACCCGAACGAGACGTCGGTCCACGAGCCGCTCGCGCCGGGGGCGCCGCTGCCGGTGCCGAGGAGCGCGCCGCCGGCGTTCGGCAGGGCGGAATAGAGGGCGATCGTCACCGCGGAAGGCACGGTGACGCCGGGCTCGAGGTAGATCCCCGCGCCCGTGATGTTCGACACCGAAGGCTGGAACGACTGGGCGAGGCCGGCCTGGCCGAAGCCTGCGATGTATCCCGACACGTCCGTTTGGCTTTGGTCGACGTCGGCGACGGCGGCCGAGGCGACGGTGGCCAAGGGCAGGAGGGAAGCGAGGCGAAGAGAGCGGTTCATAAGCGTTCGGTACGGAGCCACGCTCCGTCCGGAGAGCAGGGGCAATCGCCGTGCCATCCCGCCGCGATTGGGGGAAACCCGGCAAAGCGGCGGGCTTCCGGCCGGGAGGGGCCGTCCGTGGGCCGAGCGGAAGGGCGAGATGCGTTATCCTCCAGGGATGGCCGAAAGTCCGACGTTGCGCCTTCAGGATTCGCAGACCGGAATCGTGTACTCCTGGGCGAAGCTCGATCCGGAAGGCTGGAGGAACTCGACCCACACCCTCGTCGACGACGAGGGGAGGGAGGTCCGGGTGCCGGACGCGCAGATCCGGGGAGACTTCGCCCGCTACCGGCTCGTCGGGTCGGACCTCCCGGTCGACATGACGGTGATCCGGCGGGAGGACGACGGCACGGAAACCACGCTGACCCTGGACCGCGTCGAGAACGAAGGCGCGTTCGAGGACGAGGCGCGGGTGCCGTGGCGGGCGCGGTTCCGATCCGCGGACGGCGAGATCGCGACGCTCACCGAGACCGAGTTCCTGCAGGGCCTCCAGGAGCTCCCGGCGATCTACCGCCTCCCGTAGCGCGGCCGAAGGTCCGAGGCACCGGCTTTGGCGAGTCCGGGTGCCACGGGTAGAGGGATGTCCGTGCCCGCCACCCGTAGCACCCCTGATCTCTTTCTCGATGGGTCCCGCGCTTCAGAGAAGATCGATCGATCGACTTTTCTCGACGCCTCTTTAGCGAGTTTTCCGTCTGGCGTGTTTCGCGGTGCGGATCATCAATCGCAGGCGACTCACCTCTCGACGCATCGCGTTGCGCTCCAATCCAACTGAGCTCAACGTCGGAAATTAAAGGCCGTTCGCGATGCAACAAGGGAAAGAAAAGCGTTCGTACGCCTCCGTGTTACCGGGTTCGACGGGACTTCCTTGCGGGAGGCTTGACAGAAAAGGGAGTGGCCCCGCCCCTTCGGGACGCCGAAGATTATCGTCGTGCGGAACGAACGGGCGCCGATTCGGGCGAGAAGAGTCGCGGGGACGGCCGGAGCGGCCGACTGATGGGCGACCGCGTCAAGACCTTCCGCAACGCCCGTTGCCGATTCCTGATCGTGAAGGAAGGGCGGTGGCACGCCGGTTGGACGCAGCACCTGGCGCAGGGCGAGGCACGCGTGCGCCTGAAGACCTTCGTCGGCCTGGCGACAGGCGAAGAGGTCGTCGGCGAGTGCTACGGCGACGGGGCAGTGGTGCGTTTCTCCGGGCGGGTCGCCGCGCAGATGGGGCAGGAAGTGTCGATCGGCATCGTCGGTTCGCTCGGGTTCGAGACCTGCCACGAAAGTATTCGGATCGAGGTCGTCGGAATCGAGGGGACGCTGCACATCGAGGGGGGCGAGCAGCCCATGATCGTGGCGGACGTCTCTCCCGCCAGTCTCGGCGGCTTCACCGGGGTTCCCCTGCGGGTAGGCACCGTCCATGATTTGACCCTCCGCCGGGCCAACGAGACGATCCAATGCCGGGTCGGCGTGGCGAACTGCCAAGCCGATCCGACGGAGGCGGGCGCGTGCCGGGTGGGGTTCCGCATCGTCGAGCTTTCGCGGCTGGACGGCGCCCGCTGGAGCCGCCTGATCGACGAAATGGCCGCTCGTTAAGGCCTCGAAAAGAGACCCTTTCTCACGAATAAGGCGTCGAAATGTACCCACAAAGGGGTGAGTTCCGCCCCTAGGACCGCCGAACATTCCGAAGGGGAATCCGCCCCGCCCCTTTCGCGATGATCAGCTATCCCGGATACCGACGACCCGCCCGCGCGGGCGCAATCGAGCCCGCCCCGGCGCACCCCCAGGAGGTCGAGCGGCTCGCCTCGCTGTGCGGCCTCATGCTGCTCGAGGGCGAGTCGGAGCCGCTTTTCGACGGGGTCGCGCGTCGCGCCGCGGAGCTTTGCGGAGCGCCGGTCGGGCTGGTGACCGCCCTTCGCGGCGAGGACCAACTCTTTCTCGGACGAGAGGGGACGTCCGTCTGGGGCAACGCGCGGGACGAGTCGTTCTGCGCCCACACGATCTTGGGACCTGAGCCGCTCATGGTGCCGGATACCCGCCTCGATCCTCGCTTCGCGACGCTGAGCGTCGTGGCCGGCGACCCGTTCATTCGATTCTATGCGGGGGCGACGATCGTCGACGCGGACGGCCTTCCGCTCGGAACGGTCTGCGTGCTCGACGTCGAGGCCCGGGAGGCTTCGCCGGAAACCCTCGCCGGCCTCCAACGGCTGGCCGCGCTGGTGGGCGACGTTCTCGAGGCGCGGCGCCTCGCCTTGGAATTCTTGGGGCCCGAACCGACGCCGTTCGAACTCATGCGCGCGCTCGACCGGATGACCCGCATCCTGGAGCCGTTCCTCGCCCGCGACGGCTTCCTGGGCGCGACGGCTTAAGCGCTTGTCAGAGGAGGGGTGCCACGGGTCCAGGGGGAGGTCGTGTCCCCGTTACCCGTGCTCGTCCGCGCTTCGAGAGGCACCTAGACGACCGCACGAGGTATCGGTCTCTCCCCGTGGCACTCTCGAGAACCCATTTCTCGAGAAGCCCTAAAGCCGGTCGGCGGTAGGCCAGAGCTTGAGGGTTCCGGCGTTGTCCACGCTACAAAGGGTTCGGTCGCCCTTCGTGAACCACATGCCCAAGAGGGGTGCCGCGTGCGTCCCGACGACGCCCAATTCGCGCCCGGTCGTGGCGTCCCAAAGACGAACTTTTTGATCCGCTCCGCCCGCCGCGAGCCGCCGCCCGTCGTGGGACCACGCGATGGCGTAGATGTCTTGCGACGCGCCCAAAAGCCGGACGGACTTGCCCCCTTTTACGTCGAGGATGCCCAGATCGCCGAACCACATTCCCGCCGCGACCCGAAGCGAATCGTCCGAGAACGCGAGAAGGCGGATAGCGTTGCGGCCCAGGGCCGCCGAGGCCACCCGCCGGCCCGACCCCACATCGAAAAGGGCGACGTCGCCCTCCTGGTCGGCGGCAGCGATCCGGCGGCCATCGGGAGAAAAGGCGATCTCCGTTGCGTTGGGCAAGCCCTGAAAGCTCTGGACGAGCCGGCCGTCCCGCGTGTCGAAGGCACCGAGGATCGTGCCGTCGAGGATCAGCGCGACGCGGTCGCCCGCCGCGTCGGCGGCGAAGCTCGAGCTGGCCGACATCGGGAAACTCGTGGAGACGGATTTCGGAACCTGGAGGCGGAAGGTCCGGAGGCTCTCCTGGAGATCGGCGATCGCAATCCCGTTGGCGTCTTGCCTGTAGGAGAAGCGGCCGGTGTGATCGACGCTCGTGCCGACCACATGGGTCTCCCTCGGCGCGAACGGCGCGCTTCGGTCCAGAACGAGGGTTCGCTCTGGGCGACGGAGCATCGCCCGATCGTTCGCGCCCTGCGCGAAGTCGCCGAAAGGAGCGCCGGGCAGGTGGATCTCCGACGGGAGCCCCTTCTCCACGGGGTCGATGAGTCGCACGTCGTCGCCGTTCGCGAAGAGACGGTTTCCCGGCACGTATCCGGCGAGGAACACGTCCGGGACCGTGCGGATCGGACGAAGCCCGCCCGCAGTGACATCGTCATCCTCC
>CAXUKB010000234.1:0-7797 GCA_964251345.1 uncultured Fimbriimonas sp. | reverse complement strand
CTCACCGAGCAGACCGGCAGCGTGTGCTGCGGCTCCGCCGACGGATCGGCCGGGTTGGCGACCGCTACCCGCGCGCTCGTCCTGCTCGGCGTCGCCACCCACCGCGGAGCGCTCACCCTGGAGCAGCGCCAGGGCTGAGCGGAGCGATTTAAGAGACTTATGGCGAGAATTGCAGGTATCGACCTTCCGCGGGACAAGGCAGTCCTTTATGCCTTGCCCGTCCTCTATGGCATCGGGAAGCACAACGTCCACGAGCTGGTCGAGAAGGCCGGCATCGACCCCCGCAAAAAGATCCGGGATCTCGACGAGAACGAGATCGGACGCATCCGCGAGGTGTTGGACAAGGACTTCCAGGTGGAGGGCGACCTGCGCCGTGAGGTCCAGGGCAACATTCGGCGGCTGATGGAGATCGGCTGCTATCGCGGTCTGCGCCACCGGCGCGGCCTGCCGACGCGCGGCCAGAACACGCGGCACAACGCCCGTACCCGCAAGGGCAAGCCGAAGACCGTCGCCGGCAAGAAGAAGGCGAAGAAGTAAAGACCGGGAAGGAGGGAAGAGGAAAGAGGCAATTAGGTCCTTTTCCCTTTCTCCTTTTCCCTTTGACCCCAGGAATCCATGGCAAGAAAGACCGTCACTAAAGGTAAGCAGAAGGAGCGCAAGAACGTTCCGGTTGGCGTCGCGCACATTCGCGCCACGTTCAACAACACCCTGATCACGATCACCGACCCCAACGGCAACACGATTTCGTGGGCCAGCGCGGGCAACGTCAACTTCAAGGGCTCCCGCAAGGGCACGCCGTTCGCCGCGCAGGTCGCCGCGGACAAGGCGAGCCGCCTCGCGCAGGAGCACGGCCTGAAGAAGCTCGACGTGATGGTGAAAGGTCCGGGCTCCGGTCGCGAGACGGCGATCCGCGCGCTCTCGGCCTCGGGCCTTGAGGTCGCGAGCATCATCGACGTCACCCCGATCCCTCACAACGGCTGCCGCCCGCCCAAGCGACGAAGAGTCTGACGATTGTGGATTTTGGATTGTGGAAGCACCACAATCTGAAGTCCAAAATCCCCAATCACCCCCATGCCTCACATCACCACCCTCGACCTTTCGAACGAGTACGGCAAATTCATCCTTGAGCCGCTCGAGCGCGGCTACGGCCAGACGATCGGCAACGCGCTACGCCGCGTCCTGCTGTCGTCGATCCAAGGCGCGGCGATCGCCGCCGTTCGAATCGATAAGGTGTTCCATGAGTTCGCGCCGATCCCTGGCGTGAAGGAAGACACCACGCAGCTCCTTCTCAACCTCAAGGACGTGGCCGTCGCCGCGACCGCGGGTGAGCCGTTCGACGAGGTCACCCTGCCCCTCGACGTGAAAGGACCCGGCCGCGTGACCGGCGCCGACGTCGTGTGCCCGGAGGGATTCGAGGTTGTGAACCCCGACGTCTACATCGCCACGATCTCCGAGCCGGGCGCGACGCTCGCGATGGAGCTGAAGGTCGGCTGGGGCGCGGGCTACGTGCTGCCGGTCAACCAAGAGCGGTACCGAGGCATTATCGGCCTCATCCCGACCGGTTCTCAGTTCACCCCGGTCAAGAAGGTGAACTACACCGTCGAGCAGACCCGCGTGGGAATGCGGACGGACTACGAGCGGCTCGTGCTGGACATCCACACGAACGGCACCGTCCGGCCGAACGATGCGCTTTCGCAGTCGGCGCACGTGCTCGATAAGTTTTTCCGAATGTTCTTCGACCTCGGCGAGGCGGGCTTCGTCTCCGAGGAAGGCGAGGAGGCCGGCACCGACGAGGAGATGCTGCGCAACGTTCCGGATCTCCGGATCGAGGAGCTCGACTTCTCGCAGCGCACCTTTAACTGTCTGCGCCGCGCGGGCATCTTGAACCTCAAGGCGCTCGCCGTGGCGAGCGAGAGCGACCTCACCGCGATCCGCGGCTTTGGCCGCAAGTCGCTGACCGAGGTTCGCGACAAGCTGCAGGAGCATGGCCTGGAGCTCAAGCCACCGAAGGGTGGCTACCGAACCGCCCTCGATTCGTTGGACGACGAGGACGACTTCGAGGACTGAGACCGGGTTAGCCCCAAGTTTAGGATAGGACAATGACTCACAAGATCGATCACCGCAAGCTGGGGCTTCCCTCCGATCAGCGCATGGCGCTGCTCGTGAACCTTCAGCGACAGTTCATCCGCCACGGCTACGTGCGGACCACCCTCGGCCGCGCCAAGGAAACGCAGCGCCTCGTCGAGAAGCTCATCACCTTGACGAAGCTCGAGGATGGCCTTGA
This sequence comes from uncultured Fimbriimonas sp., assembly GCA_964251345.1. Lineage (GTDB taxonomy): Bacteria > Armatimonadota > Fimbriimonadia > Fimbriimonadales > Fimbriimonadaceae > Fimbriimonas. The sequence goes on along the minus strand of CAXUKB010000234.1, from coordinate 5,513 downwards.
GGCACGCCGCCGCGCCCGCAAGATCCTGGTGGGCCACAGCGCTTCGTCCAAGCTCAGCAAGGGCATGCAGGCCGCGCTCGTGGGCAAGACGCTCGGTGAGAAGACCGAGATGCTCGCCGAGCGAAGCCTCATCAATGGCGAGGACCTCGTGAAGCACCTGTTCGACGTCGTCGGACCCCGCTACAAGGATCGGAACGGCGGCTATACCCGCCTCACGAAGATCGGACCTCGTCGCGGCGACGCGGCGCCTTGTGCGGTTTTGGAGCTGGTCTAACGAGAAAAGGAAGGAGGGAAAAGGCAAAAGGGTCTTTTCCCTCTTTCCTTTCTCCTCTTATCTTTTATGCGCATCAAGCTCGTCGTTGCGTACGACGGCACCGACTTCCGCGGCTGGGCCGCACAACCGGACCTGAGAACGGTCCGGGGCACATTGACAGAGGCTGTTCGCTTGATCTCGGGCGAGGAAATCGAGATCTGGGGGGCAAGTCGCACCGATAGCGGCGCGCACGCCCTCGGGCAGGTGTGCCACTTCGACAGCGAAGTGGCGATCCCGCCCGAGCGGTGGGCGCGGGTGCTTTCCCGACGGCTGCCTCAGGACCTTACGGTCCTGAGCAGCGAGCGGGTGGGTGACGACTTCAGCGCGCGGTTCATGGCGCGGGATCGGTGGTACCGATACCGAATCGGAACCGTTCCGCGCGACCCGTTCCGTTCGCGATTCGTGCATACGCACGGTCGAGATCTGGACGTGGACGCGATGAAGCGCGCCGCGCAAAACCTCCTGGGTCGCCACGATTTTCTCGCGTTCACCGAGGAGTTGGAGCCGACCGTGATCAACACGGTTCGGGAACTCTACTCCTTTAAGGTGAGCCAACGCCGGGACGAGGTGTGGGTGGACGTGGTTGGCACCGCCTTCCTTCGCGGCATGATGCGAAGGATGGCGGGCGCGCTCCTTGAAGTGGGGCGCGGGAGCCGCCCCGTCGAAGAGGTCAGCAAGCTCCTCACGAAGGAGGGGCAGGAAACCTTGAGGTGGCCGGTGGTGCTACCCGCGGGAGGCTTATGTCTCATGCGGGTGCGCTACGGCCGTCCCCCCGTGGACTCACGCGCACGCGTCGTCCAGGCAGACTCCGTCGACATTCGACAACCGAGGAGTTAAGAAGTTAGGCGTTAGGGAGTTAAGACTCTCTTCTCCTAATTCCCTAATTTCCTAACGACCTAACTACCTAAATTAATGACTAACCGAACAACGACCGTCAAGCCGGGGGATATCGAGCACAAGTGGTACGTCGTGGATGCAGCAGGCATTCCCGTCGGCCGCCTCGCGGCTCAGGTTTCCCTCGTGCTCCGGGGCAAGAACAAGCCCAACTTCGTCTACAACGCCGACTGCGGCGACTTCGTGATCGTGATCAACGCTGACAAGGCGGTTCTCACGGGCGGCAAGGCCGACGAGGTCATCTACTGGCACACCGGCTGGCCGGGCGGACTGAAGAACGTCGCCCGCGGCAAGATGCTCGAAGAGAAGCCCGAGATGCTGATCGAGAAGGCCGTGTGGGGCATGATGCCCAAGACGAAGCTGGGCAAGGCGATGGTGAAGAAACTGAAGGTTTTCGCCGGTCCCGACCACACCCACCAGGCTCAGATGCCCGAGCCCCTCGACGTTCGCAAGGATAAAAAGTAAATGCCCGTTACCACCCAGAATTACGGAACCGGCCGACGCAAGAGCGCCATCGCGCGCGTTTGGCTTACGCCCGGTGAGGGCAACATCACGATCAACGGCAAGGACTTCAAGCAGTACCTTGGCCGTCCGATCCTTGAGATCATCGTCAAAAGCCCGCTCGTCCACCTCGAAATGGACGGCCGCTACGACGTGAAGGCGATGTGCAAGGGCGGCGGAATCGCCGGCCAAGCCGGAGCCATCAAGCTCGGCATCTCGCGCGCGCTCCTCACCTTCGACGAGGATCTCCGCAAGGATCTCCGCGCCGGGGGCTTCCTCACCCGCGACCCGCGCGTGAAAGAGCGGAAGAAGTACGGTCGCAAGAAGGCCCGACGTGGCTTCCAGTTCGTCAAGCGCTGAGGCGCAAGGTGGCGTGGGTGCCCCGCCCGCTGCCCTAGAAGGCCCGTTCCAAATTGGGACGGGCCTTCGTCTTTTTTAAGTCCAGCTGTACGATAAGTGGACACGGAGCGTTCTTCGAGCCTCGGGGACGAACTTGATCGACACGAGACGAGGAACGCGCCGGTCGCCGCTTCCGTCGGAGGAGGGCGATGATCTTTCCCATGGCTCTCCCGATCCAAGCACCCAGCAAGCCGACCATCGTGCTGGTGCATGGCGCCTTTGCCGACGCCTCCGGTTGGAACGCCGTCATTCCGATTCTTCAAAAGGACGGATTCCCCGTGATCGCCGTTCAGGAGCCTCTCACCGCCCTCGCCGACGATGTCGCCGCGACTCGCCGCGCGATCGCACGGGCCGGAGGCCCGGTCGTGCTCGTGGGCCACTCCTACGGAGGACTCGTCATTTCGGCGGCGGCGGTGGACCAGCCCAGCGTGAAGTCGCTCGTCTACGTGGCGGCGATCGCCCCAGAAAAGGGCGAGGCGTACCCGACGGTCGCCGCCCGGTTCGCCGCGACGCCTTTGTCGAGTGCCCTCGCTCCGGACGCCGTCGGCTACCTCACCGTTCGCGCGGATCAGTTCCGCAACGCGTTCGCCGGCGACCTTCCCGAGTCGCAGACCCGAGTCATGGCGGTGACGCAGAAGCCCATTTTCGGCGGTGCGCTCGCCGGCACGGTCGACGTCGATCCCGCGTGGAAAGCGCTTCCGTCTTGGTACATCGTCTCGACCGAAGACCACGCGATCAATCCCGACCAAGAGCGATTCTACGCGAAGCGCATGAACGCCCAGACGACGGAGATTCGCGCGAGCCACGTTCCTTTCCTCTCTCATCCGCGGGAAGTCGCAAAGGTCATCGAGTCCGCCGCGGCGGGTAGAGGATGAGTCCGAAGGATGGGCGCGACTCAGGGCTTGGAGCGAATCGCCTCCCGTCTTTGTAGCGGCGGAGCTTGCCCTATGAGAGGCTGCGAACACCCTCTCTTAGTCGGCCCTAAGAAAGGATCGCGCAAGGCGATCCCTCGGGCGATGCGAGTGGGACATCACCCCTCGACCTCGATCATGCATAAGGAGGGGGGGGGGGGACGAGCGGGCATGGAGGCTTGCCCTGCCGCACCACGAAGCGTTCGAGGCGCCTTCGGGCCACGGAGAACGGCCACTCGACGTACTCAAAGGGGTGCCGGACGCACACTGCGAACTTTGCGATCGGGCGGTGCCCCGCACCACCCGGCATCATCTGACGCCCAAGTCGACGGCGCGCCGCAAGGGCGTGGCCATCGCCGATCTGCCGACGGCCGATCTTTGCCCACCGTGCCACAAGCAGCTTCACGCGCTCTATCCGAACGGAGAATTGGCCACCCGTCTCGACTCGATTCCTGCCCTCCGCGAAGATGAGAGGATCGCGAGATTCCTCGCTTGGGTCCAAAAGCAGCCCGGTTCGAAGGGCGTTCGGGTCCGGAGATCGTAGGACCCTCGCCTTTCTGTGCGGAAGAGCGGTTAAAATCGAAGCTGTCCTTCCGGGCTGAAGCCCGCGGCACTGGCGCGGGCTAAAGCCCGCGGCCCCTTACTATGGCTTCCGTCATCGACAATCCGTGCCCCGTCTGGAAGCGCCCCGCCGTTTGGAGGCTGCTCCTCGTCGCCCTCTTCGCCGAGATCGGCTACGCGGCGATGAACATCTCCACGATGCCGATCTATCTGGCAAAGGACCCTTTGCCGCCCCACCGCTTCGTTCCCGAGGGACGTGGCCTGGGCGAGAGCGTGATCGGCTGGATCGTCGTGGCCTTCCTGCTGAGCGAAGCGGTGCTCAAGAGCCCCATGGGTTCGCTCGCTGATCGAATCGGACCGCGCAAGCTCATGCTGTTCGGACCGATGATCACCGTCTTCACCTCGGTCTTGACGGTGTTCATTCCGCTCAACTGGGGCATCGGCCAGGTCTTCGCCCTCGTCCTCCTCCGCATCGGCGATGGGATCGGCGCGGCGATGCTTTGGCCCGCCCTGTTCTCCCGTATGGGCCACGTGGTGGACGACGACGACCGTCAGAGCGCGATGAGTCTCTTGAACTCCTGCTACCTCGGCGGGATCGCGTTCGCCTTGCCGATCAGCGGCGTCGTCAACGACCTGTCCGGTCACGTCTATGCGAGCCTTCTCCTCGCGACCATCCTTTTCGCCGCGGTCTCCCTTACCGTCTGGCTTGGGGTGCCGAAGCGCGAGCCGCACGGCGATACGTCGACCGTGCCCGAGGCGGCACACTCGCCGGCGGTGAGCGAGCTTGTGGAGTCGGACGCCCACGCGGGGCCGGGCTTTGGCGAGTTTATGCGTTCGGTGCGCGAGATTCCGTCCTATCTTCTGCTTGCGGCGGTCACGTTCATGGGGATCGGTTTTCCCATGGTGATCGTCAAGAACTTCGCTCTCCAAGAGTTCAAGCTCAGCGAATCGGCTTTCGGCGGTTTGGTGCTCCCGGGAGCCATCGGGATGGCGGTGTTCTCCGCTCCGCTCACTGCCTACGGGGAGCGAATCGGACGGTCGAAGGCCGTGCATACGGGTCTCGCGTTGTGCGCGGCAGGGCTCGGACTGCTGTGCTTCGGAGCGGTCATACCGCCCTTCCACACGCCATGGGCGCTCGCCTTAGGCGGCATTCCGATCGGCATCGGGTTCCTGCTCACCATCCCCGCTTGGACGGCGGCGGTGAGCGACATCGATCCCAAGCGGCGAGGCAGCAACGTGGGCGCCGTCATGACGGCGCAAGGGTTGGGGGCGATCATCGGCGCGCCGATCGGAGCGGCGCTCTACGAGAAGCTCGTTCCTGTGGCGGGTTTCCGCATCGCGCATTACAGCCCGTTCTTCGGATGCTTCTTGTGCATCTCAGCCGGATGGGCCCTAAGCCTAAAGCTCCTGCCTGACGACCCAAAGCGGGCCGATCCGCTTGGCTCCGCATCCACCGAGGCGAGCGGAGAAGGTTAGGCCGCGAGGAACGCGGTGCGGCAGTTCGGAGCGGCGTAGGCGGCGGTGGCGCGGCGCGTCGTGGTGAGGGCGAGGGTCTCCCGACGGATCTCCGCTTGGCCGTTCTGAAGACGGGCGAGAATGCGGGCGTCGATGTCGTCGATCTCGCGGGGAATGGCGTGGGCCGGAACGGCGGCCAGCGCGACGTCGCGAGCGGCGAACAGGTCGTCGGCCTCGTCCCAAGCCTCGCGGGCCAAAGCCTCCTCAAGGGCGAGGGTGAGCGCGATCAGACCATCGCCGCTCGACGTTCTCCCTTCTTCGCTCACAAGGCGAAGACCAGAATCAAGCGGCAAGGAGCACCTCCCGTCCGGCGGCCTGGGGTGCGGGGTTCGAAACGGCGATCTGCGCCCAAGCCTCGCGGAGTTCGGAGAGGGTCCGCGCGGCCTCGTCGAGCAAACGCTCGTCGTCTTGAAGGTTCG
>CAXUKB010000233.1:6114-7807 GCA_964251345.1 uncultured Fimbriimonas sp. | reverse complement strand
GGATCAGCTTGCGGCTCCGCGGGTCCACGTACCGGACGCAGCCCTGAAGCCGCATCGTGCCAGTCGGCGGCTTTCCCCTCAGGATGGTGGGAACCGCCGCGTGAAGGTGGTGGGCGAGCCGAAGCGAGACGTAGGGGTTACGAATCCGTTTCGCGGTCGGCCCTTCTCCCGGCGCGTAAAGTTCGAAATGAAGGTGGGGCCCCGTCGCCATCCCGCTTTCACCCACGTATCCGATCAACTGTCCCGCCCGAACGTGGCCGCCCGGCACGAGATCGGGCGCAAACATAAAGTCTTTGGACGCCCGGTGATCGTGCCGGCCGGGATTGTCGTCGTTCAGGTGCGTGCCCAGCATGGCCCACCCGGAATCGCCGTAGATCCAGAACGACTCCCGCTTGAGCCCGATCCGTCCCCCGAAAGGCGCGACGATCGGGCTCATCTTCGGCGCGGCGATGTCGATCCCGGTGTGCAGGAAACCATTCCGCTTGGCTCCGTAGTCGTTGTGCCACCGGGTGCTCGACACCACGGGGAAAATCATCGGAATCGAGGCCCACTGGTGCGGCAGGGGTGCCATTCCGTAGGGTGCGACCGGGGGCGGCGGTCCCCATTCGGGGCGCTGCAAGACGAGAGCGACCAAGAGTGGCGTCATCGGCGGTGAAGGCATTCTACGCCGCTTCCGCGCCGTCCGGCCCGCGCTATTCGCCGTGGTCAAGCAAAGTCGTCGACGCTCGGATTGGAGTCGGCCGTCTCGAACTCCTCCTCGTCGGGATCGACGATCATCACCTGCACCCGGAGCCCTGGCGTGAGACCTTCCACCACGAGGCGCAGAACGCCGTCTTCGCCCACCCGCTCCGTTCGTGTGATCTCGATCATCGGACGATTCTACGCCCTAAGAAGCGTTAAACCTCGACACGGAGGCTGACGACGCGGCAACCAACGGCTCGGGACGCGTAGAATGATCCTTAGAAATGGCAGCCGTCGCCGACGTCGCCCTGGTGAACATCACCGTCAACGACCAACCGCTTCAGGTCCCTAAAGGGGAGCTGATCGTCGAGTCGGTTAAACGGCTGGGGCTTGAGATTCCGATCTTTTGCTATCACCCGCGAATGAAGCCCGTTGGCATGTGTCGAATGTGCCTCGTTGAGGTCGGCACCAAAGGACCGGACGGCTCGGTGCGGATGATGCCGAAGCCCCAGGCCGGCTGCACGCTTCCCGCGAGCGAGGGATTGGTGATCGTCACCGACTCGGAGAAGATCCACGCCGATCGGAAGGGCGTTCTCGAGTTCCTGCTCATCAACCACCCGCTCGACTGCCCCATCTGCGACCGTGGCGGCGAGTGCCCGCTGCAGAACAACACCCTGTTCTACGGTCCCAGCACGAGCCGTTACATCGAGCTGAAGCGCCACGCCCCGAAGCACTACCCGCTGTCGGACTACGTGACTCTCGACCTCGAGCGCTGCATTCAGTGCGGCCGGTGCGTCCGGTTCACCGAGGAGATCTCGGGCGACGCTCAACTCGCCCTTCGCTTCCGCGGCGCAAGCACCCAGCCGGGTACCTTCGAACTCCGAAAGTTCGACTCGAAGTTCAGCGGTAACGTCATCGAGATCTGCCCCGTGGGGGCCCTCACGAACACGACCTACCGCTTCCGTGCCCGCCCGTGGGATCTCGAAACGAAGCCGGGAATCTGTCTGGAGTG
>CAXUKB010000233.1:2089-6104 GCA_964251345.1 uncultured Fimbriimonas sp. | reverse complement strand
GAGTGGACCTGCGACCGGGGCAAGTTTGGCCACGGCTACGTCGGATCGGACAAGCGTCTGACGCGTGTACTCGTTCGGAAGAACGACACGCTGGTCGACGCGGACTGGGGCGACGCGTACTCGATGATGCTTGACGCATTCGGGCGCGGTCCGGTCGCCGCGCTCGCCGGGGGACGGCCTTCCAACGAGGATCTCTTCCTGTTGCAGCGCCTCGTCAAGGGGAGCCTGGGCAGTCCGCACCTCGACCATCGGTTCGAGGCCTTCGCGCCCAAGGTTCAGCCGAACCATGCCGCCTTCCCCATCGCGGCGTACGAAGCCGCCACGAACGTTCTCGTCTTCGGCACCTCGCTCTCCGACGAGGAGCCGATTCTGTTCCTGCGCCTGCGTAAGGCCTGGCTCCTAAACGGAACGCGGATCGTGGTCGCCAACGACGCCGAGACCGACGCCGACTCCTTCGCCCACACGATTCTGCGGTACCGGCCCGGCACCGCCGCGTATCTCGCCGACGGTCTCGCGGGACGGGCCACCTTGGAGGCGACCGCCGACGCGACCGGCGTTTCCGTGGATACGCTCAAGGAGGCCATGGAGGTTCTGAAGGGTGGTCCGGTGATCGCCACGCGCGGCCTGTTCGAAGACGCCGATGGGGAGCGGGCACTCGCCGCCTTGGAGTCGCTCGGCGGTCCGGTCAGCGTCTACGGACGCAACGCGACGGACGAGGCCGCCGCCCTCCTCGGCGTCGTTCCCGGCGAAGGGGGCAAGAACACTCGCGAGATCTTGGAAGGCTGCGCCGGTGGCTCGATTTCGACCCTTTGGCTTGTCGGCGTCGACCCCTTCACCGCGTGCTCCGACCGCGCGCTCGTCGAACGTGCCCTCGAGAACGTCGAGTTCCTCGTCGTTCAGGATGTCGTGGAGACGGAAGCGACCGCCTACGCGAGCGTCGTTCTTCCGGTGGCCACCCCGCAAGAGACCGACGGTTCGTACACGAACGTCGAGCGACGCGTTCAACGATTCCTTCAGGTCGTGAACCCAAAGGGCGATGCGAAGCCGAGTTGGCGTGTGTTCAGCGAGCTCTCGCTTCGGATGAACGGCGGCCAGCCGCTGTTCGCACCGCGCGACGTTCTCGCCCAAGTCGTGCGCGAGTTCCCCGCCTTCAACGGCGTCGCCTGGGGAACGATCGAAGGCGAGGGTTTCGTCCTCGGCAAGGGATCCGACCCGCTCGCCCAACCCCTTCCGCCTACCGTCGCGAACGGTTAGCTTCTCCTCTCCTTGTTCCGCCACGGCGCAAAGACATCGGATGCGTCGGTTTCTAGACGCGAGCGGAATGAGGAGGGACCGGGGGTGGAGCAATAAAGAATGACTTTCCGCCCACGTCAGGTTCTCGGTGGATGAGGGTGGAGAGCAAGGGCATCGTTGAACAACGGTCGTGGAGGTCGACAACCCACGGTCATCCGGACTCTCGATCCCCCGTCCCTTCCACCTGAGGGGCGACGTCAGCGGTCAGACGAAACCTTTTGCGCCGCCCCTCTCGGCAGACCCTCTCGCCGGAGCGAAAGGAAGGGGTGACGTCCTACTACTCTCCCGACCTCCTGAGATTGCCTTAGGCTTCGACGTCCTGCGTCGCAACTGCGGCAAACTAGCGGGCGATGATGTCCGCGTTCGCCGCCCTTGCGACCGTCGTCTTCACTCCGCCTCAGCCATGGGCGCTGGACTTTGCCACGCCGCCCAGGATTCCCTTCGTCGGCGACGTCGATGGCGACGGCCTCGCCGACTTGATCGTGGTCTACCCTGAAGGCGACACGACTCTCGACGTCAACCCGACCGTCGAAGGGGCAAAGTCGGGAGGCGGCGTGCAGGCGCTTCCGAAGTGGGCGGGCCGGTGCATGGCGGCGACGGTGGGCGAGTTCGACGCGACGAAGGGCGCCGACGTCGCGGGACTCTTCGGCAACGTGGTCAAGATCGCGGGCGGCTATCGGGACGGCCGCTTCCAAAACCTTTTCGACGCGGCGACCCTTCCCCAGCCGCTCGCTCATCCCGCCCTCGCGACGCAGGGTCACGACATCCTCGCCTACTCGACTTCCACCGGCGACGGCTTCCGGATCGACACGCGGACTCACGCGGTGACTCCGCTTCGCGTTCCCAACGGCTTGGTTTGGATCGGCGATGCCGGGACCTTCCTTGCCGCCCAAGATTCCCGGGGCAACGTCTTGCGGCTCGATCCCACCACCCTCAAGAGCATCGCCCGAATCGGTCAGGGACCGAAGGATTCTCGACCCGCCGCCGGACGGGGCTGGGTCGCCTTTGGGGACAGCGTATGGACGCCGGAGAGCATTTCGACGTTGCCTCCGTCCAAGCTGCCGACGGCTCCGACGCTCCGGGCGGCGGGCGACATCGACGGAGACGGAGACGACGATCTTTTGGAGTTTCGATGCGGGACGGAGATCCACACCGGCAACGAGGTGCTCCTCAGGCGCTTTATCTCTCCCGGCGAGACCGACTGGGATCACGACGGACTGACGAACGAAGAGGAGACCCGCCTCGGCACCGATCCCCTGAACCCGGACACCGATGGCGACGGCCTGCTCGACGGCTGGGAGGTCAAGGGAGTGCGAGGACTCGACCTTCCAAAGCTAGGGTGCGACCCGCGTCACGCCGATCTGGTTTGCCTCGTGTCCCGCTTCGACGGCGTCGATCCGGTCCGCTACGGGAAGGAGTTCGACCGCGTGCGTAAGTTCTACGCGGACCTGCCGACGCCGAACCCCGTGTGACGGACGGGGGTCAACGTCGTAAAGATCGACCTCGACCCGATAAAGGGCGATGACACGAAGTCGTCCTGGCAGACGAACCGCGCGAAGTTCCGACCGGAGCGCTGGCGAGGAATCGTCCACTGGATGCAGGTCACCCCGGGCGGCGGCGGACAGGCCGACGAGCTCGGCGACGGGGGCACGTGTGGCGAAGGCGCGCTTTGGGCGGTGTTCTGCCACGAGTTCGGTCATCAGCTTGGCCTCAATCACGAGGGGTTTTGGCCCAACGGATCGTGTCCGATCTACTCGAGCATGATGAACTACAACTATAGCTACTCGTTCGAGGACGAGCGCGACAAGATCCACTACAGCGACGGCTCTCTCGTGGGCTATACGCTGCGCGAAACCGACCTCGACGAGACGATTCCATTGCCGTACGAGAAGGTGAAGTTCCTGTCGATGGCGCCGTACCACTACCGGCTCAAGCCAAACGGTAAGACCACTCTCATCGACTGGAACTGGAACGGAATCTTCGGCGAAAAGCACATCCGCGCCGACATCAACTACGCCTATTCCACGAACGCCGGGACGCGAGACACGCTCGGCAAGACCTCGGTCGCGCCCGGGCTGGTCGTTCACAAAGACGTCGCTTACGCCGTGTTCGGGAACACCGATGCCCCGCGGACTGCGGGCGCGGATCCGACCCTGACCGCCGCCCGTCCCGGCAAAGTCTGGATTCAGCGGCTGAAAAAGCCGTTTGAGTGGGACAAGCCGATCGCCTTGGGCGACGGACTGATCGGCGACCCGGCGGCGGCCTCCGTGGGGGACCGGATCGTCGTCGCCGCACCGACGGCGGCGGGCGTTTCGCTCATGGAGTTCGATCCGGCGCATCCCGAAATCAAGCCGAGTTCACGCCTGATCGATGGATCCTTCGGCGTGGTCCCCACGGTTGGCGAGTTCCGCGGTCACCCGATGCTGATGCTGTGGGATCCAACCTCGGGTCATATCACCCTGGGTTGGCTGGACCACAAAGGCTCTACCACCGAGCTACCCGATCTCAGCGTCGATGCTCCGTCCATATGCACCGACACGAAGACGGGAGAGATGATCGTGGCCCTCGCCCAGAATCAGGACGCCGCCCGCCCTAACCGCTGGCAGATCCGTCGCTACCGCATGGAGAAGGACGGCCCCAAGCCTTCCGGCGTGGATTGGGTCGAGGGCGAGGCCGGGGGCGCGCGGGGATCCGGAAGGCTGACCGTGCTGTTCGACCCGAG
>CAXUKB010000233.1:0-2079 GCA_964251345.1 uncultured Fimbriimonas sp. | reverse complement strand
AGCCGAGACGGAGGCCCGCACGGCCGCATCTACCTTTTCGGCAAGGGCATGACCGACGCGAAGAGCCCCTGCTCCTGCACCTACGTCGCCATGTCGATCGCCGACCGGACGGTCCATGGCGGCTGGCTTGTGAAGCGCTACTACGACGAATGGACGCAGTCTCGCTCCGCCCCCGCAGCGGCCTGGTTCGGGGGCGACATCCTTTGGGCCTACCGTTGGTTCGGCGGCGACGATCCAAGCGATGACAAGCTTCAGGTGGGCTATAAGGCGTCAGGGATTCAAAGCGAGCCGTTTGGCGATCACGACGACCTCGGCCTCATTCGCAACTTCGGCGCGCAGCACAGCCTCCTCACGTTGGGAAGGGGCTAAAACTTTGCGTAGCGGCAGGGCTTGCCCTGCGAGGGGCTGGCGTATGATCGCTGGCTCTGCAGTCAGAACGTTTCCGCAGGGCAAGCCGTGCCGCTACCGTCGAGGGAAAGATCGCGTATCGCCGTGCAGATGCTCCAAAGTGACCACCGTCGGAGCATAGTAAAGGGAGATGCTTCTCCCCACGCTCCTCGCGGCACCGCCCGCCGTTTGGTACGGACCGAAGACGGTCGCCTTCAATCTGGAAACCGCAGGCAATCCGTACGACCCCGTGCAGAACGACGTGGAGGTCGAATTCAAAGGTCCGGGTGGCCTTGTCGAGCGTCGGCTGGCCTACTTCGACGGCGACGGTTGGAAGGTGACGCTTCTTGGGCACACGCGGGGCGATTACACGCCGACGGTGTTCTACAACGGAACGCGCGGCGTATCGCTGCCTCCCGTGTCGCTGACGACGATCAAGCCGTTCGGCTTCGTGCGCCTTGGCGGTTCTTCTAACTTCCGCCTGGACGATGGCACCGCGTACTGGCCTCTTGGCCACAACCTCGCGTGGGGCAACGGAGCCGAGGATCTCACCACCGACCTCAAGCAGATGGGCCAGGATGGCCTCAATTGGTCGCGAATCTGGGCAAGTCACTGGGATGGCAAGAATCCCTACTGGAAAGAGGGAGAGACGCCGAAAACGATCGGCCCGATGATTCCGTCCGTGCTGAACAAGTGGGACGCAATCGTCGATGCCGCCGATGCCGCGGGCGTTCGGTTTCAGATGACCCTGTTCCACCACGGTCCCTGGTCGACCCGCGTGAACTCGAACTGGCCAGAAAACCCGTGGAACGTGAAGAACAAAGGCTTCCTGAAGACACCCGCCGAGTTCTTCACGAATCCCCGTGCGAAGGCGCTTGCGAAGGAATGGCTTCGCTACGCCGTTGCCCGCTGGGGCCATTCGCCGAGCATCATGGCGTGGGAGCTGTTCAACGAAGTCCAATGGTGCGACCCACATTATCTGAAAGGGGGCGATGCGATCTTGGGCGCGTGGCACGACGAGATGGCCGATTACCTGCGTTCGATCGACCCCTACCACCACCTCATCACCACCTCCTCGGACCTCGACCTGCCGATCTACAAAAGGGTTGATTACTACCAACCCCACACGTATCCGCAGAGCGTCGAGGGGTCGATCGCCGCCGCGCCGATACTCGACAAGCCGCTGTTCTTCGGCGAGTTCGGCCCCGGCCAGCTCGATGGCTCGCGTCCGGTCCAGGTGGCGGCGATCCGCGACGGCATCTGGACGGCGCTCCTGGGCCTGCAGGCGGGGGCGGGGCAGTTCTGGTCGTGGGACATCATCCCCACGCAGAAGCTTGAGCCCGAGTTCGCGCGGGCGGCGCGGCTCGCGCGAGAAGTCGGAGCCGATCACTCTGGCTTTCGAATCGTCCCCGTCAGGCTCGACTCGGGCATGGGCGGCAATTTTGCGGGCCAGCCCGGCGGCGGTTGGGGCACGTCGTCGCAATTCGCGTTCCGCCTTCCCGACGAGGGTCCGTCACTCGGAAAGCTTTCGTCGTTCCTACAGGGAACGGCCCACCCCGAGATGCAGCCTCAGCCCGTCGCTTTCACCTTCCGCACCGACAAGCCGATTCAAGCCACCTTCGAAGTGACCGGGGTAGCCGATGGCGGTGGCGCACTGGCGGTCGAACTCGACGGAAAAGAGGTGTACAGCCA
>CAXUKB010000232.1:0-7808 GCA_964251345.1 uncultured Fimbriimonas sp. | reverse complement strand
TTAGGTTGGCTCGTCTTTACGCCCGACGAGCGGCTCGATCCAAGATCGGGCCTGCCCGAAGCTAGAGAACCCCTTCGTAGCGACCGCGATGAGGCTTTCACGCCGCCGCCGTCACGGTGAAGGTCGCCGTCTTCGTCGTCAAGACCTCTGTTCCCTCGAGGAACTCAACGTCGACGTGGTAGGTGCCCGGGGTCGTGGGCGCGGTGTAGGTGGCCCCGCTCGCAAGCGGAAACCCATGCGTCGCCGCGTTGCCGCTCGGAATCGCGACGGCGGTCCCGCCGGCCGATCCCTCCCGCACCTTCACGTCGAGGTCGGTGTAACCGCCCTCCACCACGACGGCCTCGATTACGACGCTCGCGCCCGGAGCCACGTTGGCCTTCGCCGGAAGGACGGAATAGCTGGTGCCGACGCTGACCACGGATTCGTCGCCGCCGCAGCCCCCGATCGCAAGGGAGAGGAGGAACAAAAAGGGCAGGCCGGAAGGCTTCATCGCGCCCCAGGATAACCCAAGAGCGGCGCATGCGGAGCTTTCGAATTCGGTGTCCCCACGGAAAAAGGCTAAGGACCGCCTGGCGTTCCCATCTTTTGCACGAGATCGAAGCCCGTCCGCGCGGGCGCGAGGGCATCCCGCGACGAAGAGTCGGCTCCGTCAAGCCGTGCCGACGCAGGGTCTCGACGTCCCGGTCTCGCCTCTCCCTTAGAGGGTGTAGAGAAACGATCTTCCGGCGTTATAGCGGTAGGGCTTGCCCTGTGAGAGGATGCTGCCTTTCGCTCGCGGGCGGTGCGACGAGAGCCTTTCGCAGGGCAAGCCCTGCCGCTACGGTCCGTTCCTCGACAAGCTCTTAGGATGTCTCACAAAGCCGTGAGTGCTCCAGCAGGCCCCCGCACTCTAAATCGTAGTCTTGTCGGCGGACCTAAAGGTCGTTTGACCGCCCGTCTTTGCGCTCTTGCGAGGATCTAAAGACGAGATCTTGTGGCTGCCCCGCCCGGATTGTGAGACGACCTTTTGACGGCATCCCAAAGGAACACTCTCGCAAAGAAGAATCGCCGGACGGGGCGCGGGTGTCCTCCCTGCCCGAAATCGTGGCTATAATGGCGGCGTGAAGATTTGGCCCCTCGCGCCCCTTTTTCTCGTCCTCGCCGGGTGTGGCGGAAGCCCGTCCTCCGCGAGCGTCGACGCCCGCACGGTCTCCCTGACGATCAACGCCACCGGCATCTCGCCGTCGGGCTCCGTCCCCGTTCAGCTCGTCCAGTCGGGCTTCGGCACGGGCGTCACGTACACGCTCGCGGTTCAGGAGGGAAGCGCCGGCGGCACCCTCACCCACCCCGCGCTCGGCAACGTGGCGGACGGCCTGAACGAGCTCTACACCGGCCCGAGCACGAACGGCACCTATCACATCGTCGGCACGGTGACCGACGCCGGCGGAAAGTCGCTCCGGAAGGTCGTCCCCATCGTCGTGCAGTCCCCGATCGCCACGACGATCGAGACGAAGCGCTGATCCGCGCCGCCCGGTCGATTCAGGAGCCTGTCGGCTCGACGTTGCTCCGAACCCTAGAAACTCGACGAACCGTGGTTTCGGCGGCCCGATCGTCCTCCTGCCCCGGTGAAATCCTGGAGACGAACGGTAGGCGTCGGATGCTCTCGTGCCCACGCGCCGAATCGGGAGCGCACGCCCAACGGTAGAATCCGCGCGGCCGCGGACGACGCGCTCCTGGCCTCCGCGCCCTGACCGGCGTGGACCTTCAAAAATGTGGAGAACCCCGTCGCCCGCCGTTCGTCGGAAAGCTATGGAACCCTCCTTCCGCAATCGGTTCGTGTCCTCGCACGACGCCTCCGCCTACGTTCGAGAGTGGTGCGCGACTCTCTGTCGAGAGTCGGGGGAGATTCGCGAGCAGTCGCGGCGCGCGAGGGAAGCCTCCGTTCGCCAACGTGAAAGCTGGGCGCAATTCCCGAGGGTCCGGCCCTAACCGTTTTGACTCAGCCGAAACGACTCGTCCCAGTCCCGTCCGCCGCTTCGAACCAAGGCGGCCAGCACGGACGCCGCGCGTTCGTCGCCCTCGCGATCCTCGATCCAGAGGGGGCGGAGTAGGTTAGAGAGGTGGTGGGCGTCCAAGTTCTCCGCGAGCAGATAGGCGGCCTCGTACCCCGCCGTCCGCAGGCGCGTGATCTTCAGGACGAGGCCCAGGATCATCGCGTCGATGACGACGCTCTTCGGGTGGTGGTCGAGCAGATCGTCCACGTCGCTTTCCCACCCTACGATCGCCTGGGCCGCCCGCGGACCCGGCTCCCATCCGGCGATGGCGACGACCACGTCGAGCCTCCCTTGACGCGACGGCGCGGCCTCGATAAGCTGCATGAGAACCTCGTGGGTGTGGGCGCCGTCGGCGTGAGACCGAATCCTCTCGAGGGTAAGGACGATGTCCTCCTCGTGGGCATGAAGCGACTGCACTTCGATACGGAATAAATCGGTCCAGGTCATAAGGGTGCTCGCGAGCGATGCGGCATCCAAATCCCTAGGGGAAAGCAAGCAGGGCTTAGGTTATCGTACTCCGCGTGGCCTCCGAAAAATACATTTTCGGGATCGTGCTTTTCGGTTACATAAGGACATCGGAAAAACGCAAAAGGCGCCAATCGCCGTCCGAAAACTCCGTCTTACGCGATCACGAGCGGCTTGCGTAGGGACCGCAGCACCGCCTCGACGTCCCCCAGGAACTCGCGCACGGTGAACACGCCCATAAATCCCTCCGGCGCGAAGAACCCCTCCACCACGATCATGGCGCGGAAGTTCGCCCCGTCGTGCCCGAGGGCGTAGGACGGCTCTTCGACCCCCATCACCATTCGCCCGGGCGCCGCGGCCTCCATAAACGCGCGGATGCGCCGCCGCTTGTCTTCGTGTTCCTCCGGCACCGTCAGCTCGCACACCTCCCGTCCGACGAGGGCGCCGGGCTCGGCGTGAAACAGGCGTTCGGCCTGGAGGTTGGCGTACACGACGTCGCCCGGCGTTTCCGCCACGAGCACCGCCTCGGGCACGAAGTGGAGCGCGAGAAGGTGCCACGAGGCGCCCGTCTCCGCCGCGCGGTCGGACTCCGAGCGCGCGAGGCGCACCGCCGACTCGGCCAGCGCGCCCTCGAGACGGGCCACCTCCGACACGAGCCCCTTTTGGGTGTTGCCGTACCCGTAGTGCAGCATCCGGGCCGTCAGCTCCGTGCGGCTGACCTGGCCCAGCTTGCCGCGGATGCGCACCCAATAGCTGTTGACGGTGGAGGTGCTGATCCCGAGGGTCCGCGAGATCAGTTCGTCGCTCTTGCCCTCGACGGCGAGGTCGAGCACCTCGCGCTCGCGCACGGTCAGCATCTCCGGATGGAAAGCGTGGGATTCATGAGGAGTCGTCATGGCAACGGACGGTCTACGACACCGGCCCGTGTCGTCGGTACGACTTAGGACGGGGGGCAGATGGGGCGGGTTGCCGAGCGACCGGCCCCACTTCGAAGAGCACAGCGTCAACGTCAGCAAAAAAATAGCCCCACCCCGTTATCCTGCGGGGGTGAGGCGGAGTCCTCGAATGGATATCCCACTCTTGCGGCGGGCTTGGACTATTGAACATCGAATCGCGTCCGTTCGCTTCCGTAAAATCAAAAAATCCGCAAGAAATACCTGCTCTTTATACAGCTTTTATGTACTCATTCGATCTGACAAGAAAATGGGGATGAGGGAGCAGGGGGTGAGGGGCCCGGGAGCCCCGCGAAGCCGCGTCCTTCCTTGGCGTCTTTGCGCTGCCGGGTGCCACGGGTCGATGTGGGAGTCTGGACCACCGTTTAGGTGCCTTTCGGAGCGGCAGGCACCTAGACGACCGCACGAACCCTCGGTCTCACCCCGTGGCACCCCCGGACCTTCGGTCTCCCGAAAAACGGCGGACGCCCGCCTCGGAGCCCTCTCGTCCTGGGCTCCTGGCGGGCGTCCGTCGCCGACCGGAAAGCCGGTCGGCGGGTCAAGGGCGCGGCCTTAAGCCGACTTCTTGCGGCGCTTGAGGAACGCCAGCGCGCCGAGGCCGAGGGCGGCCATCGTCGCGGGCTCCGGCGTCGCCTGAACCGTGAAGCCGCCGCTGCCAGTGAAGAAGTAGGATCCGCTCGTGAAGTACGAAGAGGTCAACTCGTGGTCCGACGTGTAGCCGCCGAAGTCGAGGACCTCCGCGTAGTACGATCCTGCGCCCAGCACGCCGTCGAAGGAGTAGAACTCCGTGCTCGCGTCGCGCGTCGATTGTCCGACGAGCAGGCCCGCCGAGTTGAAGATGTCGAACGAGCCGTCGAACATCGCGCCAGGGTCCGCCACGCCGGTCTTGATCAGTTCGCCGCCTGCGTGGAGGACAAGGTCGATCGCCGACCCGTTCGTCATGAACGAGAAGAAGTCTTTGGTGTAGCTGTCGACGCCCAGCGTGGTCGGGTTCGTCGCGCTCGCCACGTTGATGAAGCCTTTCGCAAGACCCGCGTTCACCGTCGAGCCGTTGAGGGCTAGCGAAGTCGCCGTCAAGAACGAGTGGCCCACGCCATCGTCGGTCAGCACCATGTTATTGTTGCTGAGGATCGTTGCGATGTCGTTTTGGATCGCTCCGTTACTCATCGTGCCGTTACGCCAGAGGCCACGGTTCGCGGTGTACGAATCGCCCATGATCGGAGCGACGGAGTTGTTGCCATTGGCGGCGCTGGCGGCGTCGCCTTCGGAGTACTCCGTGACTGGGTTGGTCGTGATGTCGCTCTGGTGGTGAAGGCCGAATCCGTGCCCGTTCTCGTGTGCCGCGACGTCGCCCACGAACTGTAGTTGATCGGCGCCGCCTTCGGAGAACGCAAAGTTGGTGTGGCCGCCGTTGCTCGTCGCCACGCTTTGCGTTACGCCGAGGAAGGAGAGCCCGCCAGACGGCGACCCCGACCAGTTGCTGTTTCCGCCGATGACGGTGTGCATGATCTGCGGGGTCGCATCGTAGTAAGCCTGTCGCTGAGCGTCCGACATTCCAGCGGCCGGATCGACCGTCGTGACGTTGATGTTGAACCCCGCGTACGTCTCGGCGACACGCGCATAGACGTTCTGGATGTTCGCCAGTTCCTGGGCGCTGAACGAGTTCGTGTTCCCGTCAACATCGTAAGCGGGGATCACTCCCGGAGTGCCTTGGCCATTATCCGGATCGGACGGGCCGGTCGTGCCCCAGTTGCCGGCGAAGCTGAAGCCGCCAAAGTCGAGATAGACGGTATAGGCGGCGCCGGGCTTGCTACTGTAGCTGGGGGCCGTGAGGTCGGCCGAGGCCATAGCGGTCGTAACGAGGGCGAGCGCGAAAGCGAGACCGCGAAGGTCCGATCTTTTAAGATTCATAGGAAGATTCCAGCGGAGGGCAATTTCAAGCGGGAACTTTTATGCCCGGTCCGAGTCGAAGGGTAGCCGACCTGCACTCCACCGACTCCGATCGTTTACCCAAAAATCGGGAATATGCGGCCCCATCCCCGCAATATTGCCTGCCCTTAAAGGTTGGAGGCGAGACGCATCCAAGAGGGTGTCGAGGAAATGAGGCTTTCCGGCTTGGTGCGGCAGGGCTTGTCCTGCAAAAGGTGGCCGCTCTCCGCCCGCGAGCGGCGCGTCGGAGGACCCCTGCAGGGCAGGCCCTGCCGCTACGGCCCGATTCTCGACAACCTCTTCGACTCGTCGCTCGGCATAGTGTAGGGTGAACGTTCGTTCATGTCTCTCCGTCACGCCGAAAGGGTCAAAAAGGGGGCGATTATAATAGAGTCATGCACGGTACCGGAAGCTTGCCCGAGACCTTGCGCAGCCTCCGCCGCGCCCGTGGCCTGAGCGTCCGTGAGCTTGCCCAGCGGGCCGCCGTCTCGGCCAGTTCGCTTCAAGGCTGGGAAAGCGGTCGGCAGACGCCCAAGGGCCGATCGCTGGGGCAGGTCCTCGACGCCCTCGAGGCGCCCGACCGGGTCCGCGCCCAACTCATCGCCTTCGCCGATCCCGCCTACGCGCGCTTCGCCCTCGCCAAGACGCCCCTCGGTCCTCCTCTCGCCGTGGGCACGGTCCTCCAGGCGATGCGGGCACGGCGCGGGATGACTCAGGCGGAGCTGGCGCGCGCGCTCGGCGTGACCCAGGGGGCGGTCGCGAAGTGGGAAAACGGCGACTCGACGCCCACGACGGAGATGCTGCACGCCACGGGCTTCGCGCTAGGCGCCACGGTCGAGGAGACGATCGCGTTGACCAGCGCGCGGGGCGCGGAATGGGGGGGCACGGAATGGGAAGGCGGTCGGCCGGACGAACTGCCCCCCGAGCCGGGCCCGCTTCCGTTCCCGCACCATCTCTCGCTCGACCTCCAAGAGATGGTGTTTTTTTCCCAAGAGGCGAAGCTCTGGCGGAGGGCGGCTTCCGACCCTCACTGGGAGCCCGTCCTTTGCAACGTGCTCGCCTACCGGGCGAACCTCTACGTCCTGAACGGTCGCTTCGCCGAGGCCGCCACGGTCGCGGAGCGAGCCCTTCGGCTGGCGACCACCACGGAAGGCCGCACGATGGCGGTGCCCGCGGTGAACGCCCTGATCGAAGTCGGCCTCCGCCAGGGCGAAGGACCGGAAAGGGCGGCCCGGACCTGTGGCCTGTGGGCGGAACGGCTCCCCGATTCGACCTACAAGGCGTGGATGGTCGGCAGCCAAGGCCTCAACCTCATCCGGACGGGCCGGACTAAGGCGGGGCTCGATCTCGTCGTCCGATCGCGGGACATGGACGATGCCGCCGGCACGTCTCCCGATTCGGAAGCCGCGCAGCAATGCCGGGCGCAGTCGATGACCGAGGCCTTTCTCGAAGCGCGGATGCCCGCCGAAGCGTACGAGGCGCTGGCACCCTTCCGGCGCCACGATTCTTACCAGATCCTCTATGCCCGCGTGGAGCACGCCAACGGGCGCCCGCTCGATGAGCCCTCTCTCGCCTACCTGAGGCACCGGATGCGGGACGTTCCGGGCAAGCGAAGTTGGAAAAACCTTCGCCTGCTGAGACGGATCGAGCGCATGCAGGCCCGCCTCACCGGCGCTTCTCGCCTCTCCGACCCACCGCTCGACGCCGACCCCCGCGCCCTCTGGGCCGCCATCCCCGGCGGCGACCCCTGGGTCGGGGAATAGGGTTTCGAGATCCTTTTGCGAGTGGGCCGCTCGAGGCGAGTGAACCTGCGTTCGACGATCCCCTCCGCGAGGGCCTCCGGCGACGCGGGTCCTCCTCGAAGCCCTTGTCGCCCGAGGCTTTCGCCTCCCACGTCGGCTGAAGCCGAATGCCAACCCGTTTTTGGAGAGGGTGAGCCTGCATTCCACACGATTTCGCCGGGTGCCCCGGGTCGAGGTGGGGGTCTGGACCGCCGTCTAGGTGCTCTTGCCCATTCCGAAAGGCACCTAGCCGGACGCACGAACTATTGTCCTCGTCCCGTGTCACCCTCATTCCGCCCTGGGTGCCACGGGTAAAGGGATGACCGTGCCCGTCACCCGTGCTTCTCCGAGTTCCGATACGCACGGGTGACGGACGCACAAACCATCGTCCTCGTCCCGTGGCACCCCGGCTTCCTCAAGATCGCGAGCCGAAGCCCCGGCGACGGAAGACGACAACGCTCTCATGAATCCGCGATCCGACCGGCCTCCGGGCGAAACCCTTGCGCCCGGAGCCCCTTTTGCGAGAAGATGGAGGGATGCTTTCGTCGCGGCCCGTCCGAGGCTCCGCCACGAGACGCGGAGGCGTCCCCTCCGGGAGGAGGCCGCGGTGATCGTCGGCAGCCTGCCGTGGGCGTTCTCGACCCTCG
>CAXUKB010000231.1:0-7818 GCA_964251345.1 uncultured Fimbriimonas sp. | reverse complement strand
ATCGTTCCTGCGTCGCTATCGCCGCCTCGACCTCACCGATCCAACCAGAAGAAGCTTCGGGAAAGGCATCGACGCGCGGCAGGTACGGCTTGATGTCGAAGATCGGAGTGCCGTCGACCAGATCGAGCGGTCCGACGCTGAGGGTAAGACCATCGACGCCGAGGAGCGAAACGGAAGTGAGACCAAGAGGGTTGGGACGGTGGGGCGAGCGCGTCGCGAATACTCCTCGCCGCTTCGCCGGCCCGCGCGGCGGCAGGATCCGGGCGCGCCACGTCGAATTGCGATGAAACCACCAGATGAGCCAGATGCGGTCGAAGCCGGCGAGGTCGTCCAGGGCAAGTTCGTACCCCGAATCGGTCAGAAGTTCGATTCGGTTCGTTTCCTCAGAGGCGGTATCCGGCTGATGCGGCGCGTCGAACTTGAGCGGCTTGCCGGTGCGGACGAATCCGATGGGCGTGACGTTCAGGCTCTCCACGCGAGGAGTTAACCCGACGGAAACCCGTGGGCGAGGCCGGAGCGGTGGACGCGAAGGTTGTCATGCTCTCTCCACCCAAGGCGCACCTTGACGATCCGGCGCAGGCGAAAGACGTAGCGGCCATCAGATTGGTCACCGTCGAGAACGTTCGACGCGGCCACCGTCTCTTCTCCGACGGCGTGGATCAGGTAGTCGTCCGCGTCGTGGGCCGAGGTCCAGATCCGAACGATCGCACCTCTTTGGGCTGCGTTTTCCAGAATCGAACGGATCTCACCGCGCGTCTTGCCGATCCGTTTCTCGAAGGCAGTCGGCCCCATTTCGTTCAGGACGCGCAAGCGCCAGAGGTACGCGGTCCCGCGGTGGATCGTGTGGATTCGGCGTAGCGGCACGGCGTCGTCTTCGGGCTCAAACTGTCCTCTCTGGTCGACGCCGCAGAAGACCGCCTTGGTGCCATCAAGTTCCTGGACGACGCCGACGATGAAGATGTCGGGATCGTCGCCCCATTTATGGTAGGCGACGAACTCGCCGGAGGCTTGGCACTCCTCGAGTTCACGAACGATTTCATCGTGTGGCATCGGGTTCAGAGGCGAAGACGGGTGTAGAGCGACGCGAGGTCGAGGTTGATTCCAATCGCGTTCAGGGACATCCGTACGTCGCCGAGGTAAGCGGTATATCGCCAGCTTCCGCCCTCCTGGCGCTCGTACCGTTCGGCGATTTTCCTTTCGGAAGAGAGGAAGACGATCTCCTGCACGCTCGGTACCGTTTGGTAGTCGAGAAACTTCTGGTCTTTGTCGTACCGCCCCGTGCCGGGAGAGAGCACCTCAAAGACGACCGCCGGATTCTTCACGATGCCGTTCGTTTCCGATTCGACTTCTACCTCGCCGCAGACGACCATCGCGTCGGGATAGTAGTAAGCGTCAGCCGCTTCGATGCGCAGCTTGACCTCGGAGCCGAAGGAAACGCAGGACTTCCCTTCCAAAGCCTTGCCAAGCGCAATGTGAAGGACATGAACCAGAGTGCCGTGGTTCAAGCTTCCGCCAGAGATTCCGTAGACTTCGCCGTCGCGGTACTCGCTGCGCTCATCGGCCGTGTTCTCCTGGAGGAGATACTGCTCGGCGGAAACACGAAAGATGGCAGGCTGGGCCATGGCACTATTCTAGCGGAGCGGCGGATTAGGGACGAGTTGGACACGCTCATACACCTCATTAAGAAAGAGAGTCAAGCTCGGCTCCTCGACGACGATCTCGCCCTCGCGGTGCCACTCGCGAAGCCATTGGTCCATTCCGATACGACGGTTGCGCTCGATCCAAACCTGCTCTTGGGCCACAAACCAGACTTCGCGCACCGAGGGGAGCCGCGCATAATGGGCGAACTTCGGGCCTTTGTCGTAATCCTCGGTCGAGGGTGAGAGGATCTCGATGACGATGATCGGGTTGAGAAGCGTGTCCAAACCTTCTTCGTCGAACTCCGCGACGCAGGCAACGGAGAGGTCGGGGTAGGTGTAGAGCCCCGTCTCATCCACCCGCACTCGGATGTTGCTCTCGAACGCTTCACACGGCGTGCCCCGGAGGGCACTCGAAAGAATGCGACCTAAATTGATCGAAATGCGTGAGTGATCTTTCGAAGTCCCCGCCATCGCGAAGATCCCCCCGTCGAAGTACTCGTTCCGAGTCTCAGACGTCCTTTCGCGCTTTAGGTACTCCTCAGGCGAGATCCAAGCTTCGGCGCGCTGAGCCATGCCGTCAGTATACGGAAGCAGGAACCTGTGGTCGCCGGGTGGTTTTGCCGGCGGGTTGTCCAAAAGATTTCGCGACGCAGATTCCCAAGAGGACACATTTTACTGATGAGCGTATCTTCGATCCCCGCGGCAATGACGACGAGTAACGTCTCTCGCGCCGGGACGAACCTTCCGGCGGCTACACCCTTCACCCGGATTGCCGCGTGGGGAGACGGCCATGAGAAAGGTCCGGCGTTCTTTCGAACGCCGGACCTCGTGGGGAATCCTCCTCCCCTCTCCCCCTCAAGGGGAGAGGGCATCGGAGGCTTACTTGTCCGAGACGCCTTTGCCGAGCGCCGCTTGGGCCGCCGCGAGGCGGGCGATCGGGACGCGGAAGGGGGAGCAGGACACGTAGTTCAGGCCGATCTCGTGGCAGAACTGGACGGACGAGGGGTCGCCGCCGTGCTCGCCGCAGATGCCGAGCTTGATGTTCGGCCGGACCGTCTTCGCCTTGTCGATCGCGATCTGCATCAACTGGCCCACACCCTTGCGGTCGATCGACTCGAACGGATCGCCCGGCAGGATCTTGCGCTCGACGTACGGCTTGAGGAACTTGTCCGAGTCGTCGCGCGAGAAGCCGAACGTCATCTGCGTGAGGTCGTTCGTACCGAACGAGAAGAACTCGGCCTCGACCGCGATCTCGTCGGCGGTGAGCGCGCCGCGCGGGACTTCGATCATGGTGCCGAAGGAGTAGGGAATCGAGATACCCTGCTCGCTCTCGACCGCCTTCGCGGTCTTCTCGAGGTCGGCCTTGACCGTCGTCAGCTCGTTGATGTGGCCCACGAGCGGGATCATAATCTCGGGGACGGCCTTGCCGCCCGCTTTGATGACCGCCGCCGCGCCCTCAAGGATGGCGCGCACCTGCATCGCCACGATCTCGGGGTACACGATTGAGAGGCGGACGCCGCGCAGACCGAGCATCGGGTTGATCTCGTGCATCGACTCGGCCGCCTGGAGCATCGTCTCCTTGGCGGGATCCGACTTGCCCAACGCCTTGTCGACCGCGACCTCGGCGGTCAGCTCGGTGAGGTTCGGGAGGAACTCGTGAAGGGGCGGGTCGATGAGGCGAATCGTGGCGGGCTTGCCTTCGAGCGCCTCGAAGATACCCTTGAAGTCCTCGCGCTGGAAGTCCAGCAACTCGCCGAGCTTCGACTTGCGGGTCTCCGCGTTGTCGATGTCGAGAATCATGCTCACGACGACCGGACGGCGGTCGCCCTCGAAGAACATGTGCTCAGTGCGGGTGAGTCCGACGCCCTCCGCGCCCAGCTCGATCGCCTTACGAACGTCCGACGGGGAGTCGGCGTTGGCGCGAACGCCCATTGTGCGGTACTCGTCGGCCCAGCCCATGAAGGTGCCGAAGTCGCCGCTCATCTTCGCGTCCTCGACCGGCACCTGGCCGTCGATGACCTCGCCGGCGGCGCCGTTAAGCGAGATGTAATCGCCTTCCTTGATCGTCTTGTCGCCAATGGTGAACTGCCGCTTCTCCGCGTCGACGCGGATGGAGGAGCAGCCCGCGACGGTGGGGATGCCGAAGCCACGGGCGACGAGCGCCGCGTGGCTGGTCATGCCGCCGCGCTCGGTGAGAACGCCCTGTGCGGCGAGCATTCCGGCGAGATCGTCCGGCGAGGTGTCGGCGCGAACGAGGATGACGCGCTGACCCTGGCCGCCCTTGCCCATCGCGGCGGCGCGGTTCGCGTCGAAGACGGCGATGCCGGTCGCCGCGCCGGGGCCGGCGGGCAGGCCCTTCGCGATGATGTCGTACTTCGTGCCGGGGGCGATGACGGGAAGCAGAACCTGATTGAGAAGGTCCGGATTCACGCGGGCGATCGCCTCTTCCTTCGTAATGAGCCCTTCGTTCACCATGTCCACGGCCGTCTTGACGGCGGCGGTGCCGGTTCGCTTGCCCGAGCGGCACTGCAGGATGAACAGCTTGTTCCGCTCGATCGTGAACTCGATGTCCTGCATGTCGTGGTAGTGCTGCTCAAGGGTGTGGCAGACGTCGGTGAACTCCTTGTAGATGGCCGGGTTCGCCTTCGCGAGTTCGTCCAGTTCGAGCGGCGTGCGAACGCCCGCGACGACGTCCTCGCCCTGCGCGTTCATGAGGTACTCGCCAAAGACATGGTTGTCACCGGTCGAGGCGTTGCGGGTGAAGGCCACGCCGGTGCCGCAGTCGTCGCCCATGTTGCCGAAGACCATCGCCTGCACGTTGACGGCGGTTCCAATCGCGTCGTCGATCTTCTCCTTGCGGCGATAGATGATCGCGCGGTCGTTGTTCCACGAGCGGAACACGGCCTCCACGGCCTCCTTGAGCTGCTCGCGAGCGTCTTGCGGGAAGGTCACGCCCTTCGTCTGGAGGTACGCCTTGTAGCGGTCGCAAAGCTCCTTGAGCTTGTCGGCGGAGACCTCGAGGTCCTCCTTCACGCCGAGCTCAGCCTTCATGTCGTAGAACATGTGCTCGAACGTGTGCTTCGAGATGCCCTCGTACCGGTCGCCGTACGCGACGTCCGACAGCATCATGATGAGACGGCGATAGCTGTCGTACACGAAGCGCGGGTCGGCGCCCTTGGCGATCATGCCCTCGGCTACGGCGTCGTTCAGGCCCAGGTTGAGGACGGTGTCCATCATGCCGGGCATCGAGAACTTCGCGCCCGAGCGAACGGAGAGGAGTAGCGGGTTCTGGGGATCGCCCAGTGTCTTGCCCTGGTCCTTCTCGACGTCCTTGAGCGCCGTCTCCATCTCGGCCATCAGACCGTCCGGAAGCTTCTTGCCATCCTTGTAATACTCGGTACAGACTTCGGTCGTGATGGTAAAGCCCGGGGGTACGGGAAGACCGATGTTGGTCATCTCGGCCAGGTTCGCACCTTTGCCGCCGAGAAGGTCCCGCTGGCTCTTATCGCCCTCGCGGAAAAGGTAAACGCGCTTGCTACTCGAGGTGGAGGACCCGCCCGGACGGACCGCCGAAGTGTCAATGGCCATTACGCGAAGAGTCTACCTTTCGGTCACGGCCCCTCCACCCTTTGGAAGGCAGGATAGGGTTCGCGTCTACTTGACGTTGATCCGGCAGTACGACGGGCGTAAACGCAAGCCCCGCGCGAACTCTTCCGAACGCAACGCGACCGTTCCGCCGACGCTCTGACGCCCTGGCGGGGGCCATTGGATCAAGGCGGCCGTCTCCTCGTCGTCCGGAACTACCTCGATCGTCTTCCCGATCGGCACGAAGCCCATGAAGTTGAAGCTCGCGCCCCGTCGCTCGTAGCCCATGTCCGAAGGTTAGCATGGACGATCGCCCCTATAATAATCCATGAGCCTTCGTTATCGGGAAGAGCCCGAGGAGCGCTTGAGCCCGGAAGAGGCGCAGGCGTTTCTCCGGGTTCACGCCGAGTTCGAAGCGGACGCTCAGGAAGGTCCTCGCATCGAGGACCTCGCCGAGTCGCTGCAAATCCCGGTGGAGGAGGCAAGGCGAATTCTCCAGGAAGCACGCCGACGGAGCACGGCGGCGGTGCCGCTCAGGCGTCGAAGGAGAAACGCGCCGTACGGAGTCGTCACGGCGGGCGTTGCGACGCTTGCGTCCTTAGCCCTACTTTCTTTTCGCTTATCGACGACGCCCGGTCTTAAACGTCCGGTGATCTTGGCGAGCGCTCCCGCAGCCATCATCGCCCCTCCTGCGGCAATGACGGCGTCTCCCTTGCCGATGTCGGCGCCCAGCCCGGTTCCCGACGGCTTCTCCATCGACGTGGTGTCCCCCAGCGGCTCCACGTTCGAGATGGACGGAAACCCCGCCCGGCTGGGCACCGACTATCGGAATCTCAATGACGCCGATGCCGCTTCGCTCCGAGGAAGGCTCGCCGACGCGGTGCTGACGATGCTTCGCGACGCGCCAAGAGACGATCTCACCTGGCGCGACTCGCGCAACCTGACGGTTGGTCTACGCATCGGAGGTGACGCCGTACGATTCACCGTCCCTCTCGAACCGTTCACCCTACCTCTCGAAGGCAACGAATCCGGTCGAGAGAGCCTTCGCCAAACCTTGGAAAAGGTCTTCGCGGCGGGGTGGCCGAGTGTGGTGCGGTCGATGCCACGCTAGAGGTCACTTCGGTGCGGGTAAGGCGGCGTACTCGGCGAGCCGCCCGGCCGGATTTGGGCCAAGGCCCAGCGCTTCGGTGAGCCCGGGCGAGAGGGCGATGAGGTCGGCAAGCGATTTGGCCGCCGCGGTGGTCTTCGCTTCGGGGCTCGGTGGCGCCGCCGGGACGTGGGCCTCGTCGGACGCGGGTGGCTTCGCCCCCGGAAAGAGCGTCGCGAGCATTCGCACGTTGCCCCCCAGCAGAACGGAGATTCCGGCGGGACGCGCTTCGCCCGGCGCGGCGTACTGGGCGCGTCGCAGCAACGCCACCGTTGCTTTGGCGGTGGCGAGATCGCGAGGCAAGAGGTTTTCCGGCACGCCCATGCCGTAACCCACCACGGACCAGAAGTGGAACCAGTCGCCGATTCCCTTTGCATCCGTGGCAGGATCGATCTCTCCTTTCGCGAGCATCGCTTCGATCGGCCACCACGCGAAGGAGTACAGGACGAACGCGTACGCCTGCCCGCTCATCGGAACGCGGACCTTCGGGTCCCAGGCAAGCGGTTCCTTAACGGCCTCCGCGACCGACTGGTGGAGCTCGCCAAGGGCCACCGCACGGGCGTAGTTGTGGGCGACGAACGCATCGCGGCTCGCGGGAACCGCATAGATCGAGTTCATCCACATCCCGGTCTCCATCATTCGTGAGGTGAAGGTTTTCGAGAGCCGCGCCGTTTCCATGAGCACCGGCGTCACGTCCTTGGCGGCGAACGTCGAGGCGAGTGAAGAGCTCACGAGGACTCTCAAGACGGTCGCACGGTGATGAGCCAGGAACTCGCAACCGGCCTTGGACCGGTCGTAATCCATCCAAGCGGGCGGCTCGGCCTTCGGCGAGAGGGGTGCCGTTCGTGCTCGACGAACGGCGTCCTCTAACCCCGGAGGGTTCGCCCAAGCGGGCATCGCTGCCCCGAAGAGCACCGACGCGAGAAGAACGGACCGCCGCATGGACTCATGGTAGCAAAAGGGGGGCTGCAAAATGCCGAATCCGGCTTACAATCCTCTCATGCTTCTACTAGCACCGCTCATGCTGCAGCCGACGACGATGACCCACGTCGAGTACCAAAGGGTCCAGCATGCCTTGTCCAATGGCACCCCCGACCCGACGGCGAGGGACAACTCCTACGTTCGGGCCGCCGGCACCTGGTATCTCATGTTGGACAGTGACGGAGTTGCTCCCGACGGCTCGGGCACGCGCCATGTTCACTTGCCGGGAGTGGCTTACCGGTTCATCACCAAGTACGATCAGCAGGGTCGTCTTCGCGGCAAGCTCGGGGACCGCTTCGTTGAAATCTATCCCGGTCCAAAACGAACGCTGGAGACGGGTCGCGGCACCATCGGTGCCATCGACGACGAAATCAACGACGGCCAGCGGCACATCTACGCCTTGGTCCGCACCGTCGTCGAGCATGTCGAGACTCACGCGGAAGGACGGAACCGGGTGACCTGCAC
>CAXUKB010000230.1:4408-7848 GCA_964251345.1 uncultured Fimbriimonas sp. | reverse complement strand
TCCGCCGCTTCACGCCGTGAACCTCGTAGCCTTTCGAAAGGAGAAGCTCGGAGAGATACGCGCCGTCCTGGCCGGTGATGCCGGTGATAAGAGCTTTTTTCATCGTTGGGTCTAGGGAGGTTATGCCGCATTCTCGGTCCAAACGCTAGGAAAACGAGAAAAGTGGGGGCGTACGCTTCCGAGTTGCAGCGTCTGAACGAAAGCGCAATGACTTGAATCGTTGAAACCTCTCTTCGGGCAAATGACCCGTCCACGTCGGATCCGTGATCTTACGTTGCGCGTCTCTTTTCATCTGTTCGGGCATTAGGCCCTTCGACGTTTAGCTTAGATCGAGATCCTTCATGCCTTCTTCACCCCTCTGCGATAATGTCTCCCGTACCTCGACGCAAGAGGTGAAGGACCGCAAAAGCATGAATATTCGAGTGGGATCGATGGGGATGGCTCTGGTTTTCGTTGGCGCGACGATCACGACGGGATGGGCGCGTCAGGCGACGAACGGACAGCGCGTCGCGGTGACGTTCGAGGGCGGACACGAGACCGATCCCCGGGACCGCGGTCGGCCGGTCGTCCTCGTCGCGGGGGCGCTCGGCGTCACCCCGGAAACGTTCCGCGAGGCGTTCTCCCGGGTGCATCCGGCGCACAACGGCGGTCCGACGCCGGAGCAGGCGCGGCAGAACAAATCCGTTCTTCTCGGGGCCCTGTCGAAGTACGGAATCACGAACGATCGGCTCGACGAAGTTTCGAACCGCTACCGGTACCGCCGAGACCACGGCGAGATGTGGCCGACGCGATCCGCCAAGGCGTTCGCGATCGTGCGTAGTGGCCAGGTCGTCGGCTTCGAAGTAACCGATGGGGGCGACGGCTACAGTTCGGCGCCGACGGTCACGATTCCAGGCTTTCCAAACGTCGGAACCGCGGCGCGTCTGTCGTTCGATCGAAGTTTCGAAAAGAACGGAGCGATTCAGTCGATCTCGCTTCTCTCGCGGTAAGCGTTTTGCCATCGGCAATCCTACCTTTGGGGTTGCCGTCCTCCGCCCTACCCTTGGGACGTCGTCGTGAAGTCTCATGAACGACCGGCGAACGTTCTTGGTAGAGGGGTTCAGTAAACTGACTCACGGATGGACAAGAGCCGCCTCGCTTTTCTAATCTTGGCGCACACCGACCCCCAGCACGTGGCGCGGCTATGCCGACGTCTGTTGCCCTACGGATCCGTGTTCGTCCATGTCGACGGCAAGCGCGACCTACAACCGTTCCTCGCGGCGGCACCAGACGGGGCGACGTTTTTGCGGCGTCGGGTCCGGGTGACGTGGGGCGGCTTTAGTATCGTACAGGCGACCCTGCGCCTAATCGAAGAGGGCCTGCGAAGCGCGCCCGCAGCACAGCGATTCGTTCTTCTTTCCGGACAGGACTATCCTATCCGCCCTCTCGATGAACTCGCCGAGCTCTTCGAAGACGAACCCCTACGCGAGTACGTTCAGACGTTCCGCATGGTGGATTCGGACCATCACCGTCCTCAAGTCCTGAACTACCGGCACCTGAACGACGTGCTCCCTTTCGCTCCCGCCGGGGCGCTCGGGAAAGCGGTGTTCCAGTTCAATCGACTAATTCGACGCATCGACCGCGAGACGGGAAAGCGGTTCGTCCGTCGTTATCCGTTCGACTTGACACCCGCCTACGGCAGCCAGTGGTGGGCCCTTACGAGGGATGCGCTCGAGCACATCGTCGAGTTCGTGAAGCGTAACCCACGTTACGTACGGTTCTATCGAAATACCTTTGCTCCGGACGAACACTTTTTCCAAACGATCGTCCACGGCTCGCCGCAGGCGGCGGGGACCGAGGGGATTCAGCCGCACCGAGGACAGCATGTGCCCGACATGGCGAATCTTCACCTTATCGATGCGGCCCTGGCGAAGGTGTTCACCCTCGAAGACCTTTCCGCGCTTCAGGCTTCCGACCGGTTCTTCGTTCGCAAGGTAACGACCGAGCGATCGACCCCGCTGCTGGACCGCCTCGATGCGATCGCCGCCGGGACGGCGTAGCCGTGGACGCCTTTGCCGCGGGGGAACTTCGAGGACACTGTGCCCAGGGGCAGACGGTACCACTGTACTTGGCTTGCCGCGTCGGCAAGGGGGAAGTGGTCTATCAGACCAAACTCGCGGGACGGCGGTCCGGTCTCTCGGCGCGGGAACTCGGAGTCGAACTCTTAGGGACCACGCTCGCGCACGACTCGGGGCTGCACGTCGCTCGCCCGGCGATGATCACCTTGCCTCCGAAGGTGGTCGACGCAGTCGAACGCGAATATGGGTTTGGAATCGAAGACGTTACCGCCTTCGGCGTGGTGTGGAAGGCAGGCCTCACTCCCTTTCTGCCCGACGTCGAACTCTCCTCGCTCGACGAGGCGGGGTGTGCGCGCCTCATAGCGCTCGACTTGCTGCTCACCAACGGCGATCGCACGGAGCCGAACCCGAACGTGTGCTGGGAAGGCGATCGACTCCTCGTGTTCGACTTCGAGCACTGCCTCGAGCTTCCGCGGGTCACTTTCGCTCGACGACTCGACTTTCATTTGCAGACTCTTGGCCCGGCTCTCGAAACCCACCTCATGGCCTCGCAGGTGGGCAAACGTGCCCTCTCGACCGCCGTGACGAACGTTCTCGCCGCCTTCGCCGTCGATGCGTATAAGCGCGACGCGTTCTCCCTTCCTCAATCGTGGCATGAAGAATGGCTTGACAACGTCGAATACCTCGGGTACATCAAGCAGAATTCTGCCGCATTGCTCGAACGCATCGAAGGCCTAGCCCCATGATCGTCACCTGGATCGCAATACAGTCCCAGCCTATCCCCTGGGAGGAACGGCGCACCGACCTTGCCTACGTGGCATGTGGCGAGCGAGCGGGCGAGTTGTCGCTGGTCCGTCCCGAAGCATCGGCAAGCGATCCGGCGGTCGACCGCCTGCTCGATTCGTTGGAACGGGCGATCTCGGAGAAGGGAGGGCGACCGAGCCTCGATTGGATCTGGCGCGCGATGCCCGACCAGGGAACGTCGATTCGTCTTTCTTCGCCACGACGCTGCCAAGCCGCATCGTACGAGGAAGAGATTCGTCGGCTGGCGGTACAGGTCTGTCCAAGCTCAGATTAGAAGGTGCTCGCCTGTCCCGGGCCTCTTTCGCGCTCACGAGCCCTTGCGCTGGAATGTCGCATCCGAGTGCCTCGTAGTGTTCAGGGATGGAGATTCCGGTGAAGGGCGATGCGGTGCTACGTACGGCGGATGGAGCGCGATTTACGATCGCGGAGGTGGTGCAGGCCGGAGGCGAGAATCTTTACCGTCTCGACGGAGGCGAGGAGATCTCCGAGGCCTCTTTCGTGAGAGAACACGACCAGTCGCGGGCCGCCTACGAAGTCGTTCGTTAGAGGCTGCGTTGCTTCGACTTAAGATCGGATCCA
>CAXUKB010000230.1:0-4398 GCA_964251345.1 uncultured Fimbriimonas sp. | reverse complement strand
GATGGATCCGAGGCGAGAAGGACAGCTTCCATCCTTGTAGCGATCGTGCCCGTCTATGCCGGCCATCGCAACGCCGATCGGCCGAAGACGGTCGGTGATGGCGATGGTCTCGCCTTGATAGTTTAAAACTTCCCTCAGACTCTTGTAGACCTCCGGCGCCTCGTCGGCCCCGCCACCCCGAAGTTCGATGCCCTGCGCGGTGAGGCGTGCCTTGGCGGCGGGCCAGTCGACGAGGCCGGTGCTCGTCCGCACGGGCTTACCCTTGATCCACTTTGCCTTACCCGCCGCCTGGGTCCGACTCATCACTCGGCCCGCGCCATGCACGGTGCTGAAGAGGGCGTCACGGCTTTCCGGAGTGTCGAGACCTTCCAGCACCACGGATGTGTCGCCCATGTTCGCGCCGACGAACCCTTTCTGGCCGGGAAAGGCCGGCGTGCAGCCCTTGCGCACCACCCAAACCGTTTGGCCGAAGTGTTCTTCCTGCCAAGCGAAGTTGTGATGGTTATGAACGGAGAACGTCTCTCGGGCGCCGAGGATCTCGAGAACCTTGTCGCAGACGAGGTCGCGCCCCGCATAAGCGTACTCGCCCGCGAGTGCCATCGCGACGAGGTAGTCCTGACCGAGGGTCGTGTCGGTCGACAGGAGGACGGGCAGGGCATCCATCTCACCGCCCGGACCCTTGTCGTCGAAGCGTCCGCCGGAAGCGAGCGCCAGGAAGCCGCTCGCGGTCCGATGGCCGAAGCCTCGCGAGCCGAAGTGAACGCCGATCCACAATGTGCCCGCTTCATCGGCGAACAGGTCGACGTAGTGGTTGCCGCTGCCGACGGTCCCGAGTTGGTTGCGGGCCATCTGGAACATCAGCCGCTGGGGTCGGAACTCCGCCTTGAAGATCCGGTCGAGCACGGGATGGTCCACCGGGTCGGGATTCGGCCGCCCGACTCCGAAACCGATCTGCCGTGCGACCTCGTCCATGACTTGGGCAATGTCCACGTCTTCGGCCCGAATGTCTGTCCGCACGGCCTTATTGCCGCACGCGATGTCATAGCCGACGCCGCTGGGAGAGATTTGATCGCGATAGGCGACCGCGCCGCCGATCGGCTGGCTGTAGCCCACATGGTGGTCGGCACAGAGCACGGCGAACTCCGCCGTTTCGGCGCAACGCTCGAGTTGCGCAAGGGCCCGCGGGTCGACGGGCCCGAAGGTCTTGATCTTCATGGGAAAGCTCAAGACGCCGGCTTCCGATCGAACGTCGCCGGGTCCTAGGTCTATCGAGAGGGAGTTCTAAGCGCCTAAGGCTTTGAGACGCGAAGGCCGTACTCAGCCCTGGCCGAAGAACGCCACGTTAGAAGCCATTTGCGACCTTGAAAACGGAAGGGGCGCACCGAAGGTGACCGGTACGACGAGTCGCTTCTTCTCGATCGCGATCGGCCGAAAGAAAGTCACGCGAAGCGAAGCGGCAAAAGGCCCCTCGCGGAGGGGGCCGATCGGCGGACGGTGGCTGCGACGAGACTGAGAGGCGATTCTGAGCTCCTGGAGGCCAAGACTCTCGGGCGTAGGCTGGAGGATCTCGACCTTTGGTCCGCTTCCTCGCTGCAGCTCGGGTGGAAGAGAGGCGAACCAGACTGGAACGATCGTCAGATTGAGGGCGGCAAAGCGGCCGTTGCCGTGACGAACGGCGTGTCGCGGACCGTTGTCTTGCCGCGGCAATTGGATGTCCGCGTCAAGCCGACTTCGTACGCGAACCCCGTGGTCGACGATCAGGGCCGTTCCGCCGAATCGACGCTGAAGGCGCATGCCCTTGAGGTGGATCACTTCGCTTTGGGGAATAAATCCGTAGCGCGTGAACTCCACTTCGACGAGCCCCGCCTCGTCGGCGAAGGGAACGGCCAAACGGCGCGTGTAACGGGCCTCGGACGGGGCGACGGAGGAGATGGCGTTGAGTCCGTCCGCAAACGGCGTGCGGATCGCGGTCACGCGCCAACGCTCATTTCCCGGAATCGAGCTCTTTGGCTCGGCAAACAGACCTGAGTCGCCCCGCAAGACGAGCGCAAAAGGAGGGCGAGAACTCGGGGTCAGCGGGTGAAACTCCGGAACCGGCAAAGGACGGAGAGCGGCGGAGGCGAACTCTCGGTTTGCCGACCGGGCGACAAGCCTTGGACTGTCGAGCCGATGGGAGTAGCCTCTCGGCAACTTTAGGATGCCGAGCGCTCCCGGAGCGGCCGACGGCACGAGTCCATAGCTGCTTCCGTCTCTGCCAACTACCCGATACTGAATCGGACTTTCGTCGTCGTGGCCCGCACCCCGCAGATCGACGCGGATGAGGGCCGCCGCGTCGCCGTCCGGTCCGTCACGCGTCGACGGCGTCCATTGGTCGACCACACGAAGGGTCGCCCCAAGCTTCATCGGTCGAACGAGCCAGAATCCACCGATGGCGACGCTTCCGAACGCCGCGGCGACGAGAGAAGCCTTACCGTCGTTCATGTTCGAGGGGCATTGTACGACAGACTTCGAACCCTTGAGGCGATTGCCGCCAAAGGACGAGCTGGTCCGGCCCAAAGGACTCACTTTCGGCCTCCCCTGCCATCGCGCTCCGTAGTGCGGCCCCGACCTTTCGAGACGGCGGAGAGATCCGGACCAAGCGGACGAAGGCGGGCTTCGGCGGATCGGGATCGAGGCTGACCCGGAGATCGGCGAAAAGTCGGTCCTGAAGCGGCAAGAGACCTTCGGCGACGAAGCCGGCCTCGGCCGGACGGTCGGCATTGGGTCGACCGTCGAGAGAACGGAGAAGGATCGGCGGCGGCACGATGCCTAGCAGTCGCTCGGTCGCTTCGGAAAGTTGGTCGTCCGTCCCGAAGGGCCACGCGAGCAACACGACGCCGAGACGATCGGGGAACGAGACGCCTTGGCGGGTCAGCGCGTCGCGAAGACGATTTTGCGCGGCGACGAGCCGGGCGCGGGTCGCCGCGTCGGGCTCGAGCGAGAGGAAGCCACGCATCTTGGACTAACGCCTTTTGGCGCGCGGGTTCACGGTCTGAATCAACGGACGCCTTTCACGTTCTTCAGAAGGTAAGCGCCTAAGGCGAAACAGACGGCGCAGAGGACGAAGACCGCGGCGTAACCCGCGTGGGTGTAATGCGGGACCTGCTCTCCTTTAACGACCTCCTCGGTCACGCCGAACGACGCAATGAGTATTCCAGCGGCGGGAGCGGCAATCGACTGGGGCAGAGTCATCGCAATGTGCCACACCGCCATTTCCTTCGCTGCGTCGGCTTGGCTCGGCAAGACATCCGTGCCCATAGCGTAGTCCACGCTGATGTAGGCTCCGTAACCAAGCCCAAAAAAGGTGCCGACGAGGATGACCGATTCCAAGGTTCTGCAAACGATAAACCCTAATGAGAGAACCGCGATCGCGGTATTTGCGATGTAGACGACCCGTTTCCGACCGACGCGGTCCGATAGCCTTCCTCCGAAGTAGCCGCTGAGCGTCGAAGCCAAAAGAATGATCGCGAGGACTTTGCCTGCGTCCTCTTCGGCGCTTCGGCTTCGAATCACGTCGTCGAGGAAGTAATTGATGAACGGCGCGACGGCATAGAAGCCAAGCATCACGAGAGCGCGGGTGATCCAAACCCAAGCGAAATCGGGGTGTTCTTTGGGATCGATCCAGAGCCCCCTTGCGTAAGTCTTCCAGTTGATTTTCGCAGGACGTGAGGGAAGAGGCGTCTCGCGGATTCCGAAGATCGTCACGGCGGCGACCGCGACGAGGACGACGACGATGGTGGCGTATTTTATCGTGTCGGAGGCGCCGAACTTGCCAATCGCAATCATCGCGACGATGCCGAAGAGTGTTCCGGCCTGGCTCATCATCGCCATGTAGCCGCTTGCGGCACCCCGCTGGTCGGCGGGGACCAAGTCGGGAATGATGCCCATGTACGCGGCGCTCGTCACGTTGTTGCCGAGCTGAACGGCCATGTAGGCAACCAAGTAGCCGAGGTAGGTCGGGCTGGTGAGAAGAATAGCGAGGGTGCCGAGGATGCCCGGCTCCGCCCCCGGCGCCGGGGCGGCGAGCGCAGGCGCGAAGGCCGCGATCGCCGCCATCGCTACGAGGCCGAGCACGTTGAGAGCGACGCCGACCGCCATGTAGGGTCGCCTGCGACCCCATCGAGACGTGCAACGGTCGCTTAGCGCACCAATGACGAGCGGAACGACGACCGCGATCACGGCTCCGAGGGCCGTCAGCGCCGAGATCGCAAGAACCTTGAAGTGCGGCGCCTTCGCCTTGAGCTCGCCGGGAAGAAGGCTCACCATCAGCGCGCTCCAGAGAAAGTTCGTGGCGAACCAATAGGCCGAGAGCTTGACGTGGGTCGACGCTGGTAGCTGCTGCCCCTCGTAGGGCGAGGC
>CAXUKB010000229.1:0-7882 GCA_964251345.1 uncultured Fimbriimonas sp. | reverse complement strand
GTTTCAATCCGCACCGGCCCCGAGGGGCCGGTGAGACGGCGGGAGGTTCGCGCTCGGGGAACCCGGAACGAGCCTCCGCGCCATCGGAAAGGAGTCTATCCGTTTGCGGTTTTCAACGTGCGGAAGGGCCTCGCGAACCGGAGAGTCCGCGCGAAACGCCAGCCTACCGCGCCCGCGCGCGGGGTTCGCGCGCGAACGTTTGTACCCGTCCCATCCGAACCCTGGGTACGCTCGCGCTAACCTCTCGTCCCTCGCCGCGAAGCCCTTCCCATGCCCCCTACCGTCGCTGAGATCGCCCACGTCCTGTTCCTGGACCTCGTCGGATACTCCAAGGAGACGACCGGCGCGCAGGGACGCCTCATCGGAGAGCTGAATCGGGCGGTCGGCGAGTCGCCCACCTACGCCGCCGCCAAGGAGGCGGGACGCGTGCTGGGGCTGCCGACGGGCGACGGGATGGCTCTCCTCTTCAGCGGCGACGTCGCCGCCCCCGCCCGGTGCGCGACGGAACTCTTGGGCCTGCTCAAGAAGGAGTCGCTGAAGGTCCGAATGGGCGTTCACTCGGGCCTCGTGCAGCGCGGAACCGACATCTCGGGCCGCGAGAACGTGGCCGGCGAGGGCATCAACATGGCCCAACGCGTGATGGACGCGGCGGCGCCGGGCGACGTCATGCTCTCCGACCAGTACGCGGCCTGGCTCGTTCAGTTCGACGGCTGGGAGGATCGCGTGGGCGAGGCGGAGGAGATCGTGGCGAAGCACGGCGTGCGCCTGCGCGTCCACCCCCTGAAGGGAGGCCCGGCCCGGCCGGCGAAGCCGGTCGAGGGCGCGACCCGCGTCGTGCTGCTCTATAAGCGCAAAGCGCAGCCCGACGAGACGATCCTTGCCACCATCGAGTCCCACCTGGAAGGCCAAGGCCACCTCGTGTTCATCGACCGCCACCTGCGGATCGGCGTCGAGTGGGCGAAGGCGATCGAGGAGCGGATCCGCCTCGCGGACTGGGTCGTCGCCGTGGTCTCGGACAGCGCGCTGGGCTCCGAGATGCTCGAGTACGAACTGGAGATCGCGGCGGACGAGCACCGGCGACGCGGCAAGCCGTTCATCCTGCCCGTGCGGGTGGGCGACGACCGGCCGCTCGAGGGGCCGGTCGGCTCCATCGTCAACCCCCTGAACTTCGCGGTGTGGGGCGGCCCGGAGGACGAGCCGCGGGTGCTGAACGAGATCATGCACACCATCGCCGCGCCCCCCCCGCCGCCCGAGGCGGTCGCCCTGGAGCCCGTCGGCGGCGCGGTGCCGCCCGACTCGCCGTTCTACGTCGAGCGCCCGACCGACGCCGAGTTTATCGGCGCCCTCAAACGCCACGAGAGCATCCTGCTCGTGAAGGGGCCGCGCCAGATGGGCAAGACGTCGCTCGTCGGCCGGGGCGCGCGGCTGGCCCGCGAAGAGGGCTGGCGCGTCGCGATGACCGACTTCCAGAAGCTCTCCACCGCCCAGCTCGCGAGCGAGGACGGATTCTACAAGCTCCTCGCGTACACCCTTGCGAAGAGCCTGAAGTTCAAGTACGACTTCGCGGAGGAGTGGCTCGACGTGTTCGGCGCGAACATGAACATGGACTGCTTCATTCGCGCCCTCATCGAGGGCTCGGAGGTCCCGCTCGTGTGGTTTATGGACGAGGCGGACAAAATGTTCGGCGCGCCCTACGCCTCCGACTTTTTCGGCCTCGTGCGCTCCTGGCACAACTCTCGGGCGACGGAGCCGGACGGCCCCTGGTCGCGCTTCACCGTCGTGATGGGCTACGCCACCGAGGCGCACCTCTTTATTCAGGACCTGAACCAGTCGCCCTTCAACGTCGGCCGCCAGCTTCCACTGGACGACTTCGATCCGCTGCAGGTCGAGGAGATGAACCGACGCTACGGCGCGCCGCTCAAGCCCGCGGAGATCCCCGAACTTATGCGGCTGATCGGCGGCCAGCCCTTCCTCGTGCGCCGCGCGTTCGACACCGTCGCCCGGGGGCTCATGGACTTTCCCACCCTCCTCGCCACCGCCGACCGCGACGACGGCCCCTTCGGCGACCACCTCAAGCGGATTCTCGTCTCCGTGTCGCAGCTCCCGGAGGTCGTCGAAGCCCTGCGCGCCTCGCTCCGCTCGCCCGACCTCAAGGACGCCGCCGGCTACCCGCGCCTGCTCTCCGCGGGCGTCGTCCGCCAGCGCGCCGACGGCCAGACGGAACTTCGGTGCGAGGCCTACCGGCGCTACCTCTCGGAGCACCTCCGAGAGGGTTGACGCCGCAGGCGCGGGACGACGGCGGCCCGCGCGGCGCTACCCCGTCGGGGCGGCCTTCCGAAGCAGCTCGCGCGCCTCCCGCAGGAGAGTCGCCACTTCCAGGCCGCTGGGGCCTGTCGGGGGTGTGGCGGCGGACTGCGCCTCGAAGCCGGCGACCGCCGCCCGCAGGTGGGGGAGGGCCTCGGCGGCGCGGCCCCGATGCAGAAGGGAGGCGCCGATCACGAAGCGGTCGGAAGGTTCCGGCGTGCCCGTTCCCAGCTTCAGCCCCGCTTCGATCGCCTGCTGGGCGTCGGCGTCGCGGCCCGCGCGAAGGAGCAGAAGGCCCAGCGTGTTGAGGCTGCCCGCGTCCGGCTTCGCCCGCACGATCGGCTCCACCACGCGCACGACGGGACCGTAGTCGGCGAGCGTGCCGGGGACGACGGAGAGCTCCCACGCCAGGTTGTTCGCGTCGTTCCCAACCATGCCAGGGGCGATCGTAGCGACGCGGGAGGCCAGCCGCCGCCGGGCCTCGTCGGGGTGACCGCCAAGGGCGCCCGCGAGGGCCAGGGGGTACTGCCAAAATGCGCGGCGCTCCGGAGAGGCGTCCGCCAGGATCTCGTCCATCGTCGTGGCGTAGGTCAGGTATTCGCCCGCGCCCAGCGCCGAGTCCGCGACGAGCGCGGGAAATTCCCGTCGCGCGGGGTAGGTCCGGCGCGCCGCCTGGAGCACCTCGAACGCCTCGGCTTTCCTTCCCAGCCGCGCCAGGAAAAGCCCCTGGAGATAGGGACCAGCGGGGCCGGTGAAGCCGGCCTTCTCCGCGTGGTCGACCGCGGCGAGCCCCTCCTGCCAGCGGCCCATGCGGGCACTCGAAAGGGCATAGGCGAACCACGCGTCGGTGTCGTCGAGACGCAGGGAGGCCTCGCGGACGGCGTCGTCCATGGTCACGGCGTCGTCGCGCGGGGCGGGAGCGACGGGCTTCGGGTGCGCCGTTCGGTAAACGAACTCGCGGGGATAGCTGTTGCGCAGGGCGTTCCAACCGGCGGGGCCGGCCCGCTCGCCCTCGACGCCCGCCGAGACGAGGTCGGTGAGCCGCGCGAGATCCGCGACGGGGCGCCCTTCCGGCGCGATCGGAAGGAGGGACAGGCCGTCCGCGGCGACGACGAGAGCCCGGTCGTCCTCCACGAACCGAAGGTCGCTCACGTAGTTCGCGTGGCGCACGACCGGCGTGACCGGCTCGCCGGTGCGGGCGTCCCACACGCGCACGTCGCCATTATCGCCCCCGGTGGCGAGCATGGTTCCGTCGAGGCTGAACGCCAACGAGCGGGCCGCCGTGACTATCCGGATCGGCGCCCTCTGGGCGTGGCCGGTCCGGCCGTCCACGATGCTCACCTCGTTCCGTTCGTTCGCGATCGCGAACGTGGTGGCGTGGGGGCTTGGGGCAAAGGCGATCACGGCGTACCGGGCGATGGGGCCGTCTAGGCGGCTCACCAGGCGGCCGGTCCGGACGTCGAAGGTCGCGTCGCCCACGACGAGGATCTCAGACCCATACGCAAAATTTTGCTTGGCGTGCAGGCGGTCCTTCCCGATGAAGCGGCCGGTCGCGAGGTCCCACCGGGCGACCCATCGTCGGTCCGGCGCACCGTAAAACAGAAACGTGACCTGGGCGGTGGTGACGACCCACGGCTCGTAAACGTCCTCCGTCGCGAGAAGCGGCACGTCGATCAGGCGACCGGACACGAGATCGACGATGCGGACGCCGATCCGCCGCCCGCTTGCGTCGGTGCGGATGAGCATGGCGTGCCGCCCCGTCGGCTCGAGGCTCCAGCCCTG
The DNA here is from genome assembly GCA_964251345.1 of uncultured Fimbriimonas sp. Classification (GTDB taxonomy): domain Bacteria; phylum Armatimonadota; class Fimbriimonadia; order Fimbriimonadales; family Fimbriimonadaceae; genus Fimbriimonas. The sequence goes on along the minus strand of CAXUKB010000229.1, from coordinate 3,796 downwards.
CGTCCACTTGTCCCAGCGGTGCAAAACCTTTCCGTCGCGCGGATGCCAGATGCCGCCGCCCTCCGCCGTCGTGAAGACGACCCACTCGCCGCCCGGTCCCGGAACGATTCCGGTGCTCGGCCCCGTCTTGAGGCGCGCGATCGCCGTGGCCTCGGCATCGACCCGGCGCGCGGTGAGGACCCCGGGGACTTCCTCGGCGACGAGCACCCGGCCGGTGGAGTCGAGATCGCCGCGAACGTCGCCTCCCGCCAAGACGACCGGAAGCTCGGGGGTTAGGGGACGGTTGGACGCCGAGTCCCACACCTGAATTCGACTCTCCTTTCGAAGCACGAACCGCCCGGAGCCGATGTGATAGTCCTGCGTGGTACACCTCCACGCGCCGCCGCCGACGACGTCGGCCCGACCGGCGCCCGGCCGCACGGCCGCGTCGTAGAGATTGCCGTCGTGATCCCGGAGGACGAGCGAGACCACGCCGGGAACGACGACGTTATCCCGAAACACGGAAGGGGCCAGCGGCGGATCGAGGGCGACCCGGTGGGCGCCATGACCCGAGTCGCCCACCTCCCAAATGCGGGCGCTGCCGTCCTCGCCCGACGAAAGCAGGCGCGTGCCGCTGGGATCGTAGGCTAGGCCGGTGATCCGCCCTTCCTGGCGAAACGGCGAGCCGACGGGCTCGCCGGTGCGGGGATCCCACACGCGGATGGAACCGTCCGTGCAACCGGTGGCGACGCGGGAGCCGTCGGGCGAAAAGACCGCGGCGACGAGCGGCGAGTCGTGCCGCAGGGGCGGTCCCTGGGGCACGCCGTCGAGCGTGCCCCAGAGGCGAGCGACCCCGCTGGAGTTCGCGACGATCACGGTGTCGCCGTGGGGGGAGAACTCGGCCGCCGTTCCCACGCTCTGGTAGCTCGTGGCTTTCGCATCGATTCGCCGGTCGTGGTAGCGGACGACGTCGGCGCCGGTCCGGCCGTCGTTCAGCATGGCGTTGCCCTGGCTGCCGTCCGCGTTGAAGGTGCCCGCGACCGCGAGCCAACGGCCGTCGCGGGAAAACCGAACCGAGTGGGTCTCGAAGCTGCCGCCGACGGAATCGCCGCCGGTCGGCACCCCCTGCCGGTCGATCACGATCATCTTCGTAATGAAATTCCGCGATCCGACGGCGATGCGCGTGCCGTCCGGGCTGATGTCGAGATGTTCGGGGATGGCCTCGCCACCGAAGCCGGCGCGGCCGCGGACCGCTCCGGTCGCGGCGTCGAAGATGGAGACGCCCGCCTCGCCCCGATCGACGCCGTCGCCTTCGGCGCTGACGAGGAGTCGACCGTCGTGGGAAAAGACGAGGGCGTTGACCCGCTTGGGGCGTGTGTTGGACGCGCGGAGGGGCCGCCCATTCGCCGCGTTCCACCACGCGATCTGAGCGCCGCCGCCCGTGGCGAGGATCTTCCCGTCCGGGCTGAAGACGAGCGCCCCGCTCGCGCCCGGAAGGTGCATCGGGGCGCCGACCGGCGCGCCGGTCTCGACGTCCCAAAGGTGGACGTCGCCGCCCGCGTCGCCCACCGCGGCGACCCGGCCATCGGGGCTCAGGGCGGAGGCGGTGGCGGCGCCCTTCGTCGGCCAGACCTGCCGCAGCCCCGAGCCGCCCTGCAGGGCGAAGCCGATGCGCCGCCGCTGGAGCTCCGCCGCGCGGGGGTCGTTCGCCACCAGGCGGAGGCCCGTCACGAGGGGGCGGAGCGCGGCCGAATCGTCGCCGCGCTGCATAAGAGATTGGGCGTCGGCGGCCAACGCGGTTCGAAGGCGCGCGTCCGCGACGCCGGTCGCCGCGACGGCCCGCTGCCGCTGGGCGTTTTCCGCCAACGCGGCGCGGCGCGCCTTTTCCGCCTCGCCGTTCGCGCGAATCGCTTCGCGTCCGGCGTCCGCCGCCGAGCGCAGCGCCGCTCCCTGGGCGCGGACGGCGTCGCTTCGCGAGGCGACGGCCTGCCGTTGGCGAAGCTCGGCCAGGGCGAGGCTGTCCTTCGCCCGGTCGAGGGCGACCCGAAGCCGTTGCGAAGAGCTCTGGAGCGAGGCGTTGAGTTGGCCGACCTCGACCGACCTGGCGTCGGCTTCGGCCTTCGCCCGCTCGGCGGTGAAGCGAGCGCGTTCGGCTTCTTTCGCCTGCGTAAGGGCGAAGCCCGCGAGGGCGGTCATGGCGAGGGCGAGCGAGCCCCCGACCGCCGTCGCCCGGAAGACGCCCCGCCGGTACGCCCGCCGGACCCGCCGCGCCTCGCCGTCGGGCGTGTGCTCGGCGATCCACGCCGGGCCGAACACGCGGGCGTAGACCCGGTTGCGCATCCGAAGCAGCCCGCCTTCCGCGACCACCAGTCCGGAGAGCTTGAGGATGGCCAGCCGAGGGTTCGACTCGTCGTCCTCGACCTGCTTGCCCCGCCGAATCCGGTCGTACAGGGCGAGGATCTCCGATCGGTGCCGATCGGGATCGTCCCCGTTCGACGAGAGAAGCACGCGGTTCCCCACGTCCGCGAGGTTCACGTTGCTCTCCCGGGCGCTGGGGGCGAACAGGTCCAACTCGACGATGCGGTCCACGTCGCCCTTCGCCGTCGCGCGGGTCTCCGCCAAGCGGGCGCATAGGCTCTGGGTCAAGAATGGATGGCCGCCCGTCCAGTAGTGGACGCGCTCAACGAGGGCTTGGGCAATCTTCGCACCCCTCACCCCCGGCCCCTCTCCCCCGGAGGGGAGAGGGGAGGCGAGACCCGCCGCGAAGGCCGTCGCCTCCTCCTTCGTAAAGTCCTTGACCGCGATTCGCTCGCCCACGTTGAAGGGGGAGGCCTCCATGTCGCGAATAAGGTCGCTCGGGATCGCCGCTCCCAGGAGACAGAACGTAAGCCGTTCGAAGGCCGGGTCGTAGGCACGACGGTTGTAGCACTCGCGGATGCCGCCGAAAAACTCGTCCGCCGAGAAGGGCAACGACCGGGCCGCGTCCACCTCGTCCACAAACACCACGAGCGGCGGCGCGCCCTCGGGCAGGGCGAAGGCGGCGAGCGCACCGAAGAAGCGCTGCATCGGGCCGAGGTCGGGACTGGCCTTCCAGAAGCCGAGCATCTCGGCCCTTCCCCCGATCCCCCGCGCGATCTCGCTCAGGAGCCCGATGTACCACTGCTCGGCGGTCAGGTTGCGCCCGCCGATGCGGGTGAGGTCCACGAACGCCGTTCGCGTTCCCGCCGTCTCGAGCCGCGCGATGGTCCTCACGCAGAGGCTGCTCTTGCCCATCTGCCGCGCGTTGAGCACGTAGGCGTAGCGACCGGAGGCGAGCGCCTCGTACAGCGCCCGGTCCGCCGCCCGCTCCACGTAGGAGCCGGCGGACAGCGGGAGGGTGCCTCCCGAGACGAAGAAAGCGGCGTCGGCCATAGAGGTACGCCCATGGTACGAGACGTCCCGCGCGAGCGAGGCGAAAGACCCGGTAAATAGAGGCCGAAAGGACAAGAAAGGGCGATTGTGGGTTTCGGCCGTAGGCGTCGGAGGTCCCGGAGATGGGTGACCCTCTCGCATCGAACGCCATGCGCCTCTCGGAGCGAGCGGAACGACGGACTTGGCCGGGCGATCCGATGGACCGGAGGGACCCGCCTTTCGGGGCCGTTTAGACGGACGATCCACCCGGAAGACCCGGTTTCGCCCTCGGTGTTCTCTGAGGTGCAAAGGACACGGAGCCGATCGGAGGACGATCGAAACGGGAATGACGGGCGGTGCTCCTCGTGGTCCGTCAATCTTCATTTGAGGGATCTTGTCGCCGCAGGATGGCTTGTGCCTGCGCGTG
>CAXUKB010000228.1:2622-7897 GCA_964251345.1 uncultured Fimbriimonas sp. | reverse complement strand
GCATCGCCGACACCACGGGGCCGACGATGCGCCCCCTTTGCGTCGGATGGCCGAGCGAGACCGCGAACGGCAGAACCAGGGTCGACACCACGCTCGTGAGGCCTACCGCGAGACTCGAGACTTGCAGCAGGACGAGGCTCGGCGCGGAAGCGATCATCACCAGCGAGACGGCGCAGAGCAGCGTCATGGTCAAGATGAGTCGGCGACGCTCCACCTTGTCGCCGAGCGGCGCCAAGAGCAAAATCCCAACGCCCATACCGACCTGGGTGAGCGTTGGAATCGAGCCGATCGCGCGTTCGGTCGTGCCCAGGCTATGCGCAATCGAAACGAGCAAAGGTTGGCAGTAGTATCCATTCGCCACGCCCAAGGCGCAGGCGACGGCCATGATCGCGAGAAGGGTCGGCGTCAATCCTTGTGCGGGTCTATCGTTCGTTCTCATGGCCTACCTTCTTTATGACGGAGCCCGCTTCGGAATGTCCAATATCTCTTTTGACGCCATTCCATACTTCTGGAGTATCGTTCGTGAATGGAGCTGAGGCACATAAGGTACTTCGTCGCCGTCGCGGAAGAGCTTAACTTTCGTCGCGCAGCGGAGCGGCTCTACATGGCGCAGCCTCCCCTAAGCCAGCAAATCCGGCAACTCGAGGCGGAGATCGGAACCACGCTGTTCGATCGGAGCGCGCGAAGGGTATCGCTGACGGAGGCGGGACGGGCCTTTCTGCTGGATGCGCGGGCGATCCTCGAACGCGCCGACTCCGCGATCGCGCGAGCAAGACGGATTGGACGGGGAGACGAAGGGAGGCTCCGGGTCGGGTTCGCCTCTTCGGCAGCTTACGATCTGTTGCCGCGAATGGTCCGGCGGTTCCGAGAACGCTACCCCGATGTCGAGCTCGAACTGACCGAACTCCTGGGCCCCGAACAGACGCAGGCGCTCCACGAACGACGAATCGACGTCGGCCTTGCCGTCCAACCCGAACCAAGCGACGAAGTGGTGCTCGACAAGGTCGCGCAGCTGCGGCTGATCGTCGCTCTCCCCGAGGCGCATCGCTTAACCGCACGAACGAAGGTCGAGCTAAAAGACCTCGACGGCGAGCCATTCATGCGGTTTCCACGAACGGCCGGTTCGGGATTCGTCCGGTTCGTCGATCGACTATTCCAAGACGCGGGCGTGACCCCACGGCCCGCGCAGGCGACGGAAGAGCTGCAAACAGCGTTAGGGCTCGTCGCCGCCGGGCTGGGATTCACCCTTGTCCCGGAATCGGTGCGAAGCTTGACACGGGAAGGACTCGTCTTCCGAGAGCTAACCGAGCCTGCGGCCAAGGTTTGGCTCGGCATCGCGTCCCGCCAAGACGAAAGGTCGCCGTTGGTGCCGCACTTCCTCGCGGTGGCTCACGAGGCGGCGGCGGAACTCGGGGAGGCCTCTTAGCGCGGCATCGTTGACGGCGCGGCGGGGTGCGACTGAAGGTAGGACTGAGAGTCGAACGGCCGCTCGCCATCCTTGTGATGAACGTAGGTTCCGTCCGGCTGAAGGTCCCAGGCGCGAACGTTGTCCTTCAGCGCCGGTTGGAGGACGTTTTCCCAAAGGTACGTCTGGATCCGCGGCTCCTCGATCGGCACGAGGGTCTCGATCCGGCGGTCGAGATTGCGGCGCATGAGGTCGGCGGAACCGAGAAGCACGTCGGGGTGCCCCCCGTGGCCAAACCAGTAGACGCGGCTGTGCTCGAGAAGACGCCCGACGACGGAAACGACGCGGATTCCTTCGCTGAGTCCGGGTACCCCCGGACGAAGGCAACAAACGCCCCGCACGACGAGATCGATCGCGACTCCCGCCGCGTGGGCGGCGTAGAGTGCCTCGATCATTTCGGGATCGACGAGGGCGTTGAGCTTTAGGACGATTCGTCCTTCCTTCTTTAACCTCGCTTCTCTCCGGATGCGCTCCAAAATGCCCGCGCGTAGATTGAACGGCGCAACGAGAAGCTTTCGGTAATTCGTATGGCGACTAAAACCGGTCAGATAGTTAAATAGCTCCGAGATGTCTTGGCAGATCGCTTCGTCGTCGGTGAACAGGCCGACGTCGGTGTATTGCCGGGCGGTCGAGGGATTGTAGTTGCCGGTTCCGATGTGGGCGTAGCGCCGAATGCCGGCCGCCTCGCGACGAACGGTGAGGAACAGCTTGGAATGGGTCTTCAGGTCGGGCAAGCCGAAGGTGACGTGGACGCCCGCGCGCTCGAGGGCCCGCGCCCATCCTAAATTGTCTTTCTCGTCGAATCGTGCGCGAAGCTCGACCGTTGCGGCGACCTGCTTTCCCTGCTCGGCGGCCTCCAGAAGGCTCTCGACGATGGGCGACTCCTTCCCCACCCGGTACAGCGTGCCTTTGATGCCTACCACCGCCGAATCCCGGGCCGCGCTGGCGACGAACTCTTCGACCGAACGAAACGAGTCGTAGGGGTGATGGACCAAGACGTCGCCTTGGCGAATCGTCTCGTAAAGGGTCGATCCGCTGAGCGCCTCGTAAGCGTGAGGGACGAAGGGCGGGAACCGCAGAGAGGGCTTGTCGATCCGGGCAAGTTCCCAGAACGACTCGAAGCCCAACATTCCGTCCAAGGGCATCAGGTCGGAGTCGTCGAGCTCTAACAAGTCGGCGAGGCGGGCGCGGATCTCGAGCGGCATCGCCGCGTTGAACTGAAGAAGGACGGGCGAACCGAATCGTCGGAGGCGTAGCGTCTCTTCGATGCTCGCCATCAGGTCGGCGGCCTCGATCTGACGGGTCTCTACGTCCGCGTCGCGCACCACCCGGAACGGCCAAGCGCCGAGAATCTCCATCCCCGGAAAGAGGCTCTGAAGGTTGTGGGCAATGAGCTCCTCGACCATCACGTACTCGTACCGACGCCGAGAAATGCGGACGAAACGCGCGACGCCCTCCGGAACTTTGATCCGTACGAGCCGGGGCTCCGTGCCGTCGGAGACGAGCACGGCGAGGTTGAGGGAACGATTCGAAATGAACGGCACGCTCGGTGCCGGATGAAGGACGAGCGGCGTGATGAGCGGGAACAGTTCGGCGGAGAACTGAGCGTCCAGGGTGCGGCGCCGCTTCGGCGAGAGATCGGCGTAGCGGCGCAGATAGATGCCGCTCGCCTCGAGAAGCGGCACCAGTTCCTCCGCAAGGACGCGCCCCGCTCGCTGACGCTGGGGCAGGGCGGTGCGCGCGATCAGGTCGAGCTGACCGTTCGGCGTCAGGCCGTCGGGAGTAGTCGCCAGTTCCCCACCCTCGAATTGTTCGATGATGCCGCTCACGCGAACCATGTAGAACTCGTCGAGGTTCGATTCGAAGATCGCGAGAAATTTCAGACGTTCCAGCAGAGGGTTGGCGGGATTCGCCGCCTCTTCCAAGACGCGGCGGTTGAACTGCAGCCAACTCAGCTCGCGGTTAAGAAATCGCCCTTCCGAGTACTTCATACGGAGGCTCCGTGCTCCTTCCCGACCGCCATCTCGAGGATCGCGCCTTCGCGAATGCCGAACTCGCTCACCACAAGCGAATCGAGGCCGAACCGATCCATGAGGGCACGGTAGACCATCGCCCCCGGTAGGAGCGTCGAGGCCCGCTTGCTCTTCACGCTGAACCGGCTGATCATCCGATCGACCGGCAGGCGGGAGGTCGCCCAGATCAGGAAGTCCATTTCCTCGCGCATGATCGTCTTCTCGCCGTCTGGATGGAGGACGCGCCACAAACCGCGTGCGACTCCGCCGCTCGCGACCGCAAGCTTAGCGTCGCCTCCGATGGTCAGGCGCTCGAGGGTTCGCTCGATATAAGTCTGCGCGGCGCGGCGGGCGTGTTCCGGCGTCGGATACACGAGACCGGACTCGGCGATCACGCGGCCGGTTCCCAACGGAAGGCTCTGCTCCTCCGCAAATCCCTTCTTGCCGATCCTTCCGACCTGCGCGGAGCCGCCCCCAACTTCGAGCAAGAGGTCGGCGCCAAGGTTTCGGGTGTCCAGCCCGATGCCCCGCAGGGAAAGCTCGGCTTCGCGCTTGGGCGAGATGATCTCGACCTTAACCCCGGACTCCTGGTGAATCTTCTTCAACACCGCATCGGCGTTACGGGCCTTTCGGATCGCCTCCGTGGCAAAGACGTACAGTGCGTTTGCGCCGCGCGACTTGGCCATCCGGCGGAACTCGCTCATGGTCTGGACGAGCTGCTCCGTCTGTTCCTTTGGAACCTCTCCTTTCCGCGCGACCAGCTCGCCGAGGCCGATCCACTCGTTGTAGTTATCGATCCGCATGACGAGCTCGCCATCGGTGGCCGCGACGAGGAGGTGCGCGGTGTTCGAGCCGATGTCGGCGGCGGCAAAGATGCGGGTCACAGGAGAGAGTATTGACGATTGTCGGATTCCGGTCGAAGGAACGGGAGCCGATCGTCGATCGAGCCTCGTCCATCCCCTATGCGGTACCCACGGCTCGACAAGGCGATTCAGCTCGCCGCGCGGCTCCACGCGACCCAGGAGCGAGAAGGCGAGGATCCACTTCCGTACGTCACTCATCCGGTCGAAGTGCTCGTTTACCTGCGATACCTCGGCGGCGAGACGGACGAGGATCTGCTCTGCGCTGCGGCACTGCACGACGTCGTCGAGGAGTCGAACGCAAAGATCGCCGACCTCGCCAAAGAGGTCGGCGACCGTGCCGCCGCGCTCGTGAAGGAGCTAACACGGAGAGAGCCGACGGCCGAGGAACGCAAAGGCCTGGATAAAGATGCGATCTGGGCCTTGCGCTCCGACATGCTCCTCGCCGAGGTCCGAGGGATGTCGCCTGCCGCCCAACGCGTCAAACTTGCCGACCGTCTGGCAAACCTCAGGGAGGGCAAGCGGACGAAGGCCGGCCCGAAGTGGGACCGCTACGCCGACCAGACGGAGAAGATCCTGCGCCTCGTTCCGCGGGAACGAAGCCCGGGCCTTTGGGACGCGATCCGCCGAGAGTTGGACGAAGGCAGAGACGCGGGGGCGTTGGTGGGCTGAATCGCCTGTGAACTGCCTATTTCGGTAAAGAACGCTTAGCCGACCTCGACCTTGGCTCGGTTCCACAGCGCGTCCCAGGTTTCTGGATCGAGATCGGCGAGTGACGTCGCCGCAAGGGCCTCCATCCGCTCGAATCGGCGGCTGAAGCGGTCGAGCATGCTCCGCAACGCCTCCTCGGGATCGATCCTCGCCCACCGGGCGACGTTCACGACGGTGAAGAGCAGATCTCCGATCTCCGCTTCGGTTTGGACAACATCCACGGAGGC
>CAXUKB010000228.1:0-2612 GCA_964251345.1 uncultured Fimbriimonas sp. | reverse complement strand
GGGCACGCCCTTTAGAACCGACTCCTTCCCTTCCGAACGCTTGATCGCGTCCCAGTTCCGCAAGACGTCTTCCGTTCCCGAGACGGTGGTTTCTCCGAAAACGTGAGGATGCCGACGGACGAGCTTGTCCACGATGCCCCGAGCAACGTCGTCGATGCCCCAACCGCCTGCAGCTTTCCGAATGCCCGCGTGAAGCACGGGCTGAAGGATGAGATCGCCAAGCTCCTCGCGGAGTGCCTCCATGTCTCCTGCGTCGATCGCGTCGATCGTCTCGTAAGTCTCCTCGACGAGGTACTTTCGGAGCGTCTCGTGGGTTTGCTCCTGATCCCAGGGGCATCCTCCGGGCCCGAGCAGGCGACCCACCACGTAGGTCAATTCGCCCAAAGGAGTGGCATCGGGACTCGGCAAGAGAAGCGTCGCGCCGTCCGGAACCCCTTCGGGCGGCACAGGCTTCATGCCCGGCCGAAACGAAGGATGCGTGGGATCCGGATGGTAGGCGCCGTCGAGCGATTCCTCTTCCACGAGCCGAGCGGCGGTGAGCGGAACGACCCGAACCACGCCTAGCCCTGCGACCCTTCGGCCGCCTGCTTCGCGCGGGTCGCAAGCTCCGAGTAGAGCTTCTGAAAACCGGGCTGCAAGATCGTCACGACGGCGACCCTCGTCGCCGCGTCGAGGTCTTGGGACGCGGTGTTGCGCGCCCGCGCCCGATCGAGCATGAGGCGGCGACGGGTGCGAACCTTAAGGGCGGCGTCGAGCGGAACCGTTCTCGGCGGCGTCACCGCCTCGACGAGGAACTTAACGCGCGTTTCGCTTCCGTTCGTCTGCACCCAGCCGCTCGTCGAACCGACGGGCGTGGAGGACACGGCGGCCCGCGTCGTCTCGGAGAGCTGCGACTCGGGAACGTCGCCGAAAAGGCCGTTCTGGGCTTTGGTCGTCGGATCCGCGCTCATCGACGTCGCGACGGCGGCGAAAGCCTGACCGCCTTTCAGCGCCGCATCGACCCGATCCTGACCCGCGTCGTCGGTGACGGCGATGACCCGAAGTTTGTAACGCTTGGGCTCCGTAAATTCGGACGGATAATCCTTGTAATGCTTTTCGATCTCCTGATCGGTGATCGTGATGCCTGCGGTGAGCAGCTTGAACTGCGCCTCTTCGATCGTGAGATCGCGCCGCACGTCCGCATCGTTTCGACCGCCTTCCAAGAGTTGAGCCTTGAGGTTAGGGTTCTGCGCGTACAACTCCGCGAGCCGCGCATCGATCTCGGGAGACGCGGGCATCAGCCCTTTGCTTTTCGCAAGCTGAAGCAGGACGCGCTCGCCGATCATCTGGCGCAGAAGCTGGAAGCCCACGGGAAGCGGGGAAAGAGGATCCTCGCGATTGACCCGGAAGTAGTCCAACCGGTGGTAGTACTCGCCCGCCTTGACGGCCTCTCCGTTGACGGTCGCGACCGTCTGGTTCGGATCGAGGGCGTTGTCCTGGGCGAAAGCCGACGCCGAGGCGGCGGCGACGAGCAGGAAAGGGAGCAGGCGGCGCATAAGTTTGATACGTCCGGAGACCCTTCGACGGTACCCTGCTTTCGTTGACGAGGGCGGAACTGGAGTCGGCGGCGCGCGATCTTGGGTTCTCGGCGGTTGGGGTTTGCGATGCCGCGCCCGCGCCGCACCTCGACTTTTTCGATGCCTGGCTCGCGCGGGGCCACGCAGCCGACATGGATTGGCTCGCGAACTCGCGGGCGTTGCGTGCCGACGTCCAGGCTCTCCTCCCGGGCGCACAGTCCGTCGTTGCGGTCTCCCTGGACTACAATCGGCCGAATCCCCGAGTCGAAGGCCGTCCGCGCATCGCACGCTACGCCCTTGGACGGGATTACCACAAAGTGATGCGCGCGAAGCTTCGCCGCCTGGCGGCAAGGATCGAAGCGGAGGGGTTCGCCTGCCGCCCTTGCGTCGACTCCGCGCCCGTCTTCGAGCGCGATTACGCGCGCCTCGCGGGACTCGGCTGGTTCGGCAAAAACACGATGCTGATCGACTCCCGCCGAGGCAGCTGGTTTTTTCTCGGCCTGATCCTAACGAACGCCTTTTGGGAACCGGACAAGGCCGCCGAAGGCGGCTGCGGCACCTGCAGCCGATGCGTCGACGCGTGCCCCACCGGCGCTATCGTGTTCACCGACGGTCGCTGGTCGATCGACGCTCGAAGCTGCATCAGCTATTTGACCATCGAGCACAAGGGGCCGATCGAATCAACGCTGGCCGGCCGAATGGGGGAATGGACCTTCGGCTGCGACATCTGCCAAGAAGTTTGTCCCTTCAACGCGGAGCGCGCGACCCAGCCCTTGCGGGCGGCGCACGCGACGGAGCCCGACCTTCTCCGCGTTCAGGATTGGCCCACGCTTGCGGAGGTCGAAGAGATGCCCTACGAGGCTTGGGACCATCTGACGCAGGGCTCGCCGGTCCGTCGGACGGGGCTTCGCGGTCTGCAGAGAAACGCCACGATCAATCGGAACAATGAAAGAACTCGAACCTCACCACCCGGGGATTAGGGGCCAAACAGGGCGTCGGCCGCCATGACCGATTGAGTTTCGCCATCCACGCTGCACAGCAACCGCCCGTCCGCGC
>CAXUKB010000227.1:3556-7897 GCA_964251345.1 uncultured Fimbriimonas sp. | reverse complement strand
GACGGAGGCGAGTTTGCCGCCGATGAGACGCCGATCGCCCGCGCGATCCGAACGGGCGAGGTGCAGATCGGAACGATTCTCGGCGTCGAGACCGCGGAAGGCGTGCGCTGGCTCAGCGTCAATGCGTCGCCCCTCGCGAGCCGGAGCAAAGACGGATCTGTGGAAGCGGTCTCGTCGTTCGTCGACATTACCGAGCGGATGCGCATGGAAAGGGCGCTTCGAGAGAGCGAGGCTCGCTTCCGGACGGTCGTCGAATCGCTCGCCGAGGGACTCGTCGTCCACGACGAGGATCAGCGGATCGTCTACTGGAATCGAAGCGCGGAACTGGTGCTCGGCATGACGAGCGATCAGTTGCAGGGCCGGAGCCAGATGCCCGAGGAGTACCGGATCGTCAACGAAGACGGCACTGACTCGCCGTACGAAGACCAGCCCGTCGCCCATGCCTTGAGAACGGGACAGGCTCAGGAGCCCCGAATCCTGGGCGTCCACCGGCCCGACGGCCAGCTTCGTTGGATCAGCGTCGGCGCGGTTCCCATCGTTTCGGACGACGGCAAGGGGACCAAAGAAGCGGTTGCCTCTTTCCTCGACGTGACGCAACGGTTCGAGCAGGAGCGGCAGATTCGTGAGTATTCGGCCGGGCTCGAGGCGGCCAACGCGCAGTTGCAGAACCTCGCGACCACCGACGGCTTAACGGGCCTCAAGAACCACCGGTTCTTCCAGGATTGGCTCCGTCGGCGCATCGAGCAATGCGGGGGCACCCGAATGCCGCTCTCGGTCGTTCTTCTCGACGTCGATCGGTTCAAGCTTTACAACGACGACTTCGGCCACCAAGCCGGCGATTCAGTTCTCCGGGGGGTGGCGGCGGCTTTGGAGCGATCGATTCGGCCAGGCGATCTCGCGGCTCGCTACGGCGGCGAGGAGTTCGTCCTCGTGTTACCAGGCGCGGACGAGGCCGAGGCGACGTCCGTCGCGGAGCGCGTCCGGACGGCGATCGCCGATCTCCCTTTCCCCGACCGATCGGTGACCGCGAGCTTCGGCATCGCCTCGCTGGACGCCGGATTGGCGGACGCGCCGATGATGATCCGGGCGGCGGACGAGGCGCTCTATCGAAGCAAGGATGAAGGACGGAACCGGGTCACGCATTGCCGAAGCCTGATCCCCATTCTCGAAGTTGCTTAAGAAAGCGCGGATTGCGGTCAGAATCGGACCGTGACCGTGCTTCTTGCTTCGCTCATTCTCACTCAACTTCGAGCCAAGAAGGCGAACGCGTGGGACCTGTCCGTGCGCTACCCTCGCTTCTCGGCAGCCGGGCCGGTCGCCCAGAAGGCGAACGAGAGTGCGTCGGCGAGGGAACGGAAGGTGTTCCGTGATTTTCTAGCTCAGGCGGAGCACGACATACCAGACCTGAAGCGCCAGGGCAGTGCGGGTACCTACCAGCTTGAGGTCAAGCCCCACCGGATCGTCGATCGCCCAGGGTTGGCAAGCGGCTACGTCGATCGGTACGACTACCTTGCCGGGGCGCACGGCACGACGCGATATGAAGTCGTGAACTACGGTCTCGTCGAAGGACGGGTACGCCCCTTGAGAATCGGAGATCTGTTCGAGGCGGGAGACGACGCGGTTGGCGAGGCATCGCACGCGCTGGTGGCGATTATGAAGGCAATGAAGGACGCGCCGTCGGACGTCGCCTCGGAAAAGTGGACGCGGCTTACCCCGGAAGAAGCCGACCGGTTCGTGGTGGGCAAGCTTGGGGTGCTGTTTCTGTTCGACCAATACGACGTGGGTTACGGAGCGCAAGGCGCCCCTAAAATCCTCGTTCCCTACGCGAAGTTGCCCGGGATCGATCGGAATGGCGTTCTCGCGGCAGTCTTTCGCTAAGAAAGAACGCGCCCGCGGTCAGAGTAGGACCGGGGCGCGGAGCGAATGGGGAGGACAGAGAAACCCTCGCGGCAAGGATCAAACCAGTCGGTTCAATTTAGACCACCCTCCGTGAGTCTTCCGTGAGTCGGCCTTTTGATGGCACCGGACACGGAGCAAAGAGAGTCTTTCTCTGAAGTCGCGGCGATCCTGGTTCGTGCCTTCGCCAGGGTGAATCGGAGGAAACGGCAAGGAGCCTTAAGGTTTGGCGAATGGTACAGGCGGGAACTGCGTCTACCAATATAGAATCGTAGGCAAGGACCGCGTGAGCCCGACCCCGCCCAGCACTCTCGGCAAGTACCAAATCATCCGCGAGATCGCCCGCTCGAACGACATCGTTTACGAGGGGTACGACCCGCAGATGACCCGTCGTGTCGCAGTCAAGGAGCTGAACATGCCGGGCGGGGCGACGCCCCAGCAGGCGGAGGACCGGATCAGCCGGTTCAAACGCGAAGCGCAGGCCGCCGGGCGGCTCAATCATCCCAACATCATGACCGTGTACGACGTCGAGGAGGACGCCGGACACTTGTTCATGGCAATGGAGTACCTCGACGGAGGGACCCTGCGCGCCGAGATCGACGGTAAGGGCAAGATCGAGCCCGAGCGTGCGGTCGAGATCGCACGCGCCGTCCTCGCGGGCTTGGGCCACGCGCATGCGCAGGGCGTGGTCCACCGGGACATCAAGCCCGACAACGTGCAGATTCTCTCGAACGGGTCGATCAAGATCACCGACTTCGGGATCGCGCGACTCACCTTTCAGCCCAATCTGACCATGGACGGCCAGGTTTTCGGCACACCCTCGTACATGAGCCCCGAGCAGGCGCTGGGCCAGGAGATCGATCCGCGCTCCGACCTGTTCTCGGTAGGCGTGATGCTGTACGAGATGCTGACCGGGACGAAGCCGTTCGCGGGCGACAGCGTGGTGGCGATCACCTACGCGATCATGAATCGCGAGCCCGACTCTCTTCCGGAAACGGTTCCCTACGCCCTCGCGGAAGCGGTGCGCCGCTCCCTGGAAAAAACGCCCTCTTTGCGGTTCGACAACGCGGACGCGATGAGCATCGCTCTGGAGGACGCTTTGCGGCCCGCCGCCCCGACGCCGTCGATGTACGATCCGCCGGTGCCGTCGACGCCCGCTCCGCCCTATAGTCCCTACGGCCAAATGCCCGCCCCTCCGGTCGTCAACCAACCCTACAATCCCTACGGCGCTTCGGGCGGCTACACTCAGGTGCCTTACGGTCAGGCTCCCTATCCTCAGGCACCCGCGCCGAGCTACGCCTATAACCCTTACAACCAGGCGCCGTACGGCGGTCCGGGACCGACGATGGCACCGCCGCAGACGCCCGTCCCGATCTACTACCCGCCGCCTCCGCGCCAGCCACTCCTCAAACCGGAGACGGCCGCCTTCATCAAGAAGACGCTCGTCGCGGTGATCGTGAGCGGTACCTTCGTGGCGCTGGTGCTCGTGAGCGTCTGGGCGCTGATGCTGAAGATCAGCCAGATGCACGCGACCGAACGGGCGAAGCCCGTAATCGACTCTATTCGGAACATCGATCCGAAGCTTCCACTCTCGGATCAGATCGCCCAACTTCGGAGCAAGCGCGACAGCCTGCCCGTGGGCGCCGACACGACCGAGATCGATAAGGCTCTCGTCGAGAAGTACCGCGCCGAGGCGCGACAAGCATCGGACGCGGGCGACTACCGCCAGGCAGACTCGCTCTACGCCGAAGCGGTTCCCTATGGACGCGAGGATCCAAACCTGCTGGCGGACTATGGTGCGCTGTACTGGCAACGTGCGCAGGCGATGCCCGCCGGTTCTCCCGAGCAGGCCGAGCTCTACGACCACGCGAGCGACCTCTACCTGCAGGCTCAGCAGAGAGAGACCGATCCGGTGCAGAAAGCGAAGGCAGGCAACGCGGGGGCGCGCTTGGCAGTCTACTACGCCGAAAGCGCGATTCAGTCCGACGACCCTGCCCTCAAGCGGGAAGCCCGCCGTAAACTGGAAGACGCCGAGCCCTACGCGGGGGACGACGCCGATCTGCGCAGCCGAATCGCGGGTGCTTTGGCGCAGATCAGAGGGTGAAGAGGGAAAAGGAAGAGGCAAGAGGACAGACCTCTTTTCTTAATCGACCGTGCCTCCGAAGAGAGAGCTTTCTTCGCTTTCTCCCCTCACTCTCAGCGGCACGAGGGGCCAGGGGTTTCAAAAACCCCTGACCCCTTTTTCTGTTCCTTGTCCCCTTACAGATTTCGCTGCGGCTGAAGCTCTTGCAGCGTCACGTCGGCGGTCTTCGTCTGGCCCTTGTCCCAGAACTTGACGCTCGCGTGATCGCCGGGCTTCTTGTCGCCAAGCGCCTTGTTCAGCTCGAACTTGTTCGTCACCGCCTTACCGTCGATCGAAAGCAGAACGTCATACGGCTGGATGCC
>CAXUKB010000227.1:0-3546 GCA_964251345.1 uncultured Fimbriimonas sp. | reverse complement strand
CCCGAGGCCCGCGTAGCGGACGTACCCGTTCTTCTTGATCTGTTGAACGACGTCCTTAACGCGGTCGACGGGGATCGCGAAGCCGATGCCGACGCTGCCGCCGTTCTCACTCGCAATGGCGGCGTTGATGCCGATAAGTCGGCCCTGTGCGTCGCAGAGCGCGCCACCCGAATTGCCCGGGTTGATCGCGGCGTCGGTCTGGATCGCATTGGTCATGCCCTCGACGCCCACGGGCAGGTCGCGCTTGAGCGACGAGACGACGCCCACGCTCAGGGTGTTCGAGAAGCCGAGCGGGTTGCCGACCGCGAGCACCCACTCGCCGACCTCGACTTGGGCATTCGCCCCGGTTTCGACGGGAGTGAGGTTCTTGAGATCGATTTGAAGCACGGCGAGGTCGCTGCGCGGATCCGCGCCCAGCTTCTTGGCCTCGGCAGTTCGGCCGTCGCTAAGATGAACGACGAGGCGGCTGGAGCCCTCGACGACGTGGTTGTTCGTAACGATGATGCCATCGTCGGTGAGAATGACGCCCGAGCCCTGGCCCGTTTCACGCTCCACGGTCCGGCCACCGTCACCGCCCCAATAGCCATTGCTCGTGGGGAGCTGGCGATACTGGTCGACACTTACCACGGAGGGATTGATCTTTTTGGCGGCGGCACGGAAGTCGAACGTCGCCGGCTGCACGGTTCCGCCCGGCTCGTATTCGGCAGGGGTCAGGATGGCGGACGATTCGTGAAAGGCGACGGAGCCACCCGTCTGGCTGCGGTGCTGAAGATAGTCGTTCGCCCTCAAAGCGCCAAAGACGCCCGCGAAGACGGCGATGCCGGCGAGTACGAAGGTGGGGGTTTTCATGCTTGGTAAAAGTAGAAACGACGGACGTTTTTCGGTCGTTCCCGGTCCCAGGACCTTCCAAGGAAAGGATGCGAAAATGGGGAAGGACGTCAGGATCGCGCTCGATCGTCCCGATCTTGCGCGCGCCTGCTATCCTCCTGTCCATGCCCGTCGCCTTGCTCGCCGGACTCGCCCTGATCGCGCCGAAGTTCGACTTCTACTCGGAAGGTCCGTACGACGCGTCCATCCCCCGGCCCGAAACGATTCTGGGCTACGGAGTGGGAGAAAAGACGACGGTCTACCGCGACCAAGAACGGGTGGTGGACACGCGTGTGGCCGCGGCGAAGGGACGCGCCCGGAAGATCGTCTACGGCGCGAGCGTCGAAGGACGGCCGTTACGGGTGATCGCCGTGTCCTCGCCCGCGAACATCGCCCATTTAGACCAGATCCAAAAAGCGCACGAAGAGCTCGCGCAGGGCAAGGGTGATCCGACGAAGACGGTGCCGATCGTGTGGATCAACGAATGCATCCACGGGGACGAGACGGCAAGCTTCGAGTCGGGGATGTGGACCCTTTACAACCTCGTCGCCTCTCGCGGCGATCTCGCGAAGGCGCTCGACAAGGCGGTGGTCATGATCAACCCCGTCTACAATCCCGACGGGCACGAGCGCTACACGGTCTACTACGACTCGATCGCCACGGGCTCGTCCGCGCCGGACGCGTTCGAGGGGCAGGTTCCTTCCACCGCGCTCGGCCGCCCCAACCATTATCGGTTCGACATGAACCGCGATCGGGTCGCCTTCAGCCAGCCGGAGACGCGGCAAGAGTTCCGGGCAATGCTGAGTTGGGGACCTCAGGTGTACATCGATCAGCACGGGCAGGTCGCGTCCTACTTCTTTCCGCCCGAGCCGATGTCGATCAATCCAAACGTAGATCGGGCGCGGAACGCGAAGTGGACCGACCGACTGGGCCGGGCCACCGCGAAGGCGTTCGACGCGCGGGGTCTCGGCTACTTCACGAAGGAAGAGTTCGATTTCTACTATCCGGGCTACATCGATACCTCGACGACGCTGACCGGCGCGATCGGCATGACCCACGAAACGGACGGCGGCCGTCGGCTCGCGACGGAAAGGCCCGACGGATCGACGGTGACGCTCAAGCAGGGCGCGTACAAGCACTTCGTGTCGGCGGTCGCCGTGGTCAAGGCGACGGCGGCGAACGGTCCAGATTTGCTCGGCGACTACGCCGCATTCAAGCGGCGGCAGTGCGACGGTACGGCGGCGGGCACCTTCAAGCGTGTGGTGATGGAAGGCGATCTGCGCGAGCTGAAGCGGATGCAAGAGCACCTCGCTTTTGCGGGGATCGGCTCGACGGTCTCTAACACACCCTTCTCGCAGCCCGACGCGCACGACTATTGGTCGGATACGAAGGGCAAGCAGGATTTCCCCTCACATTCGCTCATCGTCGATCTCGCCCAGCCGCAGGCGGCCCTCGCGAAGGCGCTCCTCGAACCGGGGCAAAGCTTCGAACCCGAGTTCACCAAGGCGCAGATCGACCGATTCAAGGGAACGAAGAACCCCGATTCCCCCGACGAAGCGGAGTTCTACGACTTCACCGGGTGGTCGCTCCCCTACGCTTACGATTTAAAAGCGTGGTGGTGCGAATCGGCTCCGGTGCTTCCGGTAGTCAAAGAGCATCTCGTTGGAGGAGAGGATAAGCGAGACTCGCCCATCGGCTACGCGATTCGTTACCGGGATCAGGACGATCTACTGGCGGTCGCCGACGCCCTTCTCGCCGGCGTGCGGGGCGCGGTCACCACGCGGGCGATGCGTCTCGGCGACCAGGACTATCCGGCGGGCACCTTCCTTTTCCGAGCCGAGCGCAACGACGAAGGCTACGAGAGCGCTCTGCGGAAAGCGTGTGCAGACCGCAGCGCAAGGCTGGAGCCCCTCACGAGCGCCTATCCCGAGTCGACGCGGTTCAGCCCCGGCAGCGGCTCGGTTCTCGCCCTTCGCAAGCCCAGCATCGGGATCGTGATGGGCAATGGCACCAACCTCGCCGATTCCGGCGCGATCTGGTACCTCATGGATCGGGTCTTCAAGCTTCCTTTTACGCCGCTCGCCTCGCGGGCGCTGACCGGTAGCAACCTGGGCCGGTTCACCTGCGTAGTGTTGCCGAGTGGAGTCGAGGCCGCCTCAAGCGGCGGTTTCGCCGACTGGCTGCGCGGCGGCGGCTCGGCCGTCGCGTTCGACGCGACTTGGTCGGTCGGCGGGGGCTTCACCACGCTCGAGTCGCGCAAAGGTGAAAGCCTTCCGGGCGCGCTTTTCCGCGGAGAGTTCGATCCAACGACTTTCCTCGGTTACGGCTATGCGTCGAGGACGGTCGCCGCGCCCATCTCGGGGAGCCGGTTCTTTGCGGCGAAAGACTCCGCCGTCTCCTTCCCGAAGGACGCCAAACAATCCCTTCTTCTAAGCGGGTGGGAGTGGCCCGACGACACGGAGAAAGCGCTGCACGGGGCGGCGTTCGTGCAGGACGTTTCGGTCGGTCGGGGTCGGCTGGTGGCGTTCCTCGGCGATCCGACCGAGCGTGCGATGTGGCCTGGGCTGTATAAAGCCCTCCTGAACGCGATGATCTTGGGGTCAGGGAGTTAGGGAGTTAGGGAGTTAGGGAGTTAGGGAGTTAGGGAGTTAGGGAGTTAGGTCCGGGGGAAGGGTGGCA
>CAXUKB010000226.1:0-7909 GCA_964251345.1 uncultured Fimbriimonas sp. | reverse complement strand
GGCTTCCCCGTGGTCGGCCTGCCGAATCTTCCGATGAAAGCGCTGGCCCTGGAACTTCTGCAGGACTGGGGCGGGGCGGAGCCCGGCCCGGTGACCGACGCGCTCATCATCGGCGCGGCCCAAAAAGGCGAGCACCTGGAGATGGCCTGGTACGGCATGATGCGGAGCTTCTGCCTGCATATCGGCGATCAGGAGTCGGCCGCCCTTCTTGAGCAGACCCTGAATGAGGAGAAGGCGACGGACGAGAAGCTCACAAAGATCGCGGAAGCGAGCGTGAATCCTTCCGCCGCCTCGGCCCCGACTCCGCCGACTTCGATGCCCATCGATCCTCTAAGCCCTTAGGGGTTCGAGCCTCGAACGCCTTCCGAATGGGCGCTCGCAGGCTCACTTTGGAAGGCGGTGGCAGGCCACAACACTTCAGAAGGAAGGATTTATTCCATTCTCCCTTAGAGGGCGTAGAGAAATGGTCATCTTTCGTTGGTGCGGCAGTTCTTGCTCTACAGGCTCTTAGTCCCACCAAAAAGTCCAGAGCGGGGCGCGGAGCAGCCCCGCGGCGAGGACTCGGATCGAGTCCTCGCCCCCGTTACCCATGTCCTCGCACAGGGCGTACTGCTCGAGGGCGATTCGCTTCGCCTCCGCCGGGTCTTCGATAGGACGAACGATCAGGGTGAGCAGGCCGCTTCCGAAGTCGATGGGCTCCGCGCCGTGACGCGCGTGCCACTCGCGCAAGGCAACGACGAGTTCATCCGCCGGCGGCCAGAGGTCCGATCCTCGGTTTCCAAGAGTCGCCGGTGCCAACCAAGGGGCGCGGCAGGGCACGAGCGCCAGGTGCGAGCCTTGCGCGACCGCGACCGCTTCTTCCAGAGGCGGCCAGTCCATCGGCTCCAGTTCCGACGGATCGAACTCTAGATCGGGGCCGTCCCCCTCCTCGTTCGCACTGCGCTCCCGCAGGATTTGGGCGAACATCGCCCCGGCGTCCGCCCCTTCATCCTCGGAAAGGCCTTCCTCGGCGGCCTCTTGGATCGAAGCCGGAAGCCACTCCAAGGCCTCGTCCGTCACGATGAGGGGCCAGAGGCCGCTCGCCTCGAATCGGTCGCGGTGTTCCCGCCATGTCGCCAGCGCCTGACCGCGCGGGAAGGGGATGAGGGCGATCTCCGGAGGCGTCGGCACCGCCCTAGGCTACCGTCCCTATCCGGCCAAGGGCAAGATGACCGTAAACGCGGTGCCCTGGCCGACCCGGCTCGACACCTCGATCGTGCCGCCGTGGGCCGCCGCGATCTCCTTGCAAATCGCGAGGCCCAGGCCGGTGCCGCCGGTTTCCGAGGTGCGCGAGACGTCGGGCCGGTAAAACCGGTCGAATAGCTTCGGCAGGTGCTCCGCCGCGATGCCGATCCCATGATCGATCACCGCCACCTCGGCCGCGTCTCCCTTCTTCGCCAGGTGGACCTCGACGGGTCCATCGTCGCCCGCGTACTTCTTCGCGTTGTCCAACAGGTTGATGAACAGCCGCGTCAGCGCCTCGCCGTTGCCGTTCACCACGAGCGGACGGGGCGCGCCGCGCACCTCCACGGGCATGGGGGACACCGCGCCCATGGCCGCGCTGACCGTCTGGCCGAGATCCACCGGCGCGGTGCGCGCGGTCAGCGTGCCGCCGTCCGCCCGCGCCAGTACGAGCAGATCGTCGACGAGGCCGCGCATTCGGTTCGCCGCCTCTCCGATCGCCTCTACGCTCTCCCGGTCGTCCTCCGTTTTCGGCTCCAGAAGTCCCGTGTAGGCCTTGATCGTCGCGAGCGGCGTTTTAAGTTCGTGGGAGGCGTCGGCGGTAAAGCGGCGCTGCTGCTCGACCGTCTCCGCGAGTCGGCGGGTTGTGGCCTGTTCCAGGCGGAACGCCGATTCCAGCCGCTCAAGCATTCCGTTGAGGGTGGTCGCCAGCCCCGCGAACTCGTCCTGTCCGACGACCGGTAACCGATCTTCGAGGTTTCCACCGCCGATCATCCGCGCGTTATGGGCGATTAGACGCACCGGACGCAAGGCGCGGCCCACGATAAACAGACTGGCGACTCCGGCAAGCAACGCCCCCAGGGGGACGACGGCGGTCAGCAGTAGGCGGCGCAGCCCGTCGAGGTCATCGTACACGTCGGTAAGCGGGTGGCCGACCTGGACCACGCCGACCAATCGTCCGTCGTGGAAGACCGCTTCGCTGTACACGCGGAAGGGCTCTCCGTTTCGTTGCACGGTCGCCCGTCTCCACCCGCCGGTACGCAAGGCGGTGCGAAACTCGTCGACGTCGTAGGGCAGGTCCCTTCGTCCGCCGTTTCCACCGACGACCGCGTTCGGTTCGATAAGCCTTGGCCGTGCTTCGTCCTGGTCTGCCGATCGACGGAACGGCCGTCCGTTCGGCGGTCGGCCGGGACCAAAGAGCCCATCGAACATTCCTACCTCGGGAGGGGGACCTCCGCCCGGGCCGCCCTCCGGACCGCCCGCGTGGGTCGAGCCGAACTCGTGTCCGCGATACTTCAGATCGCCGTCGATCGTGTCCATCAACGTCTTGCGCGTTCCAAAGTAGACGAGAAGGCCGAGGGCGGCGAGCACCATCGCCATGACGAGGGTGGTCGTCAAGGTGAGCTTCGCGCGGACGGTCCGGGGGCGGGGGATCATTCCATCCTCGACAAGCGCGGAGACGGGGCGCTTTCCGCCTTCACTCGCCGCCCCTCAGGACGTAGCCGAAGCCGACCTCGGTGTGGATAAGCTTCCGATCGAACGGCGCGTCGATCTTTTTGCGCAGGGTGCCGATAAACACGTCCACCGTGTTCGAGTACGCCTCGTCGTCGCTCCACACGCGTTCTTGGATCGTCTCGCGCGAGAGCACCCGGCCTTCGTTCACCGCGAGCGCCTCCAAGAGATCGTATTCGCGCCGCGTCAAGTGGACCCCCTGCCCCGCCCGCGTCACCTTGCGCGCGTCGCGGTCGATCGTCATGTCCGCCACACGGATGACATGGCCCTTGTTCGCCTTGTCCCGCCGGAGCAGGGCGCCGACACGCGCCACGAGCTCCTCCGATTCGAATGGCTTGGCGAGGTAGTCGTCCGCCCCGAGGTTCAGGCCCTTCACCTTGTCCCCGACCTCGTCCATCGCGGTGAGCATAAGGACGGGCGTGTTCACCTTCGCCGCCCGCAGACCTTCGAGGATCTGCCAGCCCGTCTTGCCCGGAAGGAGCACGTCGAGCACGATCGCGTCGTACGCTTCCATCCGGGCCGCCTCGTAGCCCTTGTTGCCGTCCGGAGCCCAGGTGACGGCGTAGCCCGCCCCCTTGAGGATGCGCACGATCGCAAGGGCCAGGGGCCGCTCGTCTTCTACGAGGAGAACGTTCATGCTCCCAATTTACGAGAGGGGAATGAGGACGGCGTGAAGATTCTTCATATTCTTCGGCGACGCCGCGTGAAAGTCCATAAACCCCACGCGAGCGGACCGCCGAGGGCCGCCGCAGCAAGCGATCTAACCGCCGACCGCTCGGGGACGCGCGCCAACGGCCTTGGCCCTTCCCGGCGAACGAGAGGCGCCGGGTCAAAAACCAGATCGCTTGCGCGGCGCACGGGTCGACGGTCGTCGAAGCTCGTGAGCCAGCGTCCGCGTAGGGACTCCCCCGAGAGGCCGAGCGCTTTTTCAAGGCTTCCCGAATCGTTCCGTCCGAGCCCTCCCACGTACCCGGCTTGCGTGGCCCAAGGGCCATTCTCGAGCCTCCCCGCCCGTCGCTCCGGAGCGACGAGATAGATCCTCAGGCTCCGCGACGCCGGAGCGTTCGTCGCCGTGGGCTCGCGATAGGGATAAAAGGGAGAGGGGGTCCGGAAGCTGATCATCATGGGCGCGCTTGAAAACGCCGCCCCTTCTGGCCGGAAGCGAAAGGCGGTAATCGCCCAGCCCCGCTCGACGTACGGACCGATCCAACTCCCCAGCCGCGCATCCGAAGCGAAACCATTACGCTTCAACCAGCCGAGAAGGGCGCCGGGTTGGTTTGCTCGCAGCACCGCCGTTTCATAGCTTCCAATCTGGCCACGACTCACCACATCGACGCGCTTCGCGTCGATAAGCGATCCGCCGGCAAGCCTTCCGGGAGCAGAGCCCGCGCGAGCCCGGTCGGTGGGGGACGATGAATCGGAATCCTTGGATCGGAGCCGCCCGGCTTGGGACGGTGGCCCCTTTACGGGGGCCGGCAAAAGATTAGCAAAGCTTTCGAGAGCACGCCGGTACGCCTCTTCGCTCTTCAAGGGGCGCAAGTCCGGCGTGGAAGGGGTGGGCACGAGGAAGCCCATCGAGCCGGTTGCGCCCTCGAACTCCGCCGTGCGAATAAAGTGCTCCGTGTGGGTTTTTGCGTCCCAAACGATCACGGCGGTCTCGCCCGCGATGGCGACCGGCGTCTTTCCTTCCGGCACGATGACGAGGCAGGCCTTCGCGGCAGACGCGAACATCACGGCGGCGAAAATGGCGCTCCGGCGCATAGGTTCGAGTTGCAACGACTTCGCCAGAGCCTCCGTTCCGCCGGAGCCGAGGGTGAAGTACCGTTGGTTCGGAGTACGCCTTTCGCCGCCCTTCTTCGCTTCGACGCTCTAAATGCAGTTTCTAAACCCAAAAGGAACACGGCTCACTGTTTGGGAGAAGAGTGAGCCGTGTTCCCGATAGTGTTTTCTATTCTATGCGGAGATCGCCATCTTGCGCTGGGCGTAACCCAGGCTTCGCTCCATCCAGAAGGAGAACTGCTCGATATTGTCGAGGATCTCACGGGGCATCCTCACGTACTCTCGCATGGGATCCGCGTCCTTCGCGGGCCGAAGGCAATCCGCGCCGGGAATCTCCATCGCTGCGGTCAGGTCGTCGGGGCAGAGCTTGAAGCCCACGTCCTCGCCCACGAGGAAGGCAAACATCTTCTCCCCCGTGTAGATCCCCATCCCGCCGAACATCCGGCGCGCCTTAACGTCGTGAGCCTCTGCGGCCCGCATCATTTGCTCGTAGCGTAGTGGACGATAGACCATTCGTTTCCTCCTTGCTTGCCGCCCAACTTTGGGCAGACCGCCCGGCCCCTCGACTGCCGAACAGGCCCATTGTACGACGGGTTTTGGAAATTCGCCAAGGAGTTTTCGCGGTTTTCTCGCGTACGAGGAACATTGCGGTGTTGACCGCAGTCCCCGCGCTCCTGCCGCCGAAAACGACCGGGAATCGTAGGCCGATCACCCCGGCAGAACGAGCGGCGGAAGGGCCGCCTCGATCTCCGCTCGATGAGGCTCCGCGAAAGGCGGCAGCTTGAGCGCGGCACCCAGCGAATCCGGCCGCTCGTCGGCGGTAAATCCGGGCCCATCGGTCGCGATCTCCAGCAACGTCCCGCCCGGCTCGCGGAAATAGATCGACCGGAAGTAGTCGCGATCGCGAACCGGACTAACCGCGTAACCCTCGGCGGCTAATCGTGTCCGCCACGACTCCTGCGCCGCGTCGTCCGCCACCCGCAGGGCGACGTGGTGGATCGTGCCCGCGCCGCCCAACGCCCGCGTACCCTTCGACCGCCGCACCTCCAGCGTTCGCGCCGGGCCCCCCTGCGCGACTTCGAACACCGACGTCTCTCCGTCGCCTCCCGCGAGGCGGAAGCCGAGAAGCGCCAGGGTATCGCGCGTTCCCTCGAACGCCGCCGTATCCAGGCGAATGCGGTCCATCGCCCCTAGCGCGTGTTCCGGCGGCACCGGCAGGCCGGGCCATGCCGCCGCGAGCGGCGGGCGCTCCACCGGCACGATTCGCAGGGGAAGCCCGTCGGGATCCTCAAACTCGAGGGCCCCTTTAACCATCCGTCCGTCCAAACGCTCCGCCCAGAAGTCCACCGACGCGGAACGCGCCGCGAAATCGATTCGGCTCGCGGCGCCCACGCCCGTCCGCCCGCGCGGGATTCCGGCCACCGGGAAGAAGGTCAGGAGCGTTCCCGGTGTGCCGCGCCCATCGCCGTAGTAGAGATGATAAGAGCCGGGATCGTCGAAGTTGACCGTCCGCTTGACGAACCGAAATCCCAGAACGCCGACGTAAAAGTCGAGGTTCGCCTGGGCGTCCGAGGCGAGACAGGAGACGTGATGGAGGCCGAGGATCGCCATGCGTGACTCCTTTCTACGGGGAACCATGGCGCCTCCTCACGCGCCGTACCTTACAGGACTTCGAGGAGCATGACGATGAGAACGAGGACGGTTCGCCTGGAAAGCGACGATGGGCGGTGGCTTGAACTGCGGGTCGAGGACTCACGTGCCTTGGCTCGCGTCGGCGAGGCAGAGCCGTTTCCCTTCGGTTTCGAAAACTTCGGTTACGTCGCTAACGGCATGGGTTACCAAGCTTGGGGCGAGGGAGGCCACTTCGCTATCCGGCGCGCTCCGGGCGGCGTGGCGGTGGAATTTCAGGGACCGGACGATCGCAAGCCTGCCTTGTGCCGCCTCGACGCAAAGCGGTTGCGCGAAACCCTCGATGCGCTGGAGATTTCGGTCCCGTCCGAGCCCCGGGCGACGCTGATCTAGGACAATAGAGGCATGGACGCGCGATCCGCTTTTGCGGAGATCCTCGAAAACCTGCCCCGCCAGCATCTGCGGACCCGATTCCGCAACCATTTTGGTCTTCCGGACGCGGGTTTCGACAAGGACACCTTCGCCCGCGGCACCGTCCACGTTCCTCTAGACCGTCGGCTCGGCCGTTTGCTTCAAGAAGAACCGGAGCGGCTCGATGCCGTTCTGCTCTCCGGACCGTCGGACGAACTTGGCATCACCCGCACCGTTCCTTCCCCGACCGACACCTTAGCCTCGCTTCTCACCGCAGACCGGGTTCTTCTCGTCCACGGCACGACCGCTCGCCTCTATGCCTACCTCGGGCCCGGCGAAGACGAGGCCTGGGTCCGCCGAGTGGCCGTTCCGAAGGAGGCGCGGCCCGACACCCCACCGAAAGCGCCAACCCTTTCCCGTCGCCAGCGCGCGGCGGCGGCGGGAAAGGCGAAGACGGCCAAGAAGCCCGTCCGACGACGACGCTAAGTTCCTGATTCGTGAACCACGTTGGCGTCGAAGGCTCTTGTGCCGACGTGCGAAGTTACGCCCTTTTGGTTCTCGCGGGGTTCCCAGACCCCTTGCCCTTCATCATGCGCCCGGGGTGCCACGGGTACAGCCCGATGGTTCGTGCGGGCGTCACCCGTGCCTCCGCTTGCTGCGAGAAGGGTACGGGTGCAGGAGACACGAACATTCTCCTGCACCCGTGACACCCTCGATCCTCCTTGGCCCGACGAGGCGCCAGGTGGTAAGCACCCGATCTAAATGCCGACGGGGTGCCCCTTATCCTTAGGAGAGGCACGATTCACCAGACAGGGCTTTAGAGCGGGATCGAGTAGGCCACGCCGCCGTTGCCGTTCGCTCCTGCCAGGCGTAGATCGAGCGACTTGTCCGCCACCTGCCCAAAGAGCCCCACTTTCGCGGGGTTCGCCCGAAGGATCTCCGCCGGGTCGCCCGCGCCCCAGTAAGGCGCCTCTCGAAGCGCGTAGGCATAGGCGTCCTTCGATCCCGGCGTCTGGGCAAGGCCGACCGGACGTCCGGCGAACAGCGCGTCGCGGACGTCCCCGCTGAGCGTGTTCCAGAGCAGGAGGGCGGGGTATGCCTCGCGGATCGCCGCGGTCGGAACGTGGGAGAGCGGCGCCTCATCCGAGTGAAAGGCGGCGGCTTGCGCCGTGGTCAGACGGGCCGCAAAGCTCGCGAGGCTCCCCAAGTCCGAGCGCCCGCGCTCGATGGACAGCCACGTCGCTTCGGGAATCTCCTGCTCGCGAAGACGCCAGAAGGCGGGATGGCGCATCCGAACGACGCCGTCCGCCAACTTTAGGGCGAAACCGTCCCGGTTCGCGATTCCCTGCAACCCGCC
>CAXUKB010000225.1:0-7915 GCA_964251345.1 uncultured Fimbriimonas sp. | reverse complement strand
CCACAGGGTGGCGGCGACCTGCCGCCGCGAAGGCGACCGGCTTACCTTGTCGTTCGCGGCGGAGGTTCGCCTGGAAAGGGACGAGGAGTTGATCGTGCGCGTCGAGGCATGAGTTCGTATCGCCCCACCATATCGCCGGGTGACGAAAGTGGCATGGCGTCTGGGCTTGCCTCTTCGCCAGGGTGATTTGCGCCAAACTAGGCTTCAGGTTCAACGATGCCCCACGATCTCCCCGTCAATCCACCCCTGAACCGCCTCGTCGGCGATCTGCCCAAGGTCGGCATCCGTCCCGCGATCGACGGACGCTACGGCGGCGTGCGCGAGTCGCTGGAGGGCTTCACGATGGCGATGGCGCGGGCCACCGCCGAACTCATCACCTCGACGCTGAAGCACGCCTGCGGTCTGCCCGTCGAATGCGTGATCGCGGACACCTGCATCGGCGGCTTCCCCGAGGCCGCGGCCTGCGCCGACAAGTTTCGAAAGGAAGGGGTCGGCGTCTCCCTCACCGTTACCCCCTGCTGGTGCTACGGCTCGGAGACGATGGACATGGATCCTCTGCTGCCGAAGGCCGTCTGGGGCTTCAACGGGACCGACCGACCCGGCGCGGTCTACCTCGCGGCGGTGCTCAGCGGCCACGCGCAGAAAGGCTTGCCCGCCTTCGGCATCTACGGCCAAGACGTGCAGGATCTGGGCGACACGGCGATTCCGGCCGACGTCTCGGAGAAGATCCTGCGCTTCGTGCGCGCGGGCGTCGCGGTGGCGGAGATGCGCGGCAAGGCGTACCTCGCGATGGGCGGGGTGAGCATGGGCATCGCGGGCTCGATCGTGGACCAGCCGCTCTTCGAGGAGACTCTGGGAATGCGCGTCGAGAGCGTCGATATGAGCCTGTTCGTGGGCCGGATGCGCGACGGGGTCTACGACTGGGAAGAATTCGAGCGGGCGCTCGCCTGGACGAAGGCGAACTGCAAGGAAGGCGCGGATGGCAACGCCGAGCCCCAGAGCCGCGAGGAGAAGGACGAAGTCTGGACCGACTCGGTCAAGATGGCCCTCATCGCCCGCGACCTCATGGTGGGCAATCCGAAGCTCGCCGAGAAGTACCCGGAGGAGGCGCGTGGCCACAACGCGATCGCGAGCGGCTTCCAAGGTCAGCGTTCTTGGACCGACTACTTCCCGAACGGCGATTTCATGGAGGCGATCCTCTGCTCCTCGTTCGACTGGAACGGCGTTCGCCAGCCCTTTACCGTCGCGACGGAGAACGACGCGCTTAACGGCGTGTCGATGCTGTTCGGCCACCTGCTCACCGGCGCCGCCCAGCTCTTCGCCGACGTGCGCACCTACTGGTCGCCCGACGCCGTGGAGCGGGTCACCGGATTCCGGCCCGACGCGGGATTCCTCCACCTGATCAATTCGGGTCCCGCCGCGCTCGACTGGACGGGCCACGGCCTCAAGCCCTGGTGGGAGGTCACGCCCGAGGACGCGACCCAGGCGCTGGCGGAGACCCAGTGGGGCGCGGGCTCCCTGGGCTACTTCCGGGGCGGTGGCTGGTCCACCGACTTCACCACCCACGGCGGCCACAAGGTGACGATGTGCCGCCTCAATCTGGTGAAGGGGCTCGGGCCGGTGCTCCAGATCGCCGAAGGCGAGACGGTCGCCCTTCCGGACGAGGTTCACGACAAGCTGGATGCCCGCACCGACCCCACATGGCCCACCACGTGGTTCGCTCCCCGTCTCACCGGCGAGGGCGCGTTCCGCGACGCCTACTCGGTGATGGCGCACTGGGGTGCGAACCACGGCGCGATCGCCCCGGGGCACATCGGAGCCGACCTCGTCACGCTGGCCTCGATCCTACGGATTCCCGTCGACATGCACAACCTGCCCGACGAAGCGCTCTTCCGCCCGGCGGCATGGCATCGCTTCGGCAGCGGCATGGACTCCGTCGGCGCGGATTTCCGCGCCTGCCAAGCGTACGGGCCGCTCTACAAGTAGGCCGCCCAAAGATGGTTCCCCTTGGAGCAAGGCACGAGCGGAAGGGGAAACCGCGGGGGAGGGGATGCGCTTGCGAGAGCCGCGCTTTCGTCATGTGCACCCCCAGAGGGTGCGGCACTCATCGCTTCGCGATTAAGCGCTCGTAGTCAGGACGACGAGGCTCCTGTTTCCGCTTTCAGACCTCGCAAACGCAGCCGCACTGGAGCTCGATGACGGCTCGGGATATCAAGGTCCGGCTACCGTCTCGCCGCGCGTAGACGATCGCCAGGGTTCGTGGGTCGAAGACGATGACGTCCTTGACGCCCTGCGCCAAATAGAACGGAACGCCCATCACGAGGTCCTTGGTCTCGTAGCGTGGACTGACGATCTCGATCACGGCTTCCGGAATAAGCGTGACGAGCCCCTCCTCCTCGGGTTCGCGGCAGAACACGGTCAGGTCGGGGTAGCTGTGGCCGCCGCAATCGTTTTTATACTCGGGAAGGTGCCGGACGGCTTCCTGATGCCGCCGACCGGGCATCGTCTCCCACGTGGGAACGCCCCCACCATCTCGAGCTTCGGTCGGCTTCGAGAATGAGATCGATCATCCCCTTCGACGGCGCCATGGGCACAGTGGACGCCGGGACACGGTAGGGTTAAGGCACCGATGCCCACGCCCGCCGAAGTCCGTGCCCGCTTTCCCGCCCTTGCCAGCGGCTTTGCCTTCCTGGAGAACGCGGGAGGCTCTCAACTTCCCGACACCGTAATCGAGGCGGTCGGCGGCTACCTCGCGAACTCCTTCGTCCAGACGGGCGCGGACTACCCGAAGTCGGAGGCCGCGACCGCGATCGTCGACGGGGCGCACCGGTTCGCGGAGGAGTTGGTGAACGCGGAGAGCGTCGGCCGCGTCGCCCTGGGCGCCTCGACCACCGTGCTCGTGGGGATGGTGGCCGACGCCTACGCCCGTGTCTGGCGGCCGGGCGACGAAGTCGTGATCGCCGCGACGAACCACGAGGCGAACGCGGGTCCGTGGGCGCGTCTGGAGCGCGCGGGCGCGGTCGTCAAGACCTGGCCCGTCGACCCGGAAACGTTTCGTTGCGAGCCCTCGGCGCTCGAGGGTTTGTTGAGCGAGCGGACGCGCATCGTCGCCCTGCCGCACGCCTCGAACATCGTGGGGCAGGTGGAGGACGTGGCGAAGGTCGTCGAGATGGCCCACGCCGTCGGCGCGAAGGTGTGCGCCGACGGCGTGGCCTACGCGCCGCATCGCTCGGTCGATGTGGCCGCACTGGGCGTCGATTGGTACGTGCTGAGCCTCTACAAGACGTTCGCGCCCCACATGGCGGTGCTGTTCGGCCGCCACGAGGCGTTCGACGAGCTCGTCGGTCCGGGCCACTTCTTTATCCCCGAAAAAGCGGTGCCCTACCGCTGGGAGCCGGGCGCGGCGAATCACGAGTCGTGCGCGGGCTTCCTCGGTCTACGGCCTCACCTGGCCTTTCTCGCCGGCCATCCGGAGTACCGAGGGCGGACGACGGTCGAGTCGGCCTGGGCCGAGATGGCGCGGTTAGAGCGGGAGCCGCACCGTCGACTTGTGGAAGGCTTGCGTTCTTTGGGTGCGCGCTTCGTCGGCCCGGGCGAGGTTCGCGACGACGCGCTGCCGACGGTGAGCTTCCTCATGGCCGAGCCCTCCGACGCCGTCTCGGCCCGGGTGAACGGCCCGACGCGCGGCCTGCGCCACGGCAACATGTACGCGGTGCGTCTCCTCGACGGCCTTGGCATCCCGCGCGAGCCGGGCGTGGTGCGCGCGAGCCTCGCCCACTACAACACGGTGGAAGAGGTCGAGGGCCTGCTCGCGGCGTTTAAAGGCTGATGCGAGATCGGAGAAGATGGCGCGGAGGAAAGGGAGAATCCTTCGAGAGTCGCTGAGGTTCGGCTTCACCTCAGAGACTCTCTCCTCCCTCAGCGTTCTCTGCGTTCCTTCCAGAAAAGGTAAACCCCACTTATGCTCGTCGCGCTCACCCTCGTTCCCGCCGCGCTTCTGAGCGCCGGTCCGCACCACACGCGGCACCTCGAGCTTCTCGGGGCGGGACTGCCCCGGATCAATCGGGAGGTGCTTGCGGCGGTCGATCGGGTGCAGGCGACGGCGATCGACGGGGGTGGCTACTTCACCGGCGTTCACGCGGTGCCCGCGGAGTGTCCGATCGGCTACCCGCTGAAGCTGAAGGGCGCGCCGATGCTGACGCCGACCCGTACCACGAGCTACTGTTCCGGGTCGAGCTACACCGCTTTCATCGAGGCGATGGATCGCCTCCTGAAGCGGCCTCTCGATCCGGAACGAAGCGAGCTCATGCGGCTGCAAGAGCCAGACGGCGGCCGCCGCGAGGACGAGACGAAGGCGTGGGGCTGGTGGAACGCCGACGGTTTCGGGTGCGACTTCGCGCTCGTGCAATACCTCGGGATCGGCGAGCGAATCAAAGCCGCCGCCGCCCGCCCCGGCGACTTTATGAACATCTCCTGGCGATCGGGCCTCGGTCACTCGGTGGTGTTCCTCGGCTGGACGCAGGATCCGGTGAAGGGCGACTCGATCGTGTATTGGTCGTCGCAGAAGGGCACGAACGGCCTCGGCGACCAGACGTCCTCGTTGTCGAGCGTGAAGGAGCTTTCGGCGGTGCGCCTCACGCACCCCGAGCGGCTATCGACGTTCGTCCCCAGTCCCGTCGACCGCAAAGCCGCGCCCGGCGAGCCGCCGCCGGAGTTCTGAAGATGGTTCCCCTTGAGGCACGAAAGGGGGAACCGTGGGGGAGTGGGTCCTTCCGTTCTCCCTCAGAAGATCGAGCAAGTCGCTCCACGGGGCTTCTCGATCCCCGCACGTTTCCCGTGGAACGAATCGCCGCCCTCGTCCACGCGCTGCCGCCTCCCGGCGTCGCGATCGACGTCGCCGACCTGCCCGGCGGCACGGCGGCGGCCGACTGGCTGAACGCCCACGGACGCCCCGCTCGCCTCGTCCCCGCCCCGGCCGAGCCCGCGGAGACCCGCTTGTGGCAGCCTTCGCCGGGCTTGCTCTCCTCTCTCCCCTACGGGGACAAGGGGAGAAAAGCTCTCGACCTCGGCTGTGGCACCGGTCGCGACGCCGTGTTCCTCGCCCTGCAAGGCTGGAGCGTGACCGCCGTCGACCACCTTCCCGACGCGCTCGACCGCGCGCGATCGCTCGCCGACCTTCATCAGGTCTCCCCCGATCTGAGCCTCCTGGACGTCGAGCGGGAGCCGCTTCCCGAAGGACCGTTCGATCTGGTAACCGCCTTCCGCTACCTTCCCGAACTCTCGAAAATGGCCTCCGTCCTCGCGCCTGGTGGCACCCTCGTCGTCGAGACCTTCACCGACCGGGAGCGGGAACGCACCGGCAAGCCGAAAGATCCCCGCCTCGTCCTCCCCGCCGCCGGTCCGCCGTCCCTTCCGGAAGGACTCCTCTTGGTCGATTACCGGGTCGCCGAGCACGGCGGCCGAGAGCTAGCGACCCTAAGAGCGAGCAGCAGGACTCCGGCTTAGAGTGCGGCGGCCTGCCGCCGCTTTAACGAGCGAGCCTGCGAGCGTTGGGGCAAAAGGCGCGCTCTCCGTCCCCACTCAGCCCCTTCTTCGTTTTCACAATTCGGACTACCGCCTGGAAGGCGGCGCCACGCTAAACCGGGCAGGGCGTGCGGGGTTGGCGACGCTGGGCGGGGATCTCGATCTCCAAGCGACCGGTAAGGTACCGGGCGGTCACGGCGTCGGACTTTAGGAACTCCTCCACCGTGCCGGAGGCGACGATTTCGCCGCCGTGCTCGCCCGCCCCGGGTCCGAGCTCCATCAGGTGGTCCGCCGCGAGCATCGTCTCCTCGTCGTGCTCGACCACGAGCACCGTGTTGCCGAGGTCCCGAAGGCGAATGAGGGTCGAGATCAGCTTGCGGTTGTCGCGCTGGTGTAGGCCGATCGAAGGCTCGTCGAGCACGTAAAGACAGCCCATGAGGCCGGAGCCGATCTGGGTCGCGAGCCGGATGCGCTGGGCCTCGCCGCCCGCGAGGGTTCGGGCATTGCGGTCGAGGGTGAGATACGAGAGACCGACGTCGGTCAGGAAGCGCAGACGCTCCAACACCTCCTTCACCGCGCGTTCGCCGATCGCAAGCTGGCGCGTCGAGAGCCTTTCGCTCAGCCCCTCGAAGAAGGCGAGCCCTTCCTCGATCGAGAAGCGGGTGACCTCGCTCATGTCGCGGTCGGCGACCTTGACCGACAAGGCCTCCGGCTTGAGGCGCTTGCCCCGGCAGACGGGGCACGGCTTGGTGCTCATGTACTGCTCCAGGTCGTTCTTCACCCATTCGCTTTCCGTTTCGTCGTAGCGCTTGCGAAGAATGGCGACCACACCGCGCCACTCGGTTGTGAAGGTGCGCTCGGAGCGCGAGTACTTCATCGTCACCTTAATGGGTTCCGACAGGCCGTTCCACACCGCGTCGAGCGCCTTGGCGTCGAGCGAGCCGAGGGGCTTCTTCGCGTCGAAGCCGACCTTCTTGCCCACCGCGTCCAGCATCTCGGGCCACCAATCCTTGACCTCGCCGGACTTGTACATGAACGGAAGGATCGCGCCCTCGCGCAAGGGCTTCTTCGTGTCCGGCGCGATGAGGAGGGGATCGAACTCGGTCTTCGTGCCCAATCCCGTGCATTCGGGACACGCCCCAAAGGGCGAGTTAAAGGAGAACAGACGGGGTTCTAGTTCGGGCAACGAATAACCGCAAACGGCGCACGAATAAGAGTCGGAAAAGAGAACGTCGAATTCTTTCGTGGGATCCTCAACGCCCTGCTGTTCGGCCAACGCGGCGATGCGCATGGGAATCTCTGTCCCCTCTTTGAAGCCGAGGGCGAGCGACACCATGCCGCCCGACATCTTCAGCGCCGTCTCCAGCGAATCGCTTAGACGCCGTTCGATGCCCTCCTTCACCACGAGACGGTCGACCACGACCTCGATCGTGTGGTTCTTATAACGGTCCAGTTCGATGTCGTCGGTCACCTCCATCATCGTGCCGTCGACCCGCACGCGGACGAAGCCCTGCTTCGCGATGTCCTCGATCTCCTTCTTGAACACGCCCTTACGCCCACGCACGATGGGCGCCAGCACCTGAACGCGGGTGCCCTCGGGCAGCGCGCTCGCGACTTCCACGATTTGGTCGGTCGACTGACGCTCGATCGGTCCGTGGCCATTGATGCAATACGGGGTGCCGACGCGGGCGAAGAGGATGCGCAGGTAGTCGTAGATCTCCGTGACCGTGCCCACGGTCGAGCGGGGGTTCTTGCTCGCGCTCTTCTGGTCGATGCTCACCGCGGGCGAGAGGCCCTCGATGTGGTCGACGTCGGGCTTGTCCATCTGCCCCAGGAACTGGCGGGCGTAGGCGCTGAGCGACTCGACGTAGCGGCGCTGACCCTCGGCGTAAATCGTGTCGAACGCGAGGCTCGACTTGCCCGAGCCGGAGAGGCCGGTGATCACCACGAGCTTGTCGCGCGGGATCTCGACCGACACGTTCTTGAGGTTGTTTTCACGCGCGCCGACGACGACGATCTTGTCGTTCGCGAGAAGAGGTTTCGCCATAGGGGTAGAAGATATTCTACGCCCTACGGGGACCAAGAGGACTCGCGTAGAATCTCAAGGCGTGAACTTTCGCCTGAGCCGCCATGCCGAGGGGCAGATCCTGATCCGCGGCATTCCGCGCGGGGCGCTCGACGGCGTTTTGCAGAATCCGGGTCAGCGGCTCGCGTCCGGCGATCGTTGGGTGGTTCGGTCGAAGGTCACGATGGACGGCCGTTCGTTCCTCGTCGTCACTGCGTACCGCACCAAAGATCGCGCGATATTGGGAGGACCGATGAAAATGAGCTACGATCCCGAGGTCGACGTCCTACGCATTCGCTTCAATTCCTCGGCGGTGTTCGAGGGCGA
>CAXUKB010000224.1:0-7942 GCA_964251345.1 uncultured Fimbriimonas sp. | reverse complement strand
ATGTTCACCCGCTACTACAAAGATCATCCGGAGGCGGGGGGGTACGTGTACCTTGCCTTGCGCGCGCCGAACGACGAGTGGGACGGGTTCTACGACTCGGCCATCTCGCCGCTCGTCGAGCGACTGATCCGCTCTTTCGTGAAGTACGGCGGCGTAGACCCGAACCGAGTCTATGCCATGGGCGCGTCGCACGGCGGATACGGAACGTTCGTGATCGGACCGAAGATCCCTTATCGGTTCGCCGCCCTCCATCCCGCGGCGGGCGCGATGACCCCCGACCGGACCGCCGGGGAGAACCTCAGGAACGTGCGCTTCACCTGGGCCGTGGGCGAGACCGACACGGCGTACGGTCGTATAAAGCTCGATCGCGAGTTTGCCGACGAATGGGCCAAGTGGAAGGCGCAGTACGGTGGGTTCGACGGCGGCCTGGAGGTGGTCCCTGCCCACGGCCACCTCATCAACGATTACGAGGCGGACAAGACGGCGGAGCTACTAAAGTATCGCCGGGATCCGGATCCGAAGCGCGTCATCTGGGTCCAGACGGACGACGTCCTTCACCGCTTCTACTGGCTTGAGGCACTCAAGCCCGCGCCGAAAGGACGGGTCGACGCGACGGTCGAGGGCAACACGATCACCCTGAAGACCGAGGAACAAGGGATGGTCGCGCTGTGGCTTTCCTCGAAGTTAGTCGATCTCTCCAAACCGGTCGTCGTCGTCCGCGATGGTGTCCGGAAGGAGTTCCGCGTGAAGCCATCTCTGGCCACGTACTGCGATGGACTGGAATCGACGGGGGACCCCGAGCTCGCCGCACCGGTTCGAATCGTCGTTCCGTAACGAGCGCCGCTATAGTGGAGAACGTGGGCTTATTTCCCTTCGTCCTCCTGCTCTCCCAAGCCGGCGCGAAGCCCGCCGACATGCCGCCGAACTTCGGCGCCTATCTGAGGCTCCATCCTTCCGAAGCGGGCTTGGCGGTGTCCGCCGAAGAACGAACGCCGCTCAAGACGGGCAGCGGCCTCGCTCGCTACAACCGTAAGGCGGTACGACTCGGCGGCCTTACCGCGCTCGTGCCCCTCAATATGGTCGCGTTCGACGACTCGTTGCGCCAGCCGCCGAACCTTTACGATGGCCTGCCCCGCGAGTCGAAGGTGCTCTACTTGCTCAGCCTTTTGCGGGCCGATCAGGTGCAAAGAGCGGCGCGCACGGGCATTGGGCTTGGCGACCTCCAGGGAGAGGCCCGGCAGGTGTTCGCTTCCCTGCTCCCCAAGACCGTGCGGTGGTCGAAGGAACGCCTGGGCAAAGAGGCCGCTTACGGAGACAAGGTCGGCGGCGGCGAGTTCACCGAAGCTCGAATCCTGGGGATGCGCCTGAAGGTCGAGCGTCAACTCCAGTTTGAGATTCCCTTGGTCGAGCATTCCGACAGCTACACCTTCCACGACGCCTCCGAGGAACACGGCCACCCCGGCGAGACCGTGCTCATTCGAAACACCGACGACGAGTTCGAGCGCAAGGAGACCTACGGCGTCACGATTCAGAAGACGGTACCGAACGTGCTGAAGCACGGACAGCTCGACACGTCGCGCCTCGACGGGACGGTCGCCCTTCCGACGCAGACCACCGTGGGCAAGGCGGCGGCGCTCGCAGGGCAGGCAACGGGACGAGAGATTCTCGCGGATCTGCGCGTTCGGGATCGGAAGGTGACCTCACCCGGAGGGCGAGTGCGGGCGGGCGATCTCCTCGATGCCCTGGCCCTGGCCGTCGAAGGCACCTACCGACGTGTGGGAGGTGCCTTTTTGCTCGTGTCCGACGTGACCGGACTCGGAACGCGCAAATTGCGCCTTACCGTTTGGGAGCAGGATCTCGACCTTCAATTACGCCAAAAGGAGGAGACTTGGCGGCGGGCGTTGGCGGCGTCGGGCGGGCTGACCAACGTGGGTTACGACGAAGGGAGCGGCCTCGCGCCCAGTCCGGAGATGCTGAAGGCGATGGCCGGGCGGAGTCCGCAGGACTCGAACAAGTGGACCTCGACGACGGAGTTCACCCCCGACATCCGCTCGTTCCTGGAGCGCGTCAATCTACGCTACTCTTCCCAGAAGGTGGACACCTCACGGGCGAGGGCGAACTGGGAACTGCGCTACCGCTTCGTGACCGCCGACGGCGAGAACTTTCAGACGGAGAATGCCGGTTTGGGCCAGAGCATCTCCTTCGAAGGCAATCGCTCCGGTCCTGCTCGCGAGAGCGTGGCCGCGCCGAAGCGGCCGCTCGACTCGACGAACGGCGTCGGATTAGCTCTTTCGGCCCGGACTCCCGACGAGGCGATCGCCGCCGTGGCGATCGCCAAGCGGTACGGCTTTGGGGAGCTTTGGCTCGACACGATTCGCGAGGAGACGCTTCGGGCGGCGCTGGCGACCGGATTCCCCGTGCGGCTCGTCGTTCGCCCGTGGGCCTCGGAGTCCGGAACGCCTCAGGTTCTTCTGGATCGCTCCATTCTCGGCGACACCGCCGCCCAAGCGGCGGCGCGGATCGATCGCTCGGAGGCGACCGTCGCCGCCGCGCACGGCCCCATTCGCACCGGATGGGAGCGTGAGCCGATCGGTAAGGACCCGACGGACGTGATCGCACCCGAGGCGGCGATCCTTCCGTCGCGTTGGAGCACCTTCCAAGCGCTCGCGGCGACGCCCGGGCTCCGGGGCGTCGCCGTACTCGCCACTCAGCCGCAGGGGTACGAAGGCGGCGCCTACGACGGCCGAGTGGGCATCGAGCGACAAGAACTCCTCGACCTCGCGGCGATGGGTTACACGGACGAGGCTCGACTGGCGTTCGCCCGTACGCGCGGCGTCGATCCCATCGACCTCGCCGATCGAGGCCTGATGTTCTCCGCCGATCTTCGCCCGCCGTTCTTCTTGGACGACGCGCTGCGGGGCTCCTCGACCGTTTACGACGGATCGCAAGAGCCGCTCCCCGCGATGGAGACCCTGCCGAAGGAGTGGTCGACGAGCCGCGCCGCGGCGAACGAGGCTCGGATTCAGGAACTGCTTCGCGGACTGCCTTCCACGACCCTCTGGATCGAAGTGCGCCACCAAGGTCGCCTGACGACCCGAAACCGAACGAGAACGCTCCAGGCTTGGACCGCGGGCGCACCCCTGCCGACCCTCCCCGAGGAGGGAGGCGGTTACCGGATGAACGGTCAGACGATCGTTCAGGTGCCGGAGTCCGATCGGGACGGTTCGCAGATGCCGTTCGGCGCCATCGTAAACCTCTTTTCCCAGCCTCGCAAGGGCGCGCTTACGCTCGATCTCGGCTCCCTTCCCGCCTCGGACTGGGAACGGCGGCTCAACCGTTGGCTCTTGCCGAAATGAACGGCCCCTTCAATGCGTTAAGGGAGGAACCGTTTTCTCCTCGTCCTAGGTAAACCTATTCCGATGCGCACCGCTCCTCTTCTTGCCCTCGCCGCTCTTCTCGTCGGCTGCGGGGGCGCCGGGGGCGACACGTCGTTCATCGAAGGCACCACCGGGGCGGTCAACGTCACCTTCACTCCCGGCGACGGCTACAACGGCGCGAGCACGGCAGCCACCCCGCTCACGAGCTACACCTCGCTCGATGGCTCCGCCGCGAGCAAGGTGATCACGATCACCGCGACGAACAGCGATCGCGGCGTCGAAGCGAGCCTCGTCGCAAGCTCGGCGAAGGCCGGGGCCACCGTCGATCTGTCGAACTCGGCGAACGGTTCGGCCATCATTTATAGCGATTCGGTCGGCAAGTGGAGCTCGACCTCGGGCACGATCACCGTGACCGCCCGCACCACGGCTTCCGTGCAGATCACGCTGGCCAACGTCGTGCTCACAAACCTTTCCGGCACGAACGCCGCGGGAACGGTCACGCTCAACGGAACGATGACGTTCAACGCGAGCTAGACTTTCCTATGCTCCTGCCCGTGCTGGTCCTTGGCCAGACTCCCGAACTGCCACCCGTGCCGCGCGAGTTCCGCGCCGCCTGGGTGGCGACGGTAGACAACATCGACTGGCCCTCAAGGCCCGGCCTGCCGGCCGCGCGGCAGAAGGCGGAGATGGTGCGTCTGCTCGACCGCGCGGTCACGCTCAAGCTCAACGTCATCGTTTTCCAGGTGCGTCCGGGAGCCGACGCACTGTACCGGTCGAAGCTGGAACCGTGGAGTTCGGTGCTTACCGGGCGGCAGGGTGGCGATCCCGGCTACGACCCCCTCGCCTTCGCCGTCGAGCAGGCGCATCGCCGCGGCCTGGAGCTTCACGCCTGGTTCAATCCGTACCGAGCTCGGCCCAAGAGCATGAAAGGGCCGCTCGCGCCGAATCACATCGCCCGCACCAACCCGACGGTCGTCAAGGCTTACGGCGGGGGGCAGCTTTGGATGGACCCGGGCGAACCCGTGGTCCAGCGGCGCTCCCGGGACGTGGTTCTCGACGTCGTTCGGCGGTACGACGTCGATGGCGTTCACATCGACGACTACTTCTATCCCTATCCGGAAAACGATGCGCCGTTTCCCGACGGCCATGTCTATGCGCGGTACGGCAACGGTCTGAGCCTCGGAGACTGGCGCCGTAAGAACGTCGACGACTTCGTGCAGGGAATCGACGAAGGGATCCACAAAGAGAAGCCTTGGGTCCAGTTTGGCGTTTCGCCGTTCGGCATCTGGCGGCCGGGCGTGCCCGAGGGCACCACGGCGGGAATCGACCAGTACGCGACTCTCTACGCCGATCCGCTGAAATGGCTTCAGAACGGTTGGCTCGACTACCTTGCGCCCCAACTCTACTGGCGCATCGCGCAACGTCCGCAGAGCTTTCCCGTCCTCCTCAAGTGGTGGCGCTCCGTCAACCCGAAAGGGCGCCATATCTACGCCGGACTGTTCACGAGCCGTCTCCTCCCGGGCGAGTCGCTCGGCGGCTACTCCGCGGACGAGATCGTGCGGCAAATCCGGCTGACCCGTGGCACCGGCGACGCGGGGCACGTCCACTTCAGCATGAAGGCCCTCATGGACGACGCACGAGGCGTCTCCGACCGCCTGCGAGGCGAGCTTTATGCCGACGACGCGTTGCCGCCCGCGTCGCCGTGGCTCGGAAGTACGCCGCCCCCCGCACCCCGCCCCGCCCGCGTCGATCCTTCCGCCCCGGAGGGGAGCAAAGCGGGGGCGAAGTTCGACTGGGAAGATTCCGATCCGGCCTCGCCGCCCTTTCGTCACGTGATCTGGGTGCGTTACGGTTCGAGTTGGGCTATTCGGGTTCTGCCCGGAGACCGACACGAGATCGAAGAGCCGGCGAAGCTCGCCTCGGGAACGCTCAACGCCTTTGCCGTCGCCGACGTGGACCACGCGGGCAACGTATCCGCGCCGACGTTCCTTCACGTCGACGGGGCGTGACGCCGGTTTACTCGACCGGCAAGTCGACGATGAACGTCGATCCGCGATTGAGCGCGCTTTCGAGGCGCACGGTTCCGCCGTGCGCCTCGACGATGTGCCGAACGATGCTGAGTCCCAGGCCGGTGCCGCCCGTCGCCCGGCTGCGCCCCCGGTCGACGCGGTAAAAACGCTCGAACACGCGTTCGACGTGCTCGGACGCGATTCCCAGACCGGTGTCCTGAACCTTCAGCACGGCCCGGTCCTCCTCCGCCGCGAGAACGACGTGGACGGAGCCCCGCGTCGTGTAGTTCAATGCGTTGTCCACGAGGTTCAGCGCGACTTGGCCGACCTGCGCGACGTTGGCTTGGATCGGAAGCTCATCCGGTCCCGCGTAGTCCAGTTCGATCCCCTTTTCCGCCGCCTTCGGTCCCAACCGTTCGACGACGCTCTGGACCACCTCGGCCAGATCGCACGGTTCCTTACGTGCCGTACCCGATTCCGAAACGCTGAGCGTCAGCAGGTCTTGCAGAACGGACGAGAGCCGATCGACCTCGGCGACGATCCGTGGCAACATCCGATTCGAGGTCTCCGCCGAAGGGGGGTCTTCGTCGAGGAGCGTCTCCGCGTAGCCGCGAATGATCGTCATCGGCGTTCGGAGTTCGTGCGAGACGTTCGCCACGAAATCCTTGCGCGTCCTTTCCAGCCGCCGAAGGCCGGTGATCTCGTAGATCGATAAAAAGACGCGACTCTGGGCGGGATCGCGCCACGCGCTCGCGAGGCCGATCCATTCGCGTGGCACGTTAAAGGTGATCTCCGCCCGCCGTGGCTGATCCGATTCTGCGGCTTCGAGAAGCAATCGTTCCAATTCGACGCTGAGCGTCGCCGCTAAGAGCGTCTTGCCGGCCGGTGCGTCGTGGCCGAAGAGACGTTGAGCCGGCGGGTTCGCGTAGAGAATCGTGCCGCGCACGTCCACGATGAGAAGCGCCGCGTCGAGACCGTCGGCCAAGGCATCGACGGTCTGACGTTGCTCCTCGAACTTCGCTTCCAAGGTGCGCGTTTCCTGCAGACGCGCCCGCAGCGCGGCATCGACCTCCCGCTCGCCCCGCAGGCTTGCGACACCCGCGGATCCAAGCACCCCGGCGGCGATGAACCACGGAGCCGCCATCAGACTGCCGCGAAGAGCCGCGACGAAGCCCACCACCGCGAAGAGAGCGGCGACGATCGGAAACAAAATCGTGGGACGAAGGGGCGGGCGGGGAAACACGAACAGGGTCATTAAGGCCTGAAATCGTTAAGAGCGCTTAACGTGCCGACGCCGTGCCGCCGAAGGCCTTCCGCCCTAAGTATCCTCTTTTGGATGAAGCGCATCGAGGCATTCGTACGGGTGAACCGGCTGGAGGCGGTGAAGGACGCCCTTGAGGCCGCAGGGGTCCGCGGCCTCAGCTGCGAGGGCGTTCGAGGCTACGGCCGCCAAATGGGCCGTACCGACCTCTACCGAGGCTCCACCTACGCCGTCAACCTGCTCCCGAAGATGCGGATTGAGGTCGTCGTTCGCGAAGAGGATCTCGAACCCGCGATCGACGCCATCGTCGAAGCGGCGCGAACCGGCGAGGTCGGCGACGGCAAGATCTTCGTCACCGACGTTCTGGATGCGATTCGCGTCCGAACGGGCGAACGCGGCGACGCGGCGCTGACCTAAGCCACCTTCGAGTCCTGATCGTGGTCAGGCGTTACGCACGATCGTCGAAGGCCTAGAAGACGGTTTAAACGCGAAGGGGTACACTCCGCGCGAGTCAGGACGGCGCGCGGACCCTTCCCTACCGACCGCATAACGCACGGTTCCCCGTCCCGGCTCAAACCATAGCAACGAGCCACCTGCATATGAGCAGCCCCAAGTCTTTCCGCGGTCGTCGCGACCGCCGTCCCTCCGAATCTCTTTCGCCCAGCGGCAACGGAAACGTCCACCGCCGCCCCCAGCCGCTTTCCGAAGAGATCGTCGTCAACGTCTCCAACCGCGAGACCCGAATCGCCCTTCTCGAAGACGGCAAGCTCACCGAGTACCGTGTCGAGCGTGAAGAGCGCGTCGTCGGCTCTATCTTCAAAGGGGTCGTACAGAACGTCCTACCCGGAATGGACGCCGCCTTCGTCGACATCGGCCTCGAGCGCAATGCCTACCTTTCGCTCGCGGACGTGATGCCCGACGAGGGCGCGGACAACTCGCCCTCGGCGATGCGCCGCACCGAGCTTCGCCGCCGCAAGATCAAGGATCTTCTTCGCCCAGGCCAGCAGGTTATGGTGCAGGTCACGAAAGGGCCGCGCGGGACCAAGGGCGCGCGGGTCTCGACCCGCATCGCCCTTCCCGGTCGAAGCGTCGTGCTGATGCCCGAGGCGGGCAACGTCGGCGTCTCTCGGAAGATCGAGGAGCGGAGCGAGCGCGAGCGTCTCAAGAAGATCGGCGAGCGCATTCAACCCGAGGGCTTCGGCGTCATTATGCGCACGGAGTGCGAAGGGCGATCCGAAGAGGATCTTCGCGCCGACGTGAACTACCTCGTCGGTCTCTGGAACGACGTCCTCAAG
>CAXUKB010000223.1:0-7956 GCA_964251345.1 uncultured Fimbriimonas sp. | reverse complement strand
CCCACGGCTCCCTTCGTGTCGGTCGTGAGTTCGGCGGTCGGCCGAGCAAGGTGCGCGCCACCGATCTCAGCCCAAGGCAGACGCACGGCGCGTCCCCTCGTCTCGCCGCCCGCTCCCGCTCCGGTGACCACCTTCGGCGCATCGGCGAAGCGCTTGTCGAGGCCAAATCGCAGGACGGCACGATTCGAGACGTCGAACGTGGAGCCCGCACCGGTGTCGAGCATCATGACCACCTCTTGAGGACCGAGCTCCGGCACCATGATGCGGCCCTTGATCTGAGGCAAGCCAAGCGCGAAGGTGGCGGGAAAAGATTTCGCACCCTTGGGGATGGTGGCGAGCCTTGGGTCGAAGAGGCGGATGTGCCTCGTCGCGTAGTCGATCTCAACCCGGTACCGCTCGATAAACGTCGTGCCAAAGATCGCCTGAATAGGACGGCCGGCCAAGCGGCTCAGGTCGGTAAGGGGGATCGTGGCGTCGACCGGTTGCTTGACGTGCGTGCCGGGGAAGTCTAAGCTGAGACCCGTCACGGCCTGGACCTTGAGCGCCGCCGTGCCCGCACCCCTTGCCTCGACGTCCACGTCGGGATCACGGCGTCCTCCCGTGGCATGGGCCAACGAAGTGTCCACGAGGGTGGCTCCCGCGCCCGTGTCGAAGAGGGCGTCGATCGGCCGGCCGTTCAGACGTGCCTTGAGAAAGATGTGATCGTCCTCGAGATCGAACGGAAGGTCGGCAAGAGGCTTCGGGGCCGGCGCAAACAGCATCGCGGCGAGAAGGACCACCGCTTTACTCTACTCCCCGCCTCTCGAACCGCTGGCCGTCGGCGCGGGCCGAACGATCAACCGTCCGTGCGGCTCGTCGAAGGCCACCACAAAGTGGCGGAGGATGTCACCGCCCAAGAGGCCGTCGAACGTCGCGTCCGGTCCCGTGACCCCACCGGCGGAGAGGTCGAACCAGGCTTGACCATCGATCGATTGACCGCCGAAGCCGAGTTTGATCCCCGAAAGGAGCCTCGTCTTCGTCCCGCCGCCGATGCCCGTTCCACCCGGCGACGGGACCGCGTCTGGAAAGCGTTCGACGAGCCGTTCGCGTCGGGTGTACGCCGCGGTGAGATAGAGACCGACGTTCACGCCGGTATCGACGAGGACGCGGATCGTGCTGTCCGAAGCCCCGGGAAGCCTGAGTTTGACCGACGCGAAAGGGACGTTCCGGTCCAACGTCATCGCAAGGGATTGCGCATTCGCCGGCGGACGGTAGCCCTTTGGATCGTAGAGGCGTACCTTGTGACCCGCGTAATCGATCTCCACGATGTAGTCGGCGAAAAGGTCGTGGCCGACGACCGCCTCGATTTTGGGTCCGCCCGGGATCGGAAACCGCAGGGGAAACGCGCGTGCGACCGTCCGCTTGAGCGAGACGCCGGGGAACGTTAGCCCAAGGCCGTTCGCGTTCCAGCCGTTCTGAGACTGCGCGCCCGCGCCGCTCGCGACGATCGCCGCTCCCTTACTCGCGCCCGCCGCCAGCGCCGCCGTATCGTCGGCGTAGGTCGCGTCCGCGCCGGAGTCGAGCATCGCGACGGCGGACCGCGCGTTCAGCCTCACGTCGAGCAGAACGAGGTT
This sequence comes from uncultured Fimbriimonas sp., assembly GCA_964251345.1. Lineage (GTDB taxonomy): Bacteria > Armatimonadota > Fimbriimonadia > Fimbriimonadales > Fimbriimonadaceae > Fimbriimonas. Next base: position 6,343 of record CAXUKB010000223.1, on the reverse strand, counting down.
CTGCACGATTCGACAGGGGATCTCCGCAACGGGACTTGCGCCTCCGGCAAGAAGGAGGGCGATCAGGGCGGCCACGCCTTCACTGTAACCGCTTCGACCCGAAGCGGGCCGTCGTGCCCGCATGGACGCGTTCATCCGTCGGCACCTTGCCAAGACAATGCGAAGATGTGGAACGAAAGGGGGAGTATTGAACCGAATGGTACGTTTCTTGCGGAGATGGGTCGAAAGCCCTCTCCAATGCGTCATCCTGGAGGAGGGATCCGTAGGAAGCTGTGGATCGTCCAATGAAAATAATGCCTCGTCGCCTTTTCGTCAACCTCGGCCTGATCGGCCTCGCCTCGTTCGCCATCGTCGGCTTCGCCGCCGCGCAGGCAATCGGCGCTGCTGATCGGGTACTTCTGCTTCAGGCGAAGCGGTTCGAGGGTGCGTACAAGCTGCCGACCGGCGTCACCAGCGTGAAGGTGGGCGACGACACCGCCGACTGGAGTCTCGCGTCCGGCACGACGAGCCTTGAGGCGGCGCTCGCCCCGGCTTCGGGAAAGCCGTCGCGTGCAACCCTCAGGGTCGACGGTCGGACCGTCGAAGGCAAGGCGGCGATCGAAGGCCGGACGCTGACAATGGAGTTTCAGGACGGTAAGACGGCTTACAAGATCAAGCTCGTCCTCACGGGCCGCAACGACGGCGACCTCAGCGTGACGAAGAACGACACGATCGTCGTCTCGGGCACGATCCGACGCGCTTAAAATGCGTTTCCGCCGCTCGTCGTCGAGCGGCCTTGGGGTTAAGAACGAAGGGTACGCGGGCCGAAGGCTAGCATCCCGTTCAGGTAGCCTTTAGCCGCGCCATGTTCCACTGGATCGCGGAAACGTTCCTCAACGCCCCCCCAGCCGTGCAGGCCTTCTTGCGGGCGCTCTTGTGGGTCGTGCTCATCTTTGGGCCGGTGCCGTTCTGGATTTGGTGGGAGCGCAAGCTTCTCGCCTACATTCAGGATCGTGTCGGCCCCAATCGCACGGGCACGATCACGTTCTCCCGAACGTCCAAGCTGATTCCTGGGTTCCTGCGTGGCAAAAAGCTTCGCATCTTGAACGGCCTTCCACAGATCATCGCCGACGGCATGAAGTCGTTCTTCAAGGAAGACTTCGCTCCCGCGAACGTGGACCGCTTTGTGTTCTTCCTCGCTCCGGCGCTCGCGCTATTTCCTCCGTTTGCGATCGGCGCGATGCTGCCTTTCGCTCCTTGGGCGAGCGTCACCCCCGTCGCGGACGTGAACATCGGCGTGCTCTACACGATGGGCATCGCTTCCCTCGGCGCGTACGGCGTGATCCTGGCGGGCTACGGCTCGAACAACAAGTACGCCCTTCTCGGAGGTCTTCGCGCCTCCGCGCAGCTCATTTCCTACGAGCTCGCGATGGGCATGGCGATCGGCGCGAGCGCGCTCTTCAGCGGTTCCCTTCGCCCGCTGCAGATTCTCCACTTCCAGGAAGGTCCGCTTTGGGGAAGCGTCGGCGCCCTCCAGAATTGGTTCGCCTTCACCCCTTTCGGTTTCGTCGCACTCGTCGTTTTCAGCATCTGCGCGCTCGCGGAAACGAACCGCGCACCGTTCGACCTCCCCGAGTGCGAGAGCGAACTGGTCGCGGGCTACAACACCGAATATTCGACGAAGAAGTGGGTGCTCTTCATGATGGGCGAGTACATCAACATGTTCATCTTCGCGATGCTCGGGACCACCGTGTTCCTCGGCGGCTATAACTTGCTGCCGGTTCGGTGGGACTGGTTGAGCGAAAACGCGCCCGCTCTGCGGAGCCTTTGGAATGCGCTGAGCTGGTTCCAATTCTGGTTCGCGCCGGTCGTCTTCGTGGCGAAGGGCGCGCTGCTCATCTCCGGCTATATCTGGGTCCGCTCGGCGTTCCCTCGGCTCCGGTACGACCAGCTGATGAATCTCGGCTGGCGCTGGCTCCTGCCGATCGCGACCGCGAACTTCACCCTCGTCGCCGCCTACCTCGTGGTGCAGCGGGTTTACGGCGATTGGCCGGCACTCGCTGCGGCCGCCGTGGCGCTCGGCGCCTTCCTCTTTCTGATCGGCGCCTTCCGGCGCTCGTCCCTCAAGGGCAAGATCGATGGGCTGAGAACGCGAACGATCACCCTCGTTCAGCCGCCCGCGAATGAGCGCCGCACGGTCACGCTGGTCGATCCCGTGGCGGAGGTCCCCGCCTAAGATGCCGCCGATCACTCCCGAACTTCTCCTCTTCGGCGGTATCGCCGGGCTTGTCGCCCTTGCGGCGGTCGGCGTCGTGGCATTCGACAACGCCGTTCGCTCCGCCTTGTGCCTCGTGCTGAACTTCTTCTTGCTGGCGGTGCTTTACTTCACCTTGGGCTCGGAGATGCTCGGCATCACCCAGATCGTCGTCTACACCGGCGCGATCATGGTGCTCTTCCTCTTCGTGATCATGCTCTTGAATCTGGGCGTTCCACAGCTGCTTAAGGAGCGTCTCGACCCGAAGAAGCCCGTGGCGGCACTTTTCGGCGGCGTTCTCATCGTGCTCGTCGGCGCGCAGATCCTGCCGGAGCTCGCGACGAAGACGCACCCGGGATCCCTCGTCGGCGCAGGTGGTCCGCAGGCGATCGGCCGCGCGTTGTTCACGGACTACGTGGTGCCGTTCGAAGCGGTGAGCGTGCTCTTGCTCGTCGGTATCGTTGGCTCGATCTTGCTCGCGAAGCGGAGGCTCGACTAGCATGAACGGCGTCCCTCTCGCCGCCTACCTCGCGCTGGGGCTGTTCATGTTTACCGTGGGCGTGGTCGGCGTCATCGTGCGTCGCAGCCCCATCGTGATCTTCATGTGCATCGAGCTGATGCTCAATGCCGTCAACCTCACCTTTCTCGCCTTTGCCCGCTACAGCATCGTCAATCCGGGCACGTCCGAACTCGCCCAACGCTCCGCCGTCGCGGGCCAGATGATGGTGATCTTCGTGATGGCCGTCGCCGCCGCCGAGGTTGCGGTCGGCCTCGGCATTATCATGGCGATCTTCCGGCTCCGCGAGAACATCGATATCGATGAGATGAACCTTCTCCGAGGATGAACCCCACCGCCATTTCCCTCGTCCTCGGCTTGCCGCTGCTCGGCTTCCTTCTGCTCGCGCTCTTCGGCGCGGGCATCGAGAAGGCTGTCGGACGCCGCACGCTCGGTTTCGTCTCCGTGCTCCCGATCGCCCTTGCGTTCGTCGTTGGCCTCGGCATCACGCTGAACGTCTCGGAAAGCACCGTTGTCTCCGGTCCCGATTGGATTTCCATTCTGGGCTTCCGGGTGCCGTTCGAGTGGGTCGTCGATCCGCTGTCGATGACGATGGTGCTCATCATCACCGGTATCGGCTCGCTCATCTTCCTCTACTCCACCGGCTACATGGCCGAGGAGCGGGAGTACAGCCGCTTCTTCACCTACCTGAATCTGTTCGTCCTCGCGATGCTGACGCTCGTGCTGGCGAACAACTTGGTCCTGCTCTTCGTGGGTTGGGAAGGCGTGGGCCTCTGCTCGTACCTGCTCATCGGTTTCTGGTACACCGATCTCAGCAACGCGAAAGCCGCGAACAAGGCGTTCGTGGTCAACCGCGTGGGTGACTGGGGCCTTATGCTCGGCCTCTTCCTCATCGTCGCTACCCTCGTCGCCGGCGGCGTGACGGTGGCCGACGGACGCTATCTCAGCTACGACACGATGCTCCCGGGGCTCCTTGGCGTCTTGCGCGCGAATCCTGCGCTCGCGACGGGCATCGGACTTCTGCTGTTCGTCGGGGCAATGGGTAAGTCTGCTCAGTTCCCGCTTTATCTTTGGCTGCCCGACGCGATGGCGGGTCCCACGCCGGTCTCCGCGCTTATTCACGCGGCCACGATGGTGACCTCCGGCGTCGTGCTCTTGAACCGGATGCATGTCGTGTTCGAGGCATCCGAGGTCGCCAGCGCCGTGGTCTGCGCCGTGGGCGCGTTCACCGCGCTCTTCGCCGCGCTCATCGCGATCGGGCAGACCGACATCAAGAAGGTTCCCGCCTACTCCACGGTTAGCCAACTCGGCTTTATGTTCATCGGCGTGGGCGCCGGCGGGTACTGGACGGGCATGTTCCACGTCACCACGCACGCCTTCTTCAAGGCGCTCCTCTTCCTAGGCGCGGGCGCGGTCATTCACTCGATGGCCCACGACCAGGACATGAGGAACTACGGCGGCCTGAAGAAGTTTCTGCCGATCACGACCTGGACGATGGTCTTAGGGACCTGCGCCATCGCCGCCATCGGCATCCCCGGCTTCTTTGGCTTCTCCGGTTTCTACAGCAAGGAAGCGTTGCTCGGCGCGGCCCTCGCGAATGACCGGGGCGACCTTTACGTGGTCAGTCACGTTGCGGGCTGGGTGGGCCTCATCACCGCCGCCCTCACCGCGTTCTACATGACGCGCATGACCTACCTCACCTTCTTCGGGAAGGACGAGCGTTGGCGCACGAACCCCGTTGCGCCGCACACCACGGATGAGGAGGACGACGCCCATGGGCACCACGGCCTCGGGCCCGATTTCACGCCTCACGAAGCGCCGATCAGCATGACCCTTCCCCTGATCGTGCTGGCCGTCCTCTCGACCTTCGGGGGTTGGGCGCTTTCCCGAGGCGACGTCTTCGAAAAGTGGCTCGCGCCGAGCAGCGGTCCGTCGCTTCTGGGGGAAGTTCGAATCGAGCCGGTGGGCCTGCCGCTCGGCTGGATCTCCCTCGCCGCCGCGATTCTGGGTCTCGTGTTCGGCTTCGTCTGGTACCGAGGCGGACTGCCGCACGACGAAGGCTTCGACGAGACGGGTTGGACGCCTTTCCGACGCGCGGCCTACGGCCAATTTGGCTACGACGCGCTTCTCTCCGGAGCCGCCGTCGAGGGCGGCAACGAGCTTGCGTCGGGGATCGACGCGGGCGTCGAGCGCGGCCTCATCGACGGTGCGGTGGTCGGATCGACCCGGCTCGCGACCACGCTCGGCGTGGGACTCGCCCGGCTGCAACGCGGCGCGATCCGCTCTTACGCTTTGCTTATGCTGATCGGCGCGGTCGCGCTGGTCGGGACGATGGCCGTCTCCGCGATCGGAGGCGGACGCTAAAATGCTTACTCTTCTCGTCCTGATCCCCCTGCTCGGCGCGATCGTGGCCGCGTGCGTTCCGGACGCGACGGCCAAGGTCGTCGGGCTCTTCACGGGCATCGTGTCGCTCGGCCTAGCAGGCGTCGTGCTCGCGCCCATGCTGCGGGGCACGAGCTACCACTTCGCCATGCGCGAATCTTACGACTGGCTGCCCGCGCTTGGCATAAGGTGGTCGCTCGGCGTCGACGGCTTAGCCGCGTGGCTTCTCGTCGCCGCGGCCACGATGACGCTCGTCGCCCTTGGCATGGCCTGGCGACTCAACGATCGCGCCAAAACGTTCTTCGCTCTCATTCTCGCCTTAGAATCGTTTATCTTTGGCGCGTTCCTGTCACTTGATCTGGTGCTGTTCTTCACCTTCTTCGAGCTGACCCTTTTCCCGGTGTTCTTTCTTATCGGGGGCTGGGGCGGAGCGAACCGTCGGTTTGCGGCCACGAAGTTCTTCGCCTACACTTTTCTGGGTTCGATCCTCATGCTCGTGGGGATCGTCGCCTTGGGCTTCCGAGCGAAGAGCGGTCCGACTTTCGACCTCGTCGAACTGCAGCGACTCGCCGCGAGCGGTGCCCTTTGGCGCGATGCGCAGGCACTGGAGACTTGGACCTTCTGGGGCTTCGCAATCGCCCTGCTCGTCAAGACCCCGGCCTTTCCTTTCCACACCTGGATGCCCGACACCTACGCCGAGTCGCCCACCGTGGTGCCGGTTCTCTCAGGCATCTTGGTTAAGCTTGGCACGTTCGGCATTCTCCGCTTCCTCATTCCGCTGTTCCCCGACGCCATGCAGGCCAACGCTTGGGTGTTCATGCTCCTCGGCGCGATCGGCATCGTGTATGCCGGTGCCCTCGCCGTGATTCAGCGGAACGCAATGCGGCTCCTCGCCTACTCGTCGATCTCGCACATGGGCTTTATTCTCGTGGGCCTTGCGTCGCTCGCGCACGCGGGGTTGATGGGCGCGAGCGTCCAGATGGTGAACCACACGATCATCGCGGGCGGCATGGTCTGCCTGATGAGCTACCTGATCGACCGGCGAGGCACCGCCGACCTCACCGCCTTCGGGGGCCTCAAGCCCCGAATGCCGTTCTACGCGACGATCTTCCTCATCGTGATGCTAGGGTCGGTCGGCCTACCCGGACTGTCCGGATTCGTGGGCGAGTTCCTCGCGCTGATGGGAGCCTTCGAGTCGGGCCATGCGGGAC
>CAXUKB010000222.1:0-8051 GCA_964251345.1 uncultured Fimbriimonas sp. | reverse complement strand
GGCGCACCGAGAGGCACGGGTGACGGGCACGATCATCCCTTTACCCGTGGCACCCGGGCTCTGGTCGGGAGACGGCGAGAGCCTCGTCGTTTATACTGCCCCCTTACGGTTACGCCGATTCCCGCGAACGCCACGTTTCCGAATTGGCCACACCTGATGCGGTCCAGCAAGCCCTACGCGAGGTTCGTTACCCCATGATCAAGCCCACCGGCGCTCTCTTCTTCCGAGCCGTGGCGACCGTCGCGGTCGTCTCGATCTCCCTTTCGTCGTCGGCTCAAGACTCTTCGCTGAGGCTGCCCCCGAACCCCGACGCGATGCGCACCCGAGGACTCGCCCTTATGGCGGCGAACGATCTCTTGAGTCAGGCAAGGGCCGCGATGCGCCTCGGCCTGTTCGAGAAGGCCGCGGGTCTTGCCGAGGAAGCGGTCGGCGACCTGACCGCGCTCGGCGGGCCAAATTACGCGACGCAGGCGCATGAGGTCTTGGCGGAACTCGCGCTCCTCCAGGGGCATCCGCTGGAGACCCTGCGCCAAGCGGGCACGATCTCGCCCTACCTCGTCGACCAGCGGTTCGCGATGACGAAGGCGCTCGCCCTGATCGCCCTCGGGCGAACCGCCGAAGCACGGGCGATCGTCCTAAAGGAAATCGGCACCTCGGAACAGCCCGCGTACTTTCGGCAAGCCCACCATGTTCAACATTTTCCGGTGGATAGCGATCGTTCCGATCAGGCGCTCAAAGCCAGCGTCTACATGATCCGGGCAACGTGGTGGCGCAATTCTCCCCAGTATCCAGAGACGATGGCGGATTTTCGGTCTGCCCTCCTCCTTGCGCCAAGCGAGCCGGCGCTCCGTCTGGAGTTCGCCGAATCCCTCGTCGACTTAGGCGCTTACGAAGAGGCCAAGGCCGAACTGGCTAAGGTCGCCCTGGGGAACGATCCGCAGCTCAAGCGAGGGCATGACCGAGTCAAGGCGGCCTTGGCGAGAAGGATCGAGCACGACCCCGATCGGCTGAAGACGAGAACGGCGACGCCACCCACGTCGACGGCCAAGCCCGACAAGCCGTAAGCCCTTCCGGCTCGCGGCAGGGCGTCGCCGCTTAGGCGGAACGTCGGGAACGGGGGTGCCACGGGTCGAGGTGGGGGTCTGTACCACCGTCACCCGTGCTTCGGCGCACCGAGAGGCACGGGTGACGGGCACGATCATCCCTTTACCCGTGGCACCCCAGTAGGTTTCGAGAGGCACGGGGGCGGAGACAAGCATCCCCGTACCCGTGGCATCCCGGCACCCGCGGAGCCCTCGACCCCAAAGGGGTTCCGGACGCTAGGCGCCCGGACGGGGGTAGTCGCCCGGTCCGGGGCCGCCGTAGGCGCCGTCGACCCACTTGTTCGGGAGCAGAACCAGGACGAAAAGACCGCAGCAGGAGAGGATGCCGAGCAGGCCCGTCCACTTCGAATAGCCTTTACTTTCGGAGTAGGCCATGCAGCCGAGCACCCAGAGGGGGAGCGCCACGACCGCCGCGATGCGGGCGAGGCCGGCGACGTGCGCGCCCATGGCCACGCCGTAGCCTCCGAAGTCGAGGAGGAGGGCGGCGAGCACGAAGAGGTTCGCCTTGTTCTGGAGCGCCTTGCGGGCGGGAGACACGGGACCGGCCATTGGCGTCCACTATAGCCGACGACGGCCCAAAGTTTTTCGCGATTCTTTTCGCGTCGCGGGCGGATTGGCACGCCCCTTGCCCTTAGTCTCGACGGTCCTCGATAAGAGTCCATGAGCCCGCTAGAGGCTCGCGCAATCCTTATTGGCCCGGTCGTTCGCTAGGCGGCCGGGTCCTCTTTCCTTCCGTCCTCTATTTCTTGTTTGTCGATCACGATGGTCCTCTCTTACACCGCGGGGAGCTCCCACGAAGGCTTGCGCCTCCGACGACAACCCTTCGGGTTACTTGTCCCTTGTCCCATAAAAAAGAATGGCCCCCGTCCAAATCCTAAAAGGAACGGGGGCCAAGGTCCTCGAGCGTTGTCCCACTCAGATGGCGGGCTTAGCCCTATCCTCGGTCGTTGCCGCAACGGCCGTTAGGGGCCGCCACGAGATTTTTTGATTTTTCCTCTCCTGCTTTGCGGGCGTTAAACGGGTCGAGAACACCATGGCCGCCGTGGCCCTGCACTTCACGGACATCAACTTCGCCCGTAAGCGCGGGACCCTCAAGATCTCTCCCGCCGTCGCGGCGGGGATCGCGGACCACGTTTGGACCGTGGAAGAGATCGTCGCCTTACTCGATAAGTAGGACGGTAAAGTAACCCATGCAAAAGTGGGCCAAGGGAGCATGGCTTCTCGCGGTGACCCTATTAGGACTTGCCAGTTTGGTGAGCATCGTCGTCCTTGATATCCCAGCAGCAATGGGCGTTAGGTACGTCAATGTCCAACGAAGTTACGTGGATTCTGTAGGCCACACTCACTTTCTGTTTGCGTCGACGTACGTCACTCCCCTTCAAAGGGTTTTCCATTTAGCGTGTTTTGCGGCGTGGATCGTCGTCCTGCGACGATGGGTGATCAATCGCAAGGCGGCTAAGCAGTTAGTGTAGATATCTGCGTTAAACTTCCAACTGATCCATTACGAGACGCTCGATGGCGGCGCTCTGCGCACGGAGGGCGAAAAGGACGGCGGCGGCCATAGCCCTAGCGACGCACGAACGACGAAGCGGGTTTCGCGGGCGGGGAGACATCGTGCTGAAACGCCGGGGCGTGCCGCGCGTTCTCCCTTTGTGATCCTCGCCGCGGCGTTCGTCGTCATGCTCCCGATCGACGGGAGTTCCCCCGTCCCGAGCCGGACCGCCGCGGCGTGGGCGGTCGCCGACCGGGAGCTTCGGGAGTGGCGCACGTCCCGCTCCCACCTTGGCTTCCGGCTCACCTCGCGGTCGGGCGCGTTCACGAAGGGCGAGCTCGCGGCGATCGCGGCGCGGCTTCCAAGGGCCGTGCCGCCGGAGGGCGACGACCTGCTCGTCGACTTCGGCCGGGTGCGGACGGCGTCTCTAGGCCGCTACCGCGTGGACGCGAGCGTCTACCTTCCCCGGGTCCAAGGGGGCCACGCCGCCGCCTATGCGGTCGCGTTCCACGCGGGATCGGCGCCGACGGTCGACCGCTCGATCCACGCACAGTTTTGACCCTTCTCGCCAAGGGATGAGGGGAGATCGGAGGTCGCGTCCGGTCGAAGGACTCCCGGACGAACGGGTGCCACGGGTAGAGACCGAGGGTTCGTGCGGTCGTCACCCGTGCTTCGGAGCTTAGAGAGGCACGGGTGTCGGGCACGACCATCCCTTTACCCGTGGCACCCAGGGCGGAATGAGGGCGCCACGGGGCGAGACCGAGGGTTCGTGCGATCGTCTAGGTGCCTCTCGGAGCTTAGAGAGGCACGGGGCTTCCCCTTGACCTCGAAGGGGTCCCGAGAGGTTAGCCCTACTGGGCGCGGACCATCTCGATCGCGCCGACGAGGTCGGACAGCGGGAAGTCGCACGACCGGCGGCCCGACTCGCCGTCGGAGAAGTCGAGATGGACCCGCTCGCCGTTCACCTGGAGCCGGCAGAACGCGCCGTGGGCGGAGAGCTGCAGGGGCGTGCAGGCCTCGATCGCCTCGTCGAGGTCGTCCCGGTCGGCCCGAAACCGAACCGACGCCTCGCCCCGCACCGCGAGCACCAGACGATCGCCCGAGCCGCCGAGGGTCACCCGCGCCCCGTCGTCGCACAGCAGGCGCTCGGCCACGCTACGCCCTCCCGGATTCGGCGTGCCGGGGCAGGTGCCGCTCCACGATGGCGGCGACGCGCTCGCCGTAGGCCTGGTAGTCGATCGGCTTGCTCGCGTACTCGGAGACGCCGTACGCCTCGCACCGCGCGAGGTCCGAGGGCTCCTCGGAGGACGAGAAGACCACGAAGGGGACGTCGTGCAGGCGCGCGTCGGCCCGTGCCTGCCGCAGCACCTCGTCGCCGCCGACCTTGGGGAGCTTGAGGTCGCAGAGCACCATGTCGGGCCGGCGTCGGCTCGCGCCGTCGAGGCCGAGGGCGTGAAGCGCCGCCTGACCGTCCCGCGCCACCTTCACCATGAGGGGCGGGTCGAGGCGCTGCAACGCGCGCAACGCGAGGCGCTCATCGTCCAAGGTGTCCTCGACGAGGAGGACCGTGGCGGGCTCGAGGATCTCGCAGGGCACGGGAGATAACAACGATTCGCCGGGGCCGCGCGATCCCTTTGGGGTCGGCTTCGTGAGTTTATTGTCCGAAGAAGGGCACGAAACGCCAGCGGTCCCAAAAAGGTCCGACCCCTCCAAATTTCGGGAACCCAGGGTAACCGGGAAGCCGAGCCGTGGCCGGGGACGACATGGATTCGGCTCGCGGCCCTTCGGGCCGCACCCCTGCGGTCGGATACACCGTCACGGTCCCAGCGAGCGTTAATCCCGCGGTCGCCGTATACCGCAACGGGACGTTCATCGGCAACGACTTTCCCGGCGAGTCGCTCGCCTTCACCCCAAAGACCGGCAACGTCTCCGCGTTCGGCGGCTGCCTCTACCCCACGGACTCCGCCGACGGCTTCCAAGCGCAGCCCGTGACCGTCACTGCGACGGACAGCTTGGGCGCGACCTTGAGCCAGACCTACACCCCCACCGGCGCGTGCGTCGGCAGCTTCCGGGGATTCACGACCACCGGTGTCTTTACGTCGATCGTCCTCTCGGCTCCTGACATCACCACGGCTCACGACTTCAATTCCGTCGACAACGTGATCGCCGGCCGCGCCATCCAGGCCACCCCCGAGCCCTCCGCCCTCGCCGCCCTGGGCCTCGGCGCCGTCGCTCGGGTTAAGCGCCGCAAGCGAGCTTAACCCGTAAGCCGAATCACCAGGGGCCCGTCGCTCGCGTCCGCCGTGGCGTGGGGCGTCGGCTCCTCCATGTTCTTGAGGAGTCGACGAGGATCGATTCGAAGCTCGCCCCCGAGCGGACGGACGGCCGCGGCGAAGACGAGGGATGGGCTCTTGCTCATGGTGGCGAGGAGTTCGGCGACGGCTTCGTCGAGGGGCATGGGCCGCCGTCGAGTCGCCGACTCGGCCGAGGTCGGTCCGTCGTAGTGAACTTGGATGGGATTGCCGGGAAAGAGTGCGGGGCGACGCGAGCAACCGCCAAGGCGCAGGACAGGGGCGAGCAGGGCGAGGCGCACGTCGGCATGACAGCCCGGCTCTACTTGATCTTCGTCAGGGTGCCGTCGAAAGGAGGCTGCGCGACCAGATGCCTACCGTCCGTGTCCGGCACGAACGTCGGCTGGGGCTCGAAGGGCGGGTCGATCGGTTGCTGATAGAGCATGAGGGCTCCGTCCTTGATGAACCAAGGGCCGCTGAAGCCAGGGTTCAGCTCGTCCGCTTCCGGAGTAAACCGACCGAAGGCCCGGTAGCGCCCATTCCGGCTGAGCACGACCTTGTGGTCGCCGAGGATGCGGCTCTTAAGGCTCCACGTTCCGACGAACGGCGCGGCTACCACGGGGTCGAAGTCCCAGGTCGCCTTAATCGGCGTCGCACGCTGGCAACCCGCGAGTGCGAGAAGCGCAAGGGGTGCCCGCAAGCCTGATCTCCTTGCCATGTCGGCATTATAGCCATCGACTCCGTCAGCCGAATTACCGCTGACCCGTCGACGAAGAAGGGCCTACCCTCCGGCGTCCACAAACTCCTGAAGCGTTCGGGCCCATTCCCGGCGAGATCGCCAGGAATCGTCCCGTCTCCGCCTATATTTTCGATCGCGTGGCGCTTCGAGGGGCGAAGGCTCGGCGTGATCTTCTCGCACGTCGCCGCGCTCTCCGCCCACGCGGGGCTGCTCGGCAGCACCGTCGACTTCGGCTTTGGCACGAGCACGTCGAACAGCGGGGACTCCGGCAACCGCGTCGTCGTTGACCCGGGCGTCGAGTACACCGGGGCGGTTGGCGGCCTCTTAAACTTCGATCTCACGGACGCGACGTTGACGATCACGACAGGGGCAGGGGTAGCGAGCGTTTCGCCCAACAGCGGCGGCGGGAAGCTTCGGCTCGGTCGTCTCCGGCCCTGCGATCGTCTCCCCCACGTACGCAAGCGGGTTGCGGCCGAACTCCGTGGTCGTTGCGAACGGGCGACTCTTCGTCGACTACGGCAACGAGGTATTTCTCAAAGGCCAGCCGTCGGTCATCTCGGTCGTCACCCAACCCACCCCTGAGCCCGCAACCTTCGCCGCCCTCGGTCTCGGTGCGGCCACGTTCGTCAAGCGACGCAGGAAAGCCTAAGGACTCTCGGCGAGACGGCCGAAGAGCAGGGTGAGGCCTTCGGCATAGCCCCTTGCACCGTGATGCCACGACGTGTCGCCCAGCGACCTAGAGCGTTAGGTGACCGTGTTCCCTGCTATTCTGACGTATCATGTCGACGCTGTCCCTGCTGCCTTTCCTCGTTTCCGTTCTCGGCGCGCCCGTTCCTCACCAAGGCCTCCATGTCACGATGGATCACGGGCACCGCTCGGTGTTCAGCGTAGAACTCACGTACGACGACGGCACGAAGGCCAAGGAGACGATGTCCGACATGAGCTACGGCGGGACGGAGACCGTGCTGATCGGCAAGGACCCGCACGGCGGCGAGCACCAGCTCTGGCTCGACACGATCGCGGACCTCGACGTGATCGGACCCAAGACGATTAAGGTCACTTTCAAGGACGGCCGTAAGATGGATCTCACGGACGAGGGTGGCTACGCGATCCACACCGCGTCGCCGGACGGGGGCTCGGCGGAGGTTCGTTTCGAAAGGGTCAAGCACGTTCGGTTCCTCCATCCGGTGCGACACGACGGGCTGGGCAACGCGATCTTCGACCAGTGGCCGTTCTCGCCCTTCACCGGCAAGCGCGTGCCGTAGAGGGGCCGAGTACACCAGGGTGGCGGCCCTTTTTCGTGACGTCATGACCGAAGAGCATTCGGCCACAATACGCGAACAGGTAGACATCACAATCCACGGTTTTCTGTGGCGACAAAGCGACCGATCGACCGATCGAACTGCCGGAAGTAGAGGGCCAGCACGAAGACTTCGACGACGACGCGGAAGTGAGCGGGGAAGAGACCTTGGTCGATGAGGGATGGAGCGACGAAGAGCCGATCGTCGCCAAATCGGAAAAGTCCGCCCAAAAAGTAGGGTGACGGCCCCCCGCAATCCCTTGGTAACGACTCTTCTCTTCATCTCGTCGTAGAGCCATGCGCCGTTTCGCCTTCTTCGCCGCCGCTCTCGTGGTCGCCGTTCCGCTCGCCGGCAACGCTCTTGCCCAAGACCAGTCGGCCTCGACGAAGAACTTGGCCGCGAAGAAGGTTCCTCTCGGATTCAGCAGTCAGCTCACGCTGATGAAAAAGGGCAAAGCGACGGCGGTGGTCTCGCTGAGCAAAGAGCCAAAGCAGCACTTAATCCTCGTCTCTGCGCAGGAGACCACGGTCGTAGGGCGGACAAGCACCTTCAAGGGGAACGTCGTTCTTCAGGTCGAACTCGATGGCAAGAAGCTGATGGAGTTCGACGCCGACGAGGCCACGCTGATCGTGAACAAGGAGTAGTCCAGGATCAGCGGCGAGGCTGGCCGCATGGGCCGACGACTCGTGAAAGAGGCAGTACCTAGGTCTATCGACGGCAAAACGTACGGGAGGGCCGAAACACGGAATGAGGAGAGTGGCGCGTCATGCTCTACCTCCTGCGGCTCTCGATTCTTCTCCTCGTCACCGTCCCGGTCTCCTTCGGGCTTCGCGACCGGGTGGTGTCTCACAACGAACGGGTGCTCCTCGACGCCACACAGGGGAAAACGGAGAACCGCACGAGCCTCGAACGCACGATGGCGCGATGGAAGGCTGAAGGTAAGCGGGAACGGCGCTGAAGGACAGGGCTAGTACCTTCGGCGGAGCGTCTCACCTCAACGCCATTCGGAGCAAGTTACCCGACGCCGCTCACCACTCCTTAGCCTTACCGCCGCAGGGTTTACCGGGGCGGTTGGTCAGGGACGGGCGTCCGCTCGACGGTCCACTCGTCCTCTCCGTTCGCGGC
>CAXUKB010000221.1:7658-8065 GCA_964251345.1 uncultured Fimbriimonas sp. | reverse complement strand
GAGGTACCGCGAGCGACTGGACCATTCGCACCGACGCCGCACCCATCCGGATTCTCGCGCTCGTCGCGCTCGTCGGCGCGGTGGTCCTCGCGTTCGTTCCTGATCGAACGGAACCCGAGGAGGAGCCCGTCGGATGATCGGGAACGTTCTTGCCGGTCGTTTCGAGGTCAACGCGGTGGTGTCGGAAGGACCCATCTTTACGCTGCTGCGTGCTCGCGACCGAATCACCGGCCGCGATGCTTCGCTCCGTCTCGTTCACGCGCCCTTCGACGGGCAGACCGAGTTTTTGAGCGCGCTTGGGGCGGCGGTGCGAAAGGTTGCTCCTATCGTCCATCCAAACGTCGAACGACTGATCGAACTCGACCGCCACGACGTCCTACTTGCCGAGGGCGCTGCGTCCGAAAGCT
>CAXUKB010000221.1:0-7648 GCA_964251345.1 uncultured Fimbriimonas sp. | reverse complement strand
ACGACGGCCAAGCCTACATCGTGGGGGAGTGGACGCAGGCGCCCACCCTATCCGACCGAATCCGCAAACTCGCGCCTTTCTCGGCGCCGGTCGCGGTCGCCGCGGCGCTGTCGGTTGCGCGCGGACTCGACGCCTTCCACAAGGCCGGGGTGGTCCACGGCGATGTGGGACCCGAAACGACCTGCCTGATGGCCGACGGTGAAGTGCGGCTTCAGATGGGCGGCCTGTGGGAGGCTTACGGCGCGAGTCCCACCGCCGGCGCGATCGTTCTGCCGACACTCGCGCCCGCACTCGCCCCCGAGGTCGGTCGGGGCGCGATGCCCAGCCTCCGTAGCGACGTCTACGCGGTTGGCGTACTGCTCTATGAGTTGCTCACGGGGCGCAAACCTTATCTGGCCGACACGCCCCTGGCCACCGCGATGCGTCACGGCTCCGATCCGACGCCGCGTGTCCGCGCGCTCAATCCGAGCGTGCCCCTCGTGCTCGATGAGATCGTGGCGAAGGCAATGGACAAGGAGCCTGCCTCGCGTTACGCGAATGCCTCCGAACTGGCGAACGACCTTCGTCTCGTTCAAGATGCCCTTCGCTTCGGCCGTACGTTGACC
Source organism: uncultured Fimbriimonas sp. (assembly GCA_964251345.1). GTDB lineage: Bacteria > Armatimonadota > Fimbriimonadia > Fimbriimonadales > Fimbriimonadaceae > Fimbriimonas. Next base: position 7,043 of record CAXUKB010000221.1, on the reverse strand, counting down.
TGGCCTCTTCGTCCGGCCGCCGCGACCACGCCACCGGCAAAAACCGTGCCCACAGTACGGACACCGAAAGTCGCAAGTCCGGGACGTGTGGCTCCGAAGATGTCGGCGATTCGGGAGGACGACGACGAGGACTACGGACGGATTGAGCGCGACGTGCCCGCCTGGGCCTCTGTCGGTCTTGCGCTCGTCGCGTGCGTGGCGGTGAGCCTCCTCGCCGTGTACTTCGTGCTGAACCTCAACCGGCCACGAATGGTCAGCGTACCCTCGGTGACTCATCTCACGTTTGAGGAGGCGCGAACCTCGCTTGATCGCGCCAAACTCTCTTTGAAGAAAGACAAGGAGGTGCCGAGCGACTCGGTCGAAGCGGGGCTCGTGCTCCGCACCGACCCGGCGGCCGAAATGCGCGTGCGCGAAGGAAGCAGCGTCCTCGCCGAGGTCTCGGCGGGACCGGCTTCGGTAAAGGTCCCCGGACTTGAAGGCATGACGCCCGATCAGGCCCGCTCCGCGTTGGAGAAGATCGGCCTCGTTTTGGATGATAATCCGCAACGGGTGAACGGGCCGAATGCGAAGGACGACACGATCGTCGTCCAAGACCCGAAGTCAAATGCGCCGCTCGCGCGCGGAGGAACGGTGAAGATCACCATTCAGGACGACACCCTGCCGAAGCCCGAAGTCCATCGCTACGACTACACCCTCAACGTAGATCTCTCCGAACTTCAAGACCGGACGAAAGTGCGTATTGAACTAGAGGATCTTGACGGCAAGCGCGTGGTTCAGGATCGAAGCCGCCGTCCCGGTGAGCCGCTCTCGATCACGAAGCGGGCAAAAGGCGATCAAGTGACGTGGCGCATCTTCTATAACGACCGACTCGTAAAGACGGTCGTCAACAAGTCGGACGGCACGCAGACGGAGGTCGCGCCTTGAGGCTCGCGCCTTCGATTCTCTCGTTCGATCTCACGGCCGTACGCGACTCCGTTCCCGCCTTGGAACGCGTGGGCGCGGACGTGCTTCACCTCGACGTGATGGACGGGCAGTTCGTGCCCCCGATCACGTTCGGCGACGCCTTCGTGAGCGCGTTAAGGCCGCTTGCGACGATGCCCTTCGAGGCACACCTCATGGTCGAGACGCCCGAGCGGCAGTTCGAAGCGTTCGCGAAGGCGGGTTGCCACCGAATCATCTTCCACGCCGAGGCGACCGTCCATGCCCACCGCCATGCGCAAGCCCTTCGCGCGATAGGTCTCCAGGCGGGCGTCGCGATCAATCCGGCGACGCCGGTGGAAGCGCTCTTGCCCATCGTGAGCGAGATCGATCTCGCTCTCGTCATGACGGTCAATCCGGGCTACGGGGGACAAGCGTTTCTCCCCTTCACCCTGGAGAAGGTGCGGCGACTCCGAGCGGCCCGGCCGGACCTTACCATCCAGGTGGACGGGGGAATCGCACCCGACACGATTCGCCTTGCGCGCGACGCCGGAGCCGACCTTTTCGTGGTCGGAAGCTATCTGGCGAAGGCGGACGACCTGCCGGGCGCGGTCGCTCGGCTGGAGGCGGCGTGGTCCGGGGGGTGACGACGGTCCTCATGATCGTCTCGTTCCTCCTGACGATCACCTGGCCCTTCGAACTTCGGAACCGGCCCACGCGCCACTCGCCGCTCGCGGATCGCCGGGCCTACGCTTCGCGGCTGACCTTTCACACCGGCGGCATCGTGATCGCACTTGTGGGCGCGGGCATCGGAGCGGCGCTGATCTCGCGGCAGGCCAAGCAGGATTATCGCGAAGCCTCGCTTCGCAACCTGAAGCGTCTCGTCGAAGGCGACGAAGAGGCGTGAACGCCGCCACCATGGATCGCGCCATCCGCCTCGCGCGGCGCGGCTTTCCCGCGCCGAATCCTCACGTCGGCTGTGTTCTGGTCAAGGACGATCGGATCGTCGGCGAAGGTTGGTGTCCCTACGCCGGAGGACCTCATGCCGAGGCGATGGCGCTCGCGGCGGCGGGCGAGGCCGCACGAGGGGCGGACGCCTACGTGACCCTGGAGCCGTGCAATCACTTCGGCCGCACGCCGCCCTGTAGCCTCGCGCTTCTCAATGCGGGCGTCGCCCGGGTCTTCGTGGCCGTCGGCGACGAGAACCCCCGCGCGGCGGGTGGGGCGACGCGGCTCCGGGAGGCAGGCATCCCCGTCGAGTTCGGGCTTCGCGAGGCGGCGGCCCGAAAGGTTGCCGGGCAGTTTCACTTCGCGATGGCTCACCGCCGCCCTCTCATCGTCGCGAAGGCCGGTCTCTCGCTGGACGGCCGCATCGCGCTGCCCAGCGGCGAGTCGAAGTGGATCACCTCGCCCGCCGCTCGCCGCGCCGCGCACGCCTTGCGTGCCGAACTCGGGGCGGTGCTCGTCGGTTATAGAACCGTCGTGGCCGACGATCCGCACCTGACGGCACGCCTGCCGAACGTGGTGAATCAACCCTTACGCGTCGTCTTGGATCCTCGCGGAGGCCTCTCCGGACGCGAGCGCGTCTTCGACGATGCGGCGGAGACGCTATGGGTTCGGGAAGCCCTATCGCCTCGAGATGTCGTCGAGCAGGTCTGGAAGCGCGGCGCGACGGGCCTTCTGATCGAGGGGGGCGGCCGGACGATCGCGCAGTTTATGGAGGCGGACCTCGTGGATCGGCTCGAGTTGTTCGTCGCCCCGACGGTGCTTGGCGATGGCCCGGCTTGGTGCTCCGGTTTAGGGCTGCCAAGCCTCGACCGATCACCCGGCTTCCGATGGGTCTCGACTCGGCGGGTCGGACCGGATCTCCGGCTTACGCTCGAACGGTCTGCCCCTTAGGCGAGCCGTGCATTCTCGATCTTATGACGAGCTCGCCCCGCGAGGAGATAGGGCTATGTCTCGTGATGAGTCGGCCATTGGCCCTCCGGAGGAGAGTGCTCAAGAAGGGAGATGGTCCTCCTGCAACAAGACGCGAGACAAATCCTAGAACGCCCAGGCGAGGGGTGGCGTCACGTCGAGGGCGGCGTACTCGAGATGGAGTATGCGGCGGCGCGTCGGTCGGGCGGCGCGAGGCGAAGCGTGAACGGCAAGTGGGCGCATGAGCAACGCCCCGCCTGCCTCGACATGGCACTCGGTCCAAGGGCCTGCGGGAAGTTCAGACTCGGGGATTTTGTCCTTGTGCGTCGCCGGAACGAGACGGAGCGGGCCGTCGTCGGGGCCACAAGGGTCGAGATGGAGCCGGATCGTGAGCATTCCTCGCAGAATTTCGACCGGTGGTATGGCGTGGACGACGCCCGCCTTGACGGACCAGGGACCGTAGCCCTCCACCTCGTGCCGTGCCGAAAGGGCGATGTTGAGATCCTGATGCGGCGGCACGGCCCAATTCGCTTCCGGCGTCTTGTCGAACAGAATGCCTCGCACGACGCGAGCCGGACCGACGAGGGCGCGCAGGCGTGGGTCGTCGGCGAGGCGGCGCACCTCGGGATCGTCGAGCAGGTTGCGCCGTCCGGCGCGCACCGGACGATCGAAGTGCGCCTGCCAGAAGGCGACCTCGTCTCGGTCGAGGATCCGGGGCACGAGGTCAAAGCCGTCGCGTTCGAGCATCGTCGAGGGTTTACCTCCGACCTCGGGTAAGGCTCGTGACCCTGTTCGTGGCGTAGACTCTTATCCTATGCCTCAGGATCCCGATGACCTGATCGCCCTCTCGCGCGAGGCGCGTCTCGAGCAATTTCTCGGCGCGGCCAAGGCGAACGGTCAACTCTGGACGCTGGCCGAAGAGGAGACGCTCTTGGTGCTCGGATTCGAGGGCCACAACGAATTCGTCGTGGCCTTTCCGGCGGCAGACGTCGTCGGTCCTTGGTTCGAGACTTGCGGCTTGGAGGAAGCGGATCTCGTGGCAATGGAGACGGGGGATTGGCAGGCGAGCGTGCTGGATGAACTTGCCGACGGCGGGGTCGAGATCTGCGTGTTTCCAACTCCCGACGACGAAGGGACCTTCATGACGGCCGAAGCCTTGAAGGCGGCCCTGGGTCGTGCCGACTAGGGTTTTCGATGGGGCAGGCGCGCCTCGACGCTCCCTCTCCTTCGCCTGAAGACGACGCTCCGATCGAGTCGCAACTTTAGGTGCCGTGGCCCGATCGTCGCCGCCGAGAGGGTCGTATTCGAGATCGAACGGGAGCGTCCGCACCGCCTCGGTCGTCATAATCGGAAGAGATGTCTCAGACGCTTCAGGTTCCCGAGACCACCGATGGCGCGATGAGTCGCGGACGGTGGATGACCGTCATTTTCGACAACGAGCATAACTCGATGGAGGAAGTCGTCGACGTTTTGATGCGCGCGACGGGCTGCGAGGAGGAGGAGGCGGAGATCGAGATGTGGGAAGCCCACACTTACGGCAAGGCTCCGGTCCACATCGCTTCGCGCGAAGAGTGCGCGCGCGCGGCGGGAGTCATCGAACGCATCGGGGTTCGGACCGAAGTCGCACCCGAGTGGGACGACTGACGATGGCCGCGCCGGGACTTCTCGATCTTCTAGATACGGGGCAAACGAAAGGGGGCGGTTGGATCGTGACCGTCTACGACAACGAACGGAACACCATGGAGCAGGTCATCTCCGTTCTCGTCGATGCGACCGGATGCACGCTCGACGAAGCCGAGATGGAGACTTGGGAAGTCCACTTTCTCGGACGCTCGACGGTTCACCACGGCCGCCAAGAAGAGTGCGAACGGGTCGCCGACGTCATTCGGCGGATCGGCATCCGGGTCACCGTGACCGAAGAATAGACCTTAGGGAACACGGGAGGGAAAAAAGGGTCATTCCTTTTGGCAAAGCACCTTGTGCCTTTGCCACTTTCGGCCTAGAATAGAGACAGGGCTTCTTACCGATGCGACGCGCCTTCACCCTCATCGAACTGCTGGTCGTGATCGCCATCATCGCGATCCTCGCCGCGATCCTGTTCCCCGCGTTTATCGCCGCGAAGGGCGCGGCCTATCAAATGGTGGCGATCAGCAACGTCAAGGGACTTGGCGAGGCGGCGACCCAATACGCCAGCGACAGCGACGAGCAGTTCATGCCCGCCATGGGTGCGGACGCACAGGGTTATTGGGGCTGGTTTGGTCGGCCCACGCGGACGGGCACGGACGAAAGCCAGTCGCTGCTTTTCACTTACGAGGGGAAGCACAAAATCTCCGCTCCGCTCACGCCTAAGACGAAGGACTACCTTGGGGACCATTCCGGCTTAGGCTACAACTGGGGGTACATCGGGTCCGACATGCGGGTCACGGGCCACACCGATGAGTTCCCTTACTGCTGGGGTCCCGCACGGACGAGCGAACTTGCTCATCCCTCGACGACCGTGCTCTTCGCGACGAGTGGCTTTTTCAGCGCTCCTTGGAAGGGCGGCGACGGCAAAGACTACGATTTTGGTTTCATCGATCCGATCGGTCTTCAGCCCGACAATCCTAACGTTACGTTCCCCTATCTCTCTCCGCGACGAGTCGAGGGAAGACGGGTCATTTGGCCGGGGAACGCCGTGGTGGTGATGGCGGACGGTCGCGCGCGAGCGGCGAAAGAAAGCGCCCTTAAGGACGAATGGTTCACGCGCGGCGATGCCACGACCGTCGAGTAGTTCATCCTAAGCGTTTCGATCGGTGGCTCTCGAAGAGGGTCCGGGACCTGCGCGCTTGCGGCGGGATATACTGCGTGAATCGCGGAGCGTCCACGGCCATGATCCGGTGTCCCCTTCTCTCCCGCCGTGCGGTGCGCTCCCCGCAGTGGCCCCTTGCGAGCGTCCATGGCTGAACGCGTCGCCGTCCTTACGCTTCGCACGATGACGCGGGAGATCGCCGACGCACTCCAAGCGACCAATCCCGACGCCACGATCGCGACCTACGACCTCGAAGGCATTCGACGCGACCGTCGTAGCGCTATCCTGCGCGGACGTAGCCGGTACGAAGGCCCGGCCGCAGACACTCTCGACGAAGCGGTGGACCGTGAGATGCGAAAAATCGCGAGCCTGTACCCTTGGGCGCGCCCCTTCCAGCCCCTCGTCGAGGCTGCGGTACGCCGGATGGTCGTCGGAACTTACGCGATCCTCGAACCCTTCCTCGCGGACTGCGACACCGTCGTCCTCTGGAACGGGATGAGAGGCGCGCGGTTCGCGGCGGCTAACATCGCGCGAGCACGGGGATTGAAGACGGTGTTCTTCGAGCGAGGCTTTCTCCCGAACACCGTCCAGATCGACTCGCAGGGCGTTAACTATGGTTCGCGAAGCGCTCGTCCTTCATTAGAAACGGTACGCAACGTCGCGATCACGCCCGAGCGGCAGGAATGGCTCGATTCACTTGCCTTCGAGCAACGTCCCTTGGGCAACATGGAGCGTCCGGTCGCGCGTGAGGTGACGGGAGTCGGTGAGATCGACCTTCCCCCACGCTTCCTTCTCTTCGTGGCGCAGGTGCACGACGACACGCAGATCGACTTCTACTCGCCTCACTTCCGCACCGTCGAGGCCGCGATCCGCTACACCCATGCGGAATTGCGCGCCCACAACGAAACGCACGGCGACGACTTGCGCCTTGTGGTGAAGGAGCATCCCCAGGACTATCGGCGTGCCCGTTACGGCGAGCTTCGCCGCGAGCTCGCCGACGCGCTGTTCCTTCACAACGTGAACAACGACGAGCTCATCGCCCGAAGTGCGGCGGTCGTGACGGTCAACTCCAGCATGGGGCTGCAAGCGATCGCTCAGGACCGGCCGGTGGCGACGCTCGGTGAGTCGGTGTACGGACTGTCGGGCGTGGTGTACCGCGCGCCGGAGGACGGACCCCTTCGGGACCTCGTTCCCAAGCTCCTCTCCTGCGAGGGGCTGGATCGGGAAACGCAACGCAAGCTGCTCGTTTACTTTCGGGAAGACTGTCTCGTGGACCTGCCGTCCTATCACGCGACGGGCGCTCAGTTTGCGGTCGTGGCGGAACGGATCTGGCAGACGATCCGCTTGCAGCGGCCCGAGCCGGGTCCGCGCCATCCCGTTCAATCGTGAAAGGTTCGCGACTTACGAACCTGAGTTCACC
>CAXUKB010000220.1:5311-8082 GCA_964251345.1 uncultured Fimbriimonas sp. | reverse complement strand
GGGCAACGATCCGCAGACCGGCTGGCCCACGTGCGATCTCGGGTCGGTGAAGTCCGCCTCCGCCTCGGCCCACGTGATTCTCGCGTACGACGACCTGTACGGCCTTCAGTACTTCACGACCAACCTTCGCCCCTACTGGCGGCGCAAGGGCATGGACGGGCCCAAGCTTTTGGAGGCGAGCGAAAAGGAGTACCCGGACCTCAAAGCGCGGTGCGAAGCGTTCGACGCGAAGCTCACCGCCGACCTCGTCAAGACGGGCGGCGAGCGGTACGCGAAGCTCTGTGCGCTGGCTTTCCGGCAGTGCTGGGCGGGCTCCAAGATCGTGGCGGACGCGAAGGGGCAGCCGCTCCTCTTTCCGAAGGAGAACTCCTCGAACGGCTGCATCGGCACCGTCGATATCATTTTTCCTCAGGCTCCGGAGGTGCTGCTGTTCGGGCCGTCGCTGACGAAAGCGCTCCTCGTTTCGAACCTCGATTACGCTTCTTCGAGTTACTGGAAGTGGCCCTTCGCGCCTCACGACCTGGGGACCTATCCGAAGGCGAACGGCCAGGTGTACGGGGGCGGCGAGCGAACGGAGGACGACCAGATGCCGGTGGAGGAGTCGGGCAACATGCTCATCCTGACCCTTGCCCTCGCCCAGATGGAGGGGAACGCCGACTTCGCGAAAAAGTATTGGCCGACCCTCACCCGTTGGGCGGAGTACCTGCGCAAGGAGGGCTTCGATCCGGCGAACCAGCTCTCGACCGACGATTTCATGGGCCACCTCGCGCACCAGACGAACCTGTCGGTGAAGGCGACCCTCGGGCTCGGCAGCTACGCCGCCCTCGCCCGGATGCTGGGTCAGACGGCGGTCGCGGACGACTACGCCAAAACCGCGCACGAGTTCGCCGACCGCTGGGTGCGCGACGCCGACGACGGCGACCATGTTCGCCTCGCCTTCGACCAGAAGGGTTCTTGGAGCCAGAAGTACAACCTCGTGTGGGACAAGATCCTTGGCCTCGGCCTGTACTCCGACTCCGTTCGCCGCAAGGAGATGGCGTTCTACCTCGCCCACCGCAACGCCTACGGTCTCGCGCTCGACTCCCGCCGCGACGCGACCCCGGCGAAGACCGACTGGTCGACCTGGACCGCCACCCTCACCGGCGACCCCAAGGACTTCGACGCCATCCTCGACGGCGTGTGGCGTTTCGCGAACACCTCGCCCCAGCGGGTGCCGTTCAGCGACCTCTATAACACGCGGACGGACAACTTCGACGGGTTCAAGGCCCGACCCGTGCAGGGTGGCCTCTTCATCAAGATGCTGTACGACAAGCCCCGATGGGCGTCGTACGCGGGCATGGACCGCACGAAGGCGGCCGCCTGGGCGTCCTTGCCGAAGCGACCGACCATCGTCTCGATCGTCTCGACCGCCGAGACGGAAGCCGCGACCTGGCGCTACACGGTCGATCGGCCTGCCGACGACTGGTTCGCGGCGGCTTTCGACGACGCCGGTTGGCGCACGGGCAAGGGCGGGTTCGGCAACAACGTGCCGCACTCGACGCCTTGGACGAGCGCAGACATCTGGACCCGCCGGGAGTTCGACTTCAAGGGCTCGGCGGATGGGCTCTACCTTCGGATCTTCCACGACGAAGACGCGGACGTCTACCTCAACGGCACGAAGATCGCGCAGCTCGACGGCTACAACACCGCCTACGACAACCTGCCTCTCGACGCCAAGACGAAGGGGCTACTGAAACAAGGCAAGAACGTTCTCGCGATCCACGTCCATCAGACGACGGGCGGCCAGGGGATCGACGCCGGCTTCGTGCGGCTCGTCCGAAAGTAGCTCGACGAGAAGAGTTAGAGCCCTTTAATCAACGGTGTCCGTAACGATCGATGCGGGCGCCCTTTGCCGGGTGCTGGTGACGCGCTCATCCGAGCGACTGACAACTAAGAGTTAGAACGCGACGGTGGCACTTCCGTTAGAGGGAAGGTGGATTGCCGTTTCTTTGGCTCCATAGCGGACGGTCGCCCTTCCGCCTTTCTCGCTCCGGATCTTCGCCATCGTAATCTTGCCGCCCTTCCAGGCGAGATCGACGGTGAAGCCGCCCCGCGCCCGTAAGCCCTTGACGGATCCGGTTTGCCATTCGGACGGAAGCGCCGGGAGCAGAACGAGGGTTCCGTCTTCGCTCTGAACGAGCATCTCGGCCATCGCGGCGGTGATCCCGAAGTTGCCGTCCATCTGCATCGGCGGATGCAACCCCAGGAGGTTGGGGCAGGTGTTGCGGGCGGAGAAGAGCTGGCGAAGCTGGCCGTAGGCACGCTCGCCGTCGTTCAGGTGCGCGTAGAGCGCGGTGCGCCAGGCGAACGACCACTCGCGAACGTCGCCGGTGTCGCCCCGCGCGATCAGAGAGACTTCCGCCGCCTTACGGTGGGCCCGATCGGTGATCGTCGAGCCGGGGTAGAGGCCGAAGAGATGCGAGGTGTGGCGGTGATGGTCCTGCGGCGTGTCGAGCTCGCCCTGAGCGTGCTTCTCCTCCATCCATTCCAAAAGCTGTCCCCAAGAGCCGATGCCGGGACGCACGAGATGCGCGCGGAGGTCGACGAGCTTCGCGCGCAGGTCGGGGTCGATGCCCAAGACTTCCGAAGCGGCGATCGTGTGCTTCAGCAGCTCATCGACGATCTCCTGGTTGTAGGAGACGCCGTCCTCGTCCGGCCCGTGCTCGGGCGACCATCCGTTCGGCACGACGACCCGTCCATCGGGGAGGGTCTTGAGGTGATCGACCCAGAAC
>CAXUKB010000220.1:0-5301 GCA_964251345.1 uncultured Fimbriimonas sp. | reverse complement strand
CTCTTTCAGGTAGGGATAAGCGACGTCGCGGAGATAGGCCTTGTCGCCGCCGAAGGCGTAGTGCTCCCAAAAGTGAAGCGCGTACCAGGCGTTCGCCGTCTTGTCCCACTTCCAGCCCATCCCTCCGGTGATGTTGTGGGAGGTCCGAATCGCGAAGCCGCGCGTCGTCGGCTTGCCGTCGGGCGTCTTCCACTCGTCCGAGGCGGCGGTCGCCTTGCGCCACGCGGGAAGCTGAGAACGAACGAGGTCGAAGAAGGGCGTGTGGCACTCGGCAAGGTTTGTGGTCTCGGCGGGCCAGTAGTTCATCTCAACGTTGATGTTCGAGTGGTAGTCGCTGTGCCAGGGCGGAGAGTTGCTGTCGTTCCAAAGCCCTTGGAGGTTCGCGGGCAGCGAGCCAGGGCGCGAGGAGCCGATGAGCAGGTAGCGCCCATAGGCGAAAAGTGTGCTTTCGAGCTCCGGATCGGGCGTCCCTTCCGCGAGAAGCTTGCGCCGGTCGGTCGGCAGGGCTCGTTGTTCGGGGGTACTGGGGCCGAGATCGAGGGCGCAACGATCGAAGAGGCGGCGATAGTCCCGAATCGCGTCTCGGCGCAGAGTTGCGTACGGAGTCGTTGCGGCGCGGGCGAGGTCGGCCTCGACGTGAGGTAGCGGATCGTCACCGCGGTACCCCTGACCATTCATTGCGTAGTCCGTGTGTGCCGCAACGAGGATCGTCAGCGCGTCGCACCCTTCGAACGAGGTTCCTTCGGCCCGTCCTCCCTCAGCGATCGGATAGATCTCGGTAGCATAGCGGCGGCCGTTGGGGAGAGCGCCGACGATGACGGCGCCCCCACCCGGCAAAGCACGCGAGGACGCTTCGTGCCCGTCCGCGAGGTCGAGATTGCCGCTGAGTGCTCCCTTTCGGCTGGCGGTGAGGCGCATAATCAGCACGCCGGCAGGGTGACTCGCGAACACCTCGCGGTGGTAGGTCACGCCACCGGCCTTGTAGGTGACGTGCGCAAGGGCCTGCGACAGGTCGAGGCTTCGCCGATAGTCGGTGACGCCTTGGTGGCCGAGATGGATCCGAAGCTCGCCCAGCTTCTGGTAGTTCCCCATCGTTCCGTCGTCGCCGCTCGGGTTGTCGTCGCCCGTCCAGAGCGAGTCCTCATTGAGCACGACCCGCTCTTCGGCGGGATCTCCGTAGACAAGGCCCCCAAGGCGGCCGTTGCCCACGGGAAGCGCCTCGTTCATGCCGGGCGCGGCGGGCTTGTCGTACCAAAGGGTGAGACGTTTGTCTTTCGGCGCGGCCATGAGGGCGAGGAGGGCGACGGCGGCGGTGACCATCGCTCTCCAGCGTACTCGCGCAAGGGCTTATTCGTATTGCGGCACAGCACGTTCAGCCGGTGAAGGTGGGTGAACGGGAAGCATGATCGGGAGGGGCGGATCGAACTGCGGCGAGGTTTCGGTCACCTTGACTCCACCCCCGGCCCCTCTTCATCTTCTGGCGCGGGACTGCCGCCTGGAAGGCGGCGCCACTGCGGAACGAGGAGGGTCGACGGCGCTAAAACTTGACTTCGATGCGGCGCGGTCGGGCGGTGTTCTTGAAGCGAACCCATGTGAGTTTGTTCGCCTCGTCGACCTTGAGATCCTTGATCGGCTCGCCGTCGACGGTAGCCGACTTCGCGACGCGAGGCAGGCGCAAGAGGAGAATGCCCGGGGTGTCGGCGATGCCCTCGACCGAGCCGGCCCACGCGTCGCCCCCCTTCTTCTCGTCGGTCAACGCGCCCGCGCAGGCGATCACCGAACGATCCATGCGTTCGAGATCCACAAGCAGGGCGCGAACGTTCGGCTGGGCGGGGACGACGGTCTGGACCTTCAACTCGGGATCGAACAGGTCGACGAAACGACCCACTTGAGGATGGCCTGGGAAGTCCGACTCGTCGAGCCCGGCGAGGGCGGTGTAAGGGCCGCGGCGAAGGGCGATTGAGCCCTGCGCCCGCCAAAACACTTCGGGCGCGGCCTTTTGGAGGTAGTCGACGAAGAGCTTCGGCGCGAAAGCGTCGTGCGCGATGAGGGTGGGGCGGCGGCTTAGGAAGACGAGGCGGCCCTTGCCGACGGGGTAGGTCCCTTCCTTGGCGTCCCGAGCGACCCCGAGAAGCTCGAAAAGCTCCTGGCGGGGGGTGTCGTACGTCTTGCCGCCGGTGTTCCACCCCTCCCGAACCTTGAGGAATGGGTCGGCGTCGTCGTCCACGAAAACGAGGGTGCCGCCCGCCTTGACCCAGTCGACGATGGGCGGGTGGACGCTCTCGGTGAGGGGCTTTTGGCCCTCGTAGCTCATCAGGAGCACCTTAATGCCGTCGAGGTACCCCTTCAGGCCGAAATTCTCGAGCTGCATCGGCTGGACCGGCATGCCTCGCTTGACGAACGGCATCGCGAGACCGTAGACGTGGCTCATGTCGCCATCGCTCGCGCTGGGACCGCCGCGTTGAAACATAAGCGAATCGGACACCGCGACGCCGATGCCGGGGGTGCCGCTGTCCCACTGAACGTCGCGCTGCTTCATGTCTTTGAGCGCGTTCCACACCGTCTGGAGCTCCTGAGCGTAGGCGTCGGGAATGCCGACGCGCACGCTCGGCTTGCCCTCGGCGGGGTACTTATCCTCAAGGACGCGCTCGGGCCAAGGAATCACCGCGTACTGCGAGACGTCGGGCTGCAGAAGGGAGGCGATGAGCGTCGAGTGGTAGTTGCGGCGGTAGTCGCCCCAATCGTGGCTCGCGTCGTCCTCGATGGGGTCGGCCAGGTACCAAACGCCCCGTCCGGTGGAGCGAACGAGGTTCTGCATCGCCCCGTACTCGAGGAACGCGGTCTCGAAGGTCCGCTCCTTCTTGACGTTGGCATAGACATTCGGGGTGCGGGCGGTGCCCGTCCAGACCTGGGCGATGTAGCCGTCGCAGCCGTTGAGGCGGGCGAGGCTCGACTCGGGCGAGACGATGCCCCAGTGCGCGTAGTTCAGGAGGCTGTGGGTGGGGACGTAGCAGCGGACCTTCGTTCCCTTCTCCTTGTTGTAAGCCTGGATGCTGTCGAACACCTGCTGAAGGGCGCGCCGATACAGGAAATACATGAGGTTGTTCGCGCGCCAGCGGGCGTCGGGCGAGGAGTCGGGCGCCTGCCATGCCTCGCGGTAGAAATCCTGCCACTCGCGCTTGAAGGCCGGAGCGTAGCCGCCGCGCACCCAGAATTCGGGCTCCTCGAGGTGAACGGCCTCCACTCCCGCGTCGAGCGCCCGGCGCACGCCGGAGGCGAGATAGGTGCCGTACGACTTGCCCGGCGACATGTACCAGACGTCGCGCCCGTGGCCGATCTTCTCCCCATTGCTCTGCGTCTGGGCCTCGTCCTCGTGGTTCACGCCATCGAAGCGGCCGTAGACGTAGTCCTGGTACTCGCCCCATGCGACGCCGGTCATGAGATGCACGTGGTAGCCCTTGTCGCGCCACGATTTCACCCGCTCCGGCATGTCTTTCTCCAGGCCGTACACGATCGCGACGTCGGCGCGCAGGTCGAGCCGCTCGCGATAAGGCTGGTGGGTCTGGAAGACGGTGCGCTCTTGGGGCGTCTGCGCCGGCATCGCCGCGAGGAAGGAGAGCATAGAACTAGGGTACTCCGCAATACGGACTCCATTGGGTCCGAGCGGCGGCCGCGCGATGTCCCTTACGCCGTAAGCGTGTCGTCGGAGGCGAAGCCTTCGCGGGGTCTTCCGGACTTCGCCTCCGACACCAAATGCTTCGCGTTCAATCGGGCCGGATTTGGAGACTAAGTGAGGGACGTCGTTACTCGACGTCGCCAAATAGATCAGCCACTTGGATCGGACCGCTCGCGCCAAGGGGCGTGAACTCACCGCCCTTTTCAAGGATGAGGGTCTCGCGCCAGGTTTCCAATTCGGAGTTGGGGTGCCGTCGAATCTCGACGCGGTGGTTTGTCACGTCGAGGATGATGTACTCGGGGATCCCGTGCCGCGCGTAAAGCGCCGCCTTGACGGTCTGGTCGGTCTTCAGCGAAGTGTCGGAGACCTCAACGACGCACTGGCAGTCATCGCCTGTCGGAGGGTGCATCAGGACGGGAGCCGTAATGACAAGGTCAGGTTCCGGCACACTGCTCCTGCTAAGCTTCACCGGGATACCCGCCGTAACGTCCGCCAAAACGCCGTACGCGGCGCGGAAGGCCCGAGTTGCGAGCAGCACGGCCAGAATGTGCGGATCGTTTTGTCCCATCTTGTCCAAAATCAGCCCTTCGACGAGTTCGAAGCGCTCGGGGTGTAGGAATCCGCCGGAATCGATCATCCGTCGAACGTCCTCGGCGGTCCAGCGCATGAGGCTCTCCTGCGGAACGGGCACCATGCCCCTATTCTATCGCGGGAAGGACGAAACCCCAGAACCTTTCGCCCGTCCGAACGACACCCACGAGAAGAGACGATGCTGGACATTCGGATCGCGAAGCCTTGCGGCCAGACCTGGACCGCGATGAAAGGAGACGAGCAAGTGCGCCACTGCGGCGCTTGCCGAAAGAACGTGTATAACATCGCCGAGATGACGGAGAAGGAAATCGAGGCCCTTATCCGTCGGACCGAAGGCCATTTTTGCGCGCGAATCTACCGGCGTACCGATGGCCGGGTCCTGACCGCCGACTGCCCGCGGGGCCTGGCGGCGGTGCGCCGCAAGCGCACGCTGGCGGTCGGCGCCGCCATCACCGCGTTCGCCGGCGTGCTGTACGCCTTTCCGGTGATGGGTCAGACGCGGACGCGTGCGGTCCCGCGTCACGTGACCGAGGAGCCGCCGCCGCTTACGGGCAAGATCGCGGTGCCTCAGATGGAGTTTGGGCAGGTTGCCGTTCCTACACCGCCAAGGAACTTTACAATGGGCCTCATCTCAGCGCGAGGTCACGGCGATATCGTGATGGGCGACATTGCCGTGATCCCGAAGCAAACGAAATAGGTCGGGAGGATCTCGGGGACGTCACCCCTTCCTCTCCTCGCACGAACTATCGAAGAAAGGAAGGGGTGACGCTTGACCCTAGGCGGCCTTAACCACGAGCGTCTTGATCTCGAACGGGCGGAAGGTCAGCCGAACCGCGCCGTCCTCTAGGGCGACCGGCGTGCCGTCCTCCTCCAAGAGGTTCGTCTCCTCGACCGACGCGACCGGCACTCCGAAGCGTACCGTGGCGTGGGCGCGGGTTCGACCGGCCTCGTAGAGTCGGACGACGAACCCGTCCGCGTCCTCGGCCCACTTCACCGACTCGACGATCACGCTCGGCGCGTCGACGGTCAGGAGC
>CAXUKB010000219.1:0-8084 GCA_964251345.1 uncultured Fimbriimonas sp. | reverse complement strand
CGAAAGGTCCCACACAGCGAGCGTCCGGGCGTGGAAGACCGCCTCCCAAGACGGGGTGGGGCTGAACGTGATCCGGCCCGTGGGACCGAGGAGCGGAATCCAGCGGGTTTCTTCGAGATCGGCCAGACGGCGGATCGAGAGGCCACGCCCCCGCTCGTCTCGCTGCACCCAAGCGACGTCGAGGCCCGTGCGGTCGAAGTAGATCCCGCCGGGGTCGACGCTTTTTCGCAGACGAATCGGCGTCAGATCCAGCGTGGCGAGGTCCAGGCGGCACAGGCCACGCGGCCCTTTCGAATCGTCGTTCTTGACGATGGTAAACCGATCGTCGGCGGAGTCCCAGTCGAAAAAGTCGGTGAAGGTGGTCAGTGCGGGGAAACGGCGGTCCCGGAGGATGCGACCGGTCGCGAGATCGATGAGCATCAGCCGATCCTGGTTTCCGCTGATGGCCAGAATGCGCGATCCGTCGTGGAACATGCCGGGCATCCAGGCGCCGCCCGACGAGTGGGGAAGGGCGACGCGGAGATGGCGTCGGCCCGTCGCGGCGTCGTAGAGGTAGAGCGCATCGGCGTCGGCCACCGCCACGTAGGGGCTCTTCGGCGAACTCCCGGGATAGGGGATGTGGGAACCCTTGTAATCGAGCCGCGTCTGGCCGTGGTTCGCGACGTGGTTCCAGAAGTCCCATTCCCAGCCCCGGGCGGGATCGTCCTTCAGGTCGGCGAGGGTTCGGCGGATCGCCGTGCCGTTCCCCTCTTCCTGCCGCTGAAGCATCGTTTGCATCGAGGCCAGGTAGGTGTCGTAGCGGGCGTCGTCGCGCTCGCGCTTGGCGGCCGCCTCGGCCCGGGTCGCGCGCTCAGCGTTTCGAACCGCGAGGAAGGCGAGGACGCCGACCAAGGTCGTGACCGCCGTGCCGACGAGCCCCGCGCGCAGGGCGCCCCGCCAGAACGCCTTTCGCTGCCGCCGAAGCTCCTGCCCCGGCATGGCCTCCCGGACCCACTTCGAGTCGAACGCTCGGGCATAGATGCGATTTCGGATTTTGAGGCTGCCGTTCTCGACCCGCGCGACGCCGCTCATCTTGATGCGCGCGGCGGCGGGGTTGGCCTCGTCGTCGTCTACGTCCTTGCCGCGGAGCATCCGGCCGTAGAGCGAAAGGGTGTCCGCGCGGCCCGCATCGTCGACGTTGGGGTCGCCCTCGCCGAGGAGGCGGCGTCCGACGTCGGTGAGGTTGGTGTCGGTCTCGCGAGCGCGGGCGTCGAGGTAGCGAGACTGGACGAGGGCATCGACGGCCCCCCTCTCCCCTCTGCCCCCTCTCCAGGACGAGCCACTTGGAGAGGGGGAGGCCAATTCCGCGCAGAGCACCTGGGTCAGAAAGGGGTGGCCGCCGGTCCAGTGAAGGACGCGCGCGAGGGCCTGGGCCGCTTGCGCTTCCTTCCCCTCACCCCCTGCCCCCTCTCCAGGGGAGGCGAGTCCCATCGCGAAGGGCCTCGCCTCCTCGGGCGTAAAGTCCCGCAACTCGATCCTTCGCCCGACGTTGAACGGCGTGGTCCGAGGATCGCGGATAAGGTCGCTCGGGAGGGCCGCCCCGAGAAGGCAGACGGTGAGGCGCCGGAGGTCGGGGTCGCTCGCCCTTCCGTTGTGGAGTTGCCGGAACCCCGCGAAAAGCTCGTCCGTGGAGAAGCTGAGCGAGCGCACGGCGTCGATCTCGTCGACCATGAGGACGACCGGCCCCTCGATCGCTCCTAAGACCTCCTCGTGCAGAAAGGAGAGCAGCCGTTGGGCGGGGCCCACGTCCCGGTGCGCCTTGAGCCACGCCGCCGCCTCGGCCCGCAGGCCAAAGGCGCGGCCGGTCTCCAGAAGCAGCCCGGCGTACCACTGCTCCGGGGTGACGGTCGCGCCGCCCACGCGGGTGAGGTCGACGAAGGCGCACCGCTCACCCGCCTCGACGAGCCGGTCGATGGTCCTCACCGCGAGGCTGGACTTCCCCATCTGACGGGAGTTCAGAACGTAGCAGAACTCGCCCGCGAGAAGGGCGTCGTAGAGCTCCCGGTCCGCTAATCGCTCGACGTAGGAGGGCGAACCGGGAGGCACGGTGCCGCCCGCGACGAAGAAGGGCAGGGGGGCGGTCTCGTTCGTGCGCATCGCGACACGCCCATGTTACAGCAGGGCCGTAACCCGAAGGGACTTTTCGGCCTTCCCGGCGTCGACTCACGATCGACTCACGCGGCCCGGCTACAATGGCGTCGATGATGCCCTTTCGCCTTGCGCTCGTGGCCACCGTGGCCGCATCGGCCCTCGCGCCTGCCGTCCTGCGGTGGACGCCCAAGGTCGGCGAGGTCGCGCGGTTCAAGGTCGATCTGACCGCCCAAGCTTCCGGCTCGACGTTCAAGGCCGGCGGCACCCTGAAGGAGACGACGAAGTCGGTCGCGGCCGATCGGGTGGTGCTCACCGTGGACCGCGACCTTTCGGTCCTAGGGGCAGACGGCAAGCGCCAGATGCTCCCGCCCAGTCCGGAGACGATCGTCCTGCGGCCCGACGGAAGTCTCGTCGACGTCGACAGCGAAAAGGCGGCGGAAGACGCCTTCCGCTCCTCCCGTCTCACGCAGTTCGTCTTTCCGACGAAGCCCGTCGAGACCGGCGTGAGCTGGCAACTCGAGCTCCCGGTGGACAAGAACGCCTCGGACACCGGCGTCCGTCTCTTCTACACGGTCGCGGGCGAGGAGCGGGTCGGCGACAAGGACGCGTGGAAGGTCGTCTCCCGGGGCGGTGAGACGGGAAAAGGCAAGACGGCGGTCGAGGCGATGTTCTGGATCGACAAGGCGACCGGTTCGCGCCTGCGCGTCCACTCCTACATCACCGGCGCCGCCTTTCCGGGAACCGACGGCCGCTCCATCGACCTGGAGGAAGACATCGTCCGCCAGCCTTAAGAGGTGGCGATGGGAATGAGACGTCGCTCCTTCCTTTCACTCCAGCGAGAGAGGGTCCGTCGAAGGACACGACACAAGACGATCCCGTTTCCTTTGACGCCCTGTTCCAGGTGAAAAGGGCCGGATCGAGATTCCGGGTCCGTGTTTCGTAGGGTGAACCCCACAGTCCTAAATCGCCAATCCACGATGCTCCCGCTCTCTATTCCCCGGCCCCTTCCTCTCCTCGCACGAACCATCGACGAAAGGAAGGGGTGACGTCCTCCCGGCTACACTCCCTCCGTGGTGCTGCCGCTCCTCACCCTCTTGGCCCCTCCGTCAGGCTTTCGGCCGCTGGAAGCCAAGTTTCTGCTCGGCATTCCGTACGTGCTCGCCGACGTGGGGCCTGAGACGCAGGCGTGGTTCGTACTCGACACGGGTTATCCCTACACCGCCTACAACGGCACGCTTCCGGCAGGCTGGGACGGTCCCCGGCTCCACGTCGGCGACGCGCGGCTCACTTTCCCCGCGAAGCTCGAACCCGAGTACCGTGTGAAGCCGGGATTCACGAACGCCACGAAGGTCGTGGGCTCGCTCGGCTGCACCTTCCTCATGGGCGGGCAGGTCTTGATCGACGCCGCGGGCGGGGAGGTGTCGCTCCGATTGGGCGGGGCCTTGACGCAGCGGGAGGCGGAGCGCGCCTTGCGGGAAGGCGCCGAGGACGGCCGAGGACGGCTCCGGGTTCTCCCCTTGGAAGAGAACGCCGACGGCTTCTTCCTCACGTCCGGACGGCTCGCGCGTCGCCCCTTGCGCTTGGTGTTCGACACCGGGACGAACTGCGTCGTTCTCTCCGAGTCGTCCTTCGCCGCGGCGAAGGGCGTCGACCTTGCGGACGGTCTCATGATTCGTCCGGGGGAAGCCGAAAAGTCGGGACAGCGGCTGATCCCACAAATGGAAGTGGGGCCGAGCCGGATCGACGCGCCGGTCGTCGTTCGGGCCGAGGACGACGTCCTGGGCACGACCGTTCTGACGCCGCGGATCCTCGTCGATCTGCCGGGCCGGGCCGCCTACTGGCTCGTGCCCCCGGATCGCACGGCGGAGGTCGACGCCGCGATCGGCCGACTCATTCGACGGTCGGTCCACACCGCGCCCGACGGACGGTTGCTCACCCGCCTCGGGGGCTCGCACCCGCGCACCGTCGAGTTCGTCTCCATCCAAGACGAGACCGTCGCCTCGCTACGCGAAATCGTCGGGAAGGCGGCGTCCGGCGACCCCGCCGCCGTGGCCCGCGTGGCGGAGCTCACTCGCTCGTACCGGCGCGAAACGCGGATCTTCGTCCGGGACGGAGACCAGACGATCAAGCTGGATCTATAGCATGGAGCGGCGGAGCTTGCCCCGCGAAAGACTCTCGATGCACCGTTTGCGAAGTCGTGCGGTGTCAAGCCTCAAGCGATGGGTTGCGGGAGCCCGAGTCTTCGGCCTCGGCGAGGGCCGCTCGCGTCGGCTGAGAATCTCTCACAAAACCGTGAGTGCTCCAGCAGGCCCCCGTCATCGAGCGCTCGCAGGCTCGCTTACGAAAGCGGTGGCGGGCCACCGCACTCGACATCGGAGTTTTGTTAGGGGCTCTTAGGGAGCGGGCGAGGAAGGTCGAACTCCTCAAAAAGAATAAGGGAAAAGCCCCGAAAGACGGAGACGACGTCGGGGCATCCCGCTTCGATCTGCCCTTCTTAGCCTCGATCCGGGGGGCCGAGGGCGTAGCCGAACCCCTTGTGGGTGCGGATAAGCGGCGCCTCGGGAAGGTCGCCGAGCTTCCGGCGCAGGTTCCGCACGTGGACGCTCAGCGTGTTGTCGCAGAGGTGGTCGTCGCCCCAGGCGGCGAGCCAAATGGCGCGGTAGGAGATCACCTGGCCCGCGCGGCAGGCGAGGGCGACAAGGAGGTTGAACTGGGTCCGCGTAAGCTCGATAAGCTGCCCTGCGCACCAAACCTCCTGGCGCTCGCGGTCGATCGTGAGTTCGGCCACCCGCAAGACGTCGCGCGCGGCGAGGCCGAGCATCGCACGGAGCGCGTCGAGCCCGCCGTCTTCCGGGAGCAGGACGGTCGGACAGAAGAGGACCGAGTCCGGAGCGGCCAACTCGTGGGCGAACGCGCGGCGGGCGCCGACGGCGACGACGGTCAGGTCGGCCTTTCCGGGAGAATGGGCGCACGCCGCTTCGTGTCCCGCCTCGATCACCGCCCGGACGAGGTCGGCGACCTCGTCGCCGGGGCCGCCGACGATCCGAATCGTCACGCGCGAACCCGTCTCGGCGCGTCGCCCGCTTTGGCGGTGCAGTGCCTCACGCCTCGTTCTACCGCCCCGGGCTTTGTGAAAAAATGGCGTGAGTTCTTAGTCCATAAGACTACGGGTAGGCGCTTAGGAGGTGGACACCGGAGAACGGGCTAAGCGCTCGCTTCATCACTCGGGCAAAGCGGCCTCAGGATCTCGCTTCGGGTTCTCCAAAAGCGCGAGAGCGCAAAAGCGGGGTGCGAAGGACGGTGCGAGACGCCCGGAACTCTTGAGCTCCATTCTCGCCCACGACCGTGAACTATCGTAAAAAGAGATGGAAGCGGAAAAGGAAAGGGGGAAGAAGGAAACGAAGTTAGGCGTTGGATGACGGCTCACCTTTGTGGCGATCACCGTCATCGCGTAAAGGAGAGGGGAACGGGAGCTCTGTTAAAGGCGCTTACGCCGCCGTAGGACCGCCCACGCGCCGATCCCCAAGGCGGCGAAGGTCGCGGGCTCGGGGGTGGGCTGGGCCGCGATGCCCATCGTCAGGTAGTCGACCGCCCAACCGTCGCCGCCGTCGCCCAGTTCGTCGATGGTCAGTGTGAGCGTCCGCGACGAGCCGAGGAGACTGGGATCGAGGCCGATGGTGAAGAACTGACTGAGCGGGCCCGTCTGGTCGAAGCCGTTGAGGACGCTCGACAGCGTCGGGCTGACGACGCCGTTGATCTTCGCCTGAAAGGCCTGCCCGAACACTTTGTTCTGGAAGTCGTTCGCCCCGATGCCGAGGGTGAGCCCCGCCAAGCTTCCGCCCGCCGGCACGAGGGACGAGTAGTCGAGCGAGATCACCTGGGGCCAGGCGATGCGGCACGCCTAGGTCGAGTAGCCGTCGTGGGTCGAGGTTTGGGACGACCCCACGTAGATCTGGTCGGTGCCGGGGTAATCGCCGGGCGAAGGCGAGAAGGGGTAGCCGTTGCCCTGGATGAGGTTACCGTAGGTCACCGCGTTCGGGGCGAGCCCTTGCAGGGTCGCGCCGACGGTGGGATCGCTGGAGTAGGGGCCGAAGCCGAGCCGGTCCATGTCTCCGTAGACGAGGAAAGAGGCCGAGGCGAGAGGGGCGAAGCCGAGCATGGCGAGCGCCGGGAGGAAACGGAACGAACGGTTCATCGTCATGTCCAAAGGGAAACTCTACTATACGATATTTTTACTGTAACCATAAGATTAATTTCGCTTTTCGGGATCTTTGACCGGAACGGAATCCAGTGCCTCGTCTTGAGACCTCCAGGGGTGCCACGGGTAGAGACCGAGGGCTCGTGCGGTCGTCACCCGTGACTTGGAGGTTCTATGGGGCACGGGTGACGGGCACGAGCATCCCTCTACCCGTGGCACCCCCGGTCGAATCGGGTGCCCCGCTTCTCGGAATTTCCGGGCACGGGGTATCCCTCTACCCGTGGCACCCCCTTTTTGGGAGCGTTCGTGTCTCCGCATCGGTGTCCTTGGCTTTTCTCGAGAAGCGAGCAAAAAGGATTCGGTTCGACCTCGTCCGTTTGCCGGTTCGAAGGGGCCGAAACATGGGGAAAGATCGCAACGTGACCCCCATTCTCACCCTGACCGTGTGGTGCCGGCGTCCCGGCGAGCGCACGACGATCGCGGGCGAGCGGCGCTGGGCGCCGGAGACCCTCGAAGAGTTCACCGCTGAGCTTCAGGCGCTCGTCGGCGGGATCGACGCGCCCGCGTACCCCGTCTACGCCGCGTGCGACCTCGGAACGGCGGCTTGCGGCAACGGGGCGCCCGCCTCGGTCGAGCACGAGGACGAGCGTGTCTGGGCGGCCCGGTACCTCTGGCGCAGCACCTCGCCCCTCGCCCGCGCCTGCTAGGGACCGAAGGTCCCGATTGCCTGAGACCGGGCGAACCGCTTTGGCGTCGTCCCACGTCTACGTCATTGGTTCTCGAATGGACCCGCGAAGAGCCCGCTCTAGAGGCTCAAGCGAAGTGGCTGGCCCGCCGATCGTCTCATGACGGCGGGCGCTCTTTCCCTATGGTTCGGCTTCGGCGTCCTGACGACGTCCTCTTCTTCGCGCTTTTGCCCGTTGGCGAGAACAGACGGGGAGAGTCTCGCAATGGCCCAAAGGACGCGGAGCCGGATCGGCGCCGGGGAGGCGTAACCGCGGACGCCACCGTGCTAGGCTGAACCCGTGCGGACGCGGAGCCGTTTTCTGGGCAGGGGGGTTCTGGCCCTCGCGGTGGCCGGGACGGCCGGTTGGCTCGTTTTCCACCAGCGGGCGATCGCGGAGGCACGGGGCACCCGGGACCGGCTCGCCGCGCGCTACGGCGACGGCTGCGTGGCGGTGATCCCGGGCAGGGACAAAGCCGCGCCGATTCGCTGCCGGATCGGCGGGGTCGAAGTCGGCTACACCAACGTCGCGAGCGGAGAAGCGCCGGCGGTCGGGATCGAGGGCATGTGCGTCGATCCCGCCGACGCCCAGTCTGCGTTCGTCATCGAGACGTACGCGCCCGATGGCCTCTTTTTGAGCACGTTGGGCAAGGTGACGTTCTTCGACGGGCGGAAGCCGCTGGGCACGACGAGAATCAGCGGCCGCCTCCTCCCACCGGGAGAGGGGCCGCCTTTGGTGGTCGCCCTCCGCCGGGCGAAACCCGGCGAGTAGGGGACGGAGACGAGTCGGTCGTCAATCCCTCATCGATGGATCTCGATCGCCCGCGGCTTCTGTCTCGGCGAGACACTCCTACGGCGGCTAAAGCTCAGGCTTTAGCCGATGAAGGGGTTTTCGTCTCCTCTTAGCTGAAGGTGAGGAAGCCAGAGTCCCTCGAGCGGTCGAGAAGGCGGCATCGCGCGTCGGGACGAGAACCCCGACGCCGGTGATTTTCCGAAGCTAGGATAGAAATCACACAGGCCTTCGATACGAGA
>CAXUKB010000218.1:0-8097 GCA_964251345.1 uncultured Fimbriimonas sp. | reverse complement strand
TTAGAGGCGGATGTCCGTGCCGCCGTCGCCCGTGGGGAGCGGTCGCACGGATGAGGGCCGCACAAGCCAGCGCCCTGCACCCGTGGCACCCTATCTCGTTCTTATGCCTCTTCACCTCCACGACGGCGATGCCTCCCTCACGTTGACCTCGACGGCGGTTCGGGCGACGACCGCCTGGTGCCAAGCCGCGATCCCGCTCGGCCTCGGTCCCGACGAACTCCCCCGACTCGCGGCCAGCTTGCGGCGACTCTCCGAAGACGGCTACGGCTCCTACCTTTGGACGAACGACGGTGGCGAGGTTCGGATCGAGGTGGTCATGGCGAAGCGCGGCGAGACCCACTGGTCCGTTCGCCTTCAGGCCGCGCCCGACTTTCTCCACGAGCTTCGCTTGGTGTTCGTGGGTCTGCAAGAAGAACTCGTGGCGTTGGCGAATGGCTTCTCCCCGTAGCCGTTCGGATGGTTTGTGCCGACGCCACGGTGGACCTTTGGGACGCGGGCACGAACCCTCCCGCGGCAACAGGAATCCTCGTCCTTACGACGGCGATGGGATCTCGGCGGGCTCGCCCGTCTCGGGCCGCTCCAAGGTGTCCACGCGAACGATGAGCACCGTCGTGTTGTCCGAGCCGCCGCCCTGGAGCGCGGCGCCGACGAGACGCCAGCAGGCGTCGGCGGGCGCGAAGCCCTTGAGGATCTCCGCGATCTGCGGGTCCTCGACGTGGTTCAGCAGACCGTCGGAGCACACCATGAACAGGTCGCCCTCTCGCAGTTCGTGCCGCGCCACATCGGGCACCACCTGCGCCTCGGTACCCACCGCGCGGGTGATGACGTGCTTATACTGGTGGTTCTTGGCTTCCTCGGGAGTGATCATCCCCGCGCGGATCGCCTCGTCGGTCCAGGTGTGGTCGTGGGTGAGCTGCTCCAGTTCGCCGTCGCGCAGGCGGTAGACCCGGCTGTCGCCCACCTGGACCGTGAACGCCTCGTCCTGCCGCAAGATCAGGGCGGAGAGGGTAGTGCCCATGCCCTTGCGCTGCGGGTTGTTCTTCGCGTTCTCGAACACCCAGCGGTTGGCGGCCACGACGGCGGTCGTCATCGCGGTCACCGGGCTCTCGCCGGGGTGGTTCACGTACACGTCGATGAACGTCTTGCTCGCCAGCTCGCTCGCGATCTGCCCCGCCGCGTGGCCGCCCATACCGTCGCACACGAGGTACACCGCGCCCTTACCCGCGAGGGTCCGCTCGTCCTCGGGAACGTAGAACTCGAACTTGTCCTCGTTGTTTTCGCGCACCCGCCCGAGGTCGGTCTTGGCCGCGACGGTGGCGCGGGCGACCGCGCGCAGGGGTTCGACGGGGGCCAATTCGGCGGCTTCGTATTCGGCGGTGATCTCGTCCATGCGCGACCCTTTGACGGTACCGGAAAACCGGATCGTGCGACCCGGCCCCGACGGGGGCTCACGATCCGTCGGAACTCGGCACGAACATCGACCGCATTTGGGCGACGTGCGCCTCGTCGGTCATCCCGCGCCGCGCCTCCTCCATCTCCGGGCCTCCTTCCGTAACGGGGTAGCGCAGGCGGTCGGTGCCGTCCGTGGCGGCGTCGAAGATCCGCCCGGCGACGGTCGCCGCGTCGGGGATGTCGCCCGCCATCATGGTCCGGAACATCTCCAGGGTGCGTTCGCTGAAGGCGGCGTAGTCGGGAATCATGTCGCCCACCGGCACGTCGCTTCGGATGACCTCGGTCAGCCGCGTCCGCACGAGCCCAGGCTCGATCAGCTTGACGCCGATGCCCAGCGGGATCAGCTCGTAGGCGAGCGCCTCCGAGAAGCCTTCGAGGGCGTACTTGGTCGCGTCGTAAAGGGTGCCGAGCGGGAACGCGAAGCGCCCCGCGAGCGAGCCGACGTTGACGATCGTGCCGGTGTGGCGCGCCCTGAAGTGCGGGAGGAGGGCCTGAGTGACGTCCATGACGCCGAACACGTTGGTGTCGAAGATCTCACGCCCCCGCGTCGGGTAGAGCTCCTCGAAGGTCCCGAACAGGCCGATGCCCGCGTTGTTGATCAGCGTGTCGATCGCGCCGAAACGGGCGATCCCCGCGTCGACCGCGGCCCGCACGCTCGCGGGGTCGCTCACGTCCAAGCGGACGACGATTACGTCGTCCCGGCGGGCGAGATCCCCTCCCGCCGAAGGGTCGCGCATGGTCGCGACGACGTTCCAGCCCCGGTCCGCGAAGGTCTCGGCGGTGGCCTTGCCGATGCCGGAAGAGGCTCCGGTGATGAGGAGGGTTTTCACGCTATGGAGTGTGTAGCGCTTCACTCTCCTTTGTAAAGAAGGCACCGAAAAGTTCCATACTCACCGAATGGTAACCTTCCCGAAGAGGTCCCCCGGATGCGAGGGCCTGACCGAGATCTAGGAGGCGACGTTGCGAGAGATCGTCGGCCAAGTGGCGGGCAAGTGGTCGCTGTGGACCCTCCACACTCTGAACCAAGCGGACGGCCCCCTGCGGTTCGCCCGGCTTCTCGAGCGGATCGATGGCATCAGTCAGAAGATGCTCACCCAAACCCTGCGCGCCCTAGAGCGCGACGGGCTCGTGACCCGAACCGTGTACGCCGAGGTTCCGCCCCGCGTGGAGTACGCCCTCACCTCCGACGGAAAGGAGATCATGGCGCAGTTCACCCCTTTCTGGACCTGGATCATGGGCAAACTGCCCGGCATCGAAGCCGCCCGGTCCCGCTTCGACGACGCGCGAAAAGCCTAATCTTTCTGCGGCGTTTCGCGCCGCTCACCCGTCCTGAATAGAGGGCGAATCGTGTCCCTCGCGTTTCCCAATCCCGCGGATATCCCCGGTGGACAACGTGGGGAAGAATGGGGACGGTCCGAAGGCGGTGGAAAACACCCCCTTCGCGAAGGATAACCCGAACGGTTTCCCACACCGTTTTCCACCGCCCCAAAAGGGTAGATTCGAACCTAAGTGGTCCGCTCCTTAGACTCCTCGCCGAAAGTTTTCCCCACTTTCGTCCGCCTTAAGAGGAGTAATAAGGATTGATAGAGAAGAGTTTTCTTAAAGAGAATGCCGTGGAAAGCCTCGCTCTCGCGGGCTTTCGAAACTACTCTTCTCTGGACCTTGCGTTGAGCCCGGGATTCAACGTGGTGTCGGGTCCCAACGCCCAGGGCAAGACGAATCTCTTGGAGGCGCTCTATCTCTTGGGCACCACGAGACTTCTCCGCGGCCAGCGCGACGCCGAGGCGATCCGCGACGGTGAGGAGCGGGCCTTGGTGGAGGTCGAGCTCTCCGAAAGCGGTACCCGCCTGGGAATGGCCCTAGAGCGAGGGGCTCGCAAGCGAGCGCGGATCAACGGGCTCGCCCTTCCCCGCGCCGCCGACCTCATCGGACGGCTGCCCGTGGTGTGCGTCTCCACCGCCGACATGGCGATCGTGCGCGGCGAGCCCGCCGACCGCCGACTGTTCCTCGATCTGGAGCTCTCCGCCCTCTCCCCGGCCTACCTGCACCACTTCGCGGGCTACAAGCGCGCACAGGAGCAGCGAGGGGCCTTGCTGAGGCTGTCGCGAGAGCGGACCATCCTCGCCGCCGTGTTCGAGCCGTGGGAGGCGCAGATGGCGCACCACGGAGCGCACCTGCGTTCCGCCCGGGAAGACTACGTGGCGCGTCTCGTCGCGCCGACGCGAGAGGTCCACGCCCGGATGGGCGGTGGCGAAGCGCTCGACCTGCGCTACGAACCGAAAGATGAGGCGGCGGACGAGCCGGCGTTGGCGGCGGCGTTCGCGGACAGCCGCCCCGCGGAGGTCGCGCGGGGCGCAAGCCTCGTCGGGCCGCACCGCGACGACTTGCGCCTTGAGATCGAAGGCCGGGATGCCCGGCTCTTCGGCTCCCAAGGCCAGCAGCGCACGGCGGTGATCGCCCTGAAGCTCGCTACCCTCGACGTCGCGAGCGAGGAGCGCGGGGTGCCTCCCCTCCTCCTTCTCGACGACATCCTCAGCGACCTCGACGCCTCTCGGCGCTCCATGCTGGTGGACGTCGTTCTCGACCGCGCCGCTCAGGCGGTCCTCACCTGCACCGAGGCGTCCGCCGCGGGCGAACGGATCTTAGAGCGAGCACGGCTGTTCGAGGTACGGGGAGGGATCGTTGCCGCCGGTTCGATTGCATGACGCTTCGTCACCCGTCTTGTATGACGTATAATGCAGGGGTGGCGGCGAGTGGAACGGCGACGAAGCAGGTGAGCCTTCGGCTTCCCCTTGACATTGCGGAGGCAATCCAACGGCGTGAGCATGGTACGGCGACCGACTACGTCGTCCAGGCGGTCCGTGAAAAGCTTCAGCGAGACCGAGAAGCGGAGATTGCAAGAGGCCTAAGTTGCCTTGCCTGGGACGAGGAGGCGAACGACGTCTCCGACTTCGCGCCTGCCCAAGACAAGGTGATCCTGCTTGGCGATTGAGCAAGGTGCGATTTTTCGCCATGACTTCGGTCCTCGCCAAAACCATCTCCAAGAAGGAGCCCGGCCGGTCGTCGTCATCCAGACCGATCTCCTCAATCGGCTTGAGGGTTACCCGAACGTGATCGTCATGCCGCTCACCACGAAGTCAAGACCCAGCCCGACCTTTGTGGCGCTAGAGCCATCGCCCGAGAATGGGCTCGAACGTCCCAGTTGGGCGATTACGAACCAGATCTTTACTCTGGACAAGGGCGACTTGCGAGACCCGTTGGGGAAGGTCTCGAAGGCGGACCTGTTTCGTATCAAGCAAGGGGTCAAGATCGCACTCGCGATCGAGTAAAACGATGCGCCACGTCGGACGGGTATTGCCGCGGGCGGTCGAGAACGCCGAGGTGCTGCGTGCCGCGCGGGCGGGGGCCGCGCTGCGGCGCTGGGAGGAGATCGTCGGTCCCCTGCTTGGCTCGAAGAGCGTTCCCGACCGATACGACAAAGGCACGGTGTGGGTCGCCACCCAGGGCTCGGCTTGGGCGCAAGAGCTACGCTTAATGAAGCCTCAGATCCTCGAGCGGCTCGAAGCGATGGCGGGTGAGCGGGGCATGTTCATCGATATCCGCTTTGGGGTGCGCCCCGCGAAAACTTCCCTCCCGTCGCCTCCGGCGGATGCAGAACCCCTCTCCCCTCCGGAGGAGAGGGGCAGGGGTGAGGGGCTGGAGTCCGAAACGACGAAAGTGCCCCTTCGCGAACGTCCCGCCGTCCCGCCGTCGCCGATCGCCGAGACTCCGAAGCCGACCGAGGAGACGGGCCTCACGATTCGCGAGCGGGCCGAGCGGCGCTTGGCGAATTGGAAGGAATCCGGATCGTAGATCGTTCTGTGCCGATTCCCCTTGCCCTGATCCTCCTCCAGACGAAGCCGAAGATCGACCCGCAGATCGCCCGGGAATGGACCGCCGCCGCGGCGACGGGCATGAAGAGCGCCGTCCTCGATCTTCGCTCCGACGGCCGGTTCGCTCTGAACTCGGTCGACGACGCGGGTAAGCCATCCCGGATCCAGGGAACCTACGCCGTCGACGCCGTTCCCAAAGCGGGGGCGACAGGCAAGATGGCCACCGCCAAGATGGTCGTCTTCACCTACGACCTTCCGGGCCTTCGCGAAGCGGGAGCCTCTAAGGCCGAGGTCGACAAGCTAGTCAAGGCGGGCAAGCGGGGCGCCGTCGGGATGAGGCTGTTTTTCTTCGCGGAGGTGCCGGTGCTGACGGACATCGTGTCGGCCCACTTCGTTCCCGTGAAAGGCAGGGACGCGGCGCTCAAAAAGCTCGCCAAATGGAAACCTTTTTAGGCTAAGCTGACGCCCGATGGAGGCGCTGCGGAGGGAGCTTGCCCACCGGCCGCTAGTCCTCGCCGCAGGGGCGCTGGCGATCGGGCTCACCGCCGTCCTCCACCCTGCGAACCTCGTCTTTCTCCTCCTCCTCGGGGTGGCGCGGCGTCCGGTGCCGGTGGCGCTTGCGTTCGTGCTCGGGTTGACCCTCGCGCCCCGGCCCGCTCCGATCTTGCCTGCGGCCCTGCGGACGGACGGAGTGGCGACGGTGCTCAGCGTGCCGTCGGAGACGCCCTACGGCCCCGCCGCCGACATCCTCATGGACGGCCATCGCTGGCGAGCGGGCTTCCCGCCCGGCGCCCTCGTGACCCGGGGGGAGACATGGCGGCTCGCGGGTGTCGCGAAGCCGGTCGGCGAGGCGGCGGACGCCCAGCGCCTGCGGGGAATCGAAGGGCGCATCAATCTCCGGGCCGCGACGAAGCTCACGGAAGGCCCCCTGCCCTGGCGGCTCGCCGACGCTTGGCGGCGAAGCTACGTCTCCTTCGTCGAGCGAAGTCTGCCCCCGGAAGCCGCCCGGTGGCTCGAGGCGTTCGCCTTTCACGTCGACGGCCTGGACGACGACGCACGGGACGCCCTGGCGCGCACCGGCACCGTTCACCTCGTCGCCGCATCGGGCGTCCACGTCGCGGCGCTGGGAATCGTCGGCATGGCGCTGGGCGGCCTTTTCGGCGCGCCGCGGGGCGCGACGCTCGGCGTCGTGTTCGCCACGCTCGTCCTCTACGCGATGGCGACGGGGCTCCACCTGCCCACCGTGCGCGCCGCGCTGGCGTTCGCCGTCGGCTCGTCGGCTTACCTCGTGCGTCGCGAGCCCGACGGCCCGAGCGCCCTCGCGCTGGCCGTGCTTGCCTACCTTCCCTTCGATCCGGCGTCGATCTACGGAATCGGCTTCCAACTCTCGACGGTGGTCGTCGGGATGCTCGTGCTTCGCCCCCGTCGGCCGCGGGAGTCTGGGCGCACGGCGTTCGCCGAGTTCCGCCGGGAGGTTTACGAGCTTGGCGCGGTCTCTCTCGTCGCCAGCCTCGCCGCGGCGCCGCTCGTCGCCCTACGGGAAGGCAGCCTTGCCGTGGTCGGCGTGCCCGCCAACCTTTTGGCCGTTCCGCCCGTCCTCGCCGCGATCGTGCTCTCCCTGGCGCTGCATCCCTTGGGTGCCGCCGGCGCCATGCCCTTTGTGGGCGGTCTCGTGCTTTTCGCCAAAGGGGTCGTCGAGTGGGCGGATACCCTGCCCGGCGCGTCGATCGCGATCCCGCCCTTCTCGCCGTACCTGCTGGTGCCGTACTTTGGGCTATGGCTGTGGTTCTGGAGGCCCCGTGCGAGAACCGCCTAATCGCTCTCCCTCTCTCGCGAGCGAGAGAGGGAGTTGGGAGGAGAGAGCATGGCTTGGGGTAGGCGGTCTCCTTGCCGTCCTCGTCGGCGGTCTCCTCGGCTGGTTCGTTCCCGAACCGCCGCCGACCCTCACGATCCTCAGCGTGGGGCAGGGCTCTTGCGCCGTGTTGCGGGCGGGCGGACGCACCGTGCTGTTCGACGCCGGGCCCAAGAGCCGGGCTCTCGACGGGGGCCGGGTTTTCGTGCTGCCGAAGCTCCGCGCGATGGGAGTGGCGCGGGTCGACGCCGTCGTGCTCTCCCATCCCGACCTCGATCACGCGGGCGGCCTGGCGGCGGTCACGAAGGCCTTTCCGAACGCCACGATCCTCGCCAACGCGGGCTTCGCGGAGGAGCCGAAACTGCCCGCCATGCTGCGCGATCTGCACGTCCCTTCCGAGCGGATCGGCTGGCTCCCGCCCTACGTCCGTCTGCAAGTCGGTCGCATCGCGGTCGACCTCGCCTCCCCGTCCGTTCGCCCGGGCGCCGACGACAACGCGGGCTCCGTGCTCGCGCGCCTTCCCGGAGCCTACGTCGGCGGTGACGCGCCCGCCGCGGTGGAGGCGGCCTACGAAGACTGGATCGGCCCTGTCGACGTGCTCGTCGCCGATCACCACGGCAGCCGCACGTCGGGCGACCCTTCGTTTCTGGCCTGCGCGCACCCGAAGTGGATCGTGGTGAGCGTCGGCCGCAACAACGTCTATGGCCACCCGAACCCCGAGGCGATGGCCCGATACGCCGCCACCGGCGCGCGGATCCTACGGACCGACCAGGACGGCGACGTGACGTTCACCCTGCGCGGCGGCCATTGGCAAAAGGATCCGTAGCGATCGGTGGGTTCGCGTCGATGGGCGGTCCGCTATAGTATCGGGGTGAGTCGAGCCGCCACGATGTCCCGCCGCCCCGCCAAGGCGAAAGCGTC